>JBDIAJ010000098.1:0-15565 GCA_039812345.1 Nostocoides sp. | reverse complement strand
CCCGCGGCCGGCTGCATCGCCGCCGAGATCGCCTCGGTGGTCGCCCGGGCCTCCTCAGGCGTCACCCACAGGCGGGTGCGCATGACCGCGCTCGCGTCCGCCCCTTCCTCGCCGGAGGCCGCTGTGACACGGGCGAGTGCGCGGGTGATCTCGTTCCCCCACAAGGCGATCAGCTCGCCACCGCGGCCGTCGCCGAGGGCCGCATAGGTCGCGTGCGGGATGGTGAAGTCGTCTGCCGCGGCCAGCCACGGCCGCTCCCGTCCGTCGCTCGATTCGCCGCGCCGCACGATGCCCCACTTCTCCAGGGCCCTCAGGTGATAGCTCATCGCGGACGGGGTCAGGTCGCAGAGTGCCGCCGCCTGCGTCGCCGTCAGGGAGTCGCCGGCATACAACTCGGCGACGACGCGCTGGCGGGCCCGCTTCGCCCTCCCGGCGCTGACGCTCTCGATGACCGGCGATGCGATGGCGTTCGTCGCGCTCACCCTGCGCGTGCATGCCTCCGGCGCCGGCCCGTATGCCGTGGCCGCCCTCCTGCTGTGCTTCGCCCTCCCCGTCGTGGTCACCATGGGCATCGCCGGGACTCTCGCCGATCGTGTCGACCCGCACGTGCTGATTTCGGCCGCGAGCCTGTGCAGGTGGCGGCCTGCGTCGGACTCGCCTGCGTGTCGGAGCTCGGGGCGACGGATGCGCTGGTCGTCATCCTGCAACTCGGCTTCGCCGTGGCCAACCCGACCTGGAACACGGTGCTCACCCGCGCGGTCGGTGACGACCGGATCGGGCAGCTCGTCTCGCTCCAGCAGGCACTCCTGGCCGAGGGCAGCGCCGGCCGGCGAGCCCGCGCGGGCCTGGCGCGGCATACGGCCGCTTCAGAACCGAGACGAGGGGTCAGATGACCTCTCGACGCGCGCTATTCGACCTCTCGACCCGCCTTATTCGACCTCTCGACGGGGGGAGGGGCGGCGGCGGCTTCGCGGCGGTGTCGGAGGTACTCGATGACCATCGGGATCAGCGAGACGGCCACGATGGCCAGGATGGCCGCCTCGAGGTGGTCGCGCAGGGCGGGGAAGGCCTGGCCGAGGAAATAGCCGGCGAGCGTCACCCCGGTCGCCCAGAGCACGGCCCCGACGCCGCTCCACACGAAGAAGTGGCGGCGGCTCATCTTGCCCACCCCGGCGACGACGGTGATGAACGTGCGCACGACCGGGACGAAGCGGCCGAGGACGAGGGCCTTCGCGCCATACCGCTCGAAGAAGGCGTGGGTCTTGTCGAAGTTGGCGGTGTTGATGAACCGCCCCTGGCGCCGATAGAGCGGCGTGCCGACCGCCCGGCCGATCTCGTAGCCGACGACATTGCCCGCGAATGCCGCCGCGGACAGGATGACGCACGCGGTGACGAGGTTGAACGTCAGGCTGCCGTTGGCGATGAACAGCCCGACAGCGAAGAGGAGCGAGTCACCGGGGAGGATCGGGAAGAGGAGGCCGCACTCGATGAAGACGATGAGGGTGCCCACCCAGAAGAACTGGCTCCCGAATCGTTCGAGGAGCCAGGCGGGGTCCATCCAGTTCGTCGCAAGTGAATGCAGCACGCGTCAAGGGTAGGCGGTGAGACCTGTGAAGAGGTTGTGGAGGCCCCCGTGGTGGCCTGTCGGTGGTCTGTGGGAGTCTCCTCGTGCGGGGTCCAGTCCGTGCGGGTTGGGTGGGCCCTGTGGCGTATGCCGTGTGCCACCGTCGGGTGCCCACACTCGCCCTCGCCGAGTTCGACCGACAACGACAAGACAGGGGAAGAGATGTCAACAAGACAACGTCGCCGTGCCACGGCAGCCTTCGTGGGGCTCGCCGCCGCGCTGACGATTTCGCCGACCGCGGGGGCCAGCGTCGCCGCCCGCACGAGCGGGGTCACCGCGCGCGCCGTCGCCAGCGCCCCCGCCGCGGCGTGGGCGGGCGCGTCCGACCAGGTCAACGCACCGGTGCCGACCCTGAACTGGACCAAGTGCTATGCCGGTCAGCCCTATCTCTGCGCGACGGCGAAGGCTCCGCTCGACTACGACGACCCGACCGGCCCGAGCATCCTCCTCGACCTCGTGAAGGTGGCGGCGACCGATCAGAAGCACAAGCTCGGCACGATCTTCGTCAACCCCGGCGGCCCGGGCGGGTCGGCCTCGGGCTTCGCCCCCGACGCCGCGACCTACCTCGGGAAGGCGGTCACGGCGCGCTACGACGTCGTGGGTGTCGACCCGCGGGGAGTCGGGGTGCACACGCCGATGGTCTGCACGACCGACCAGCCGGTGCCGGAGCCGTTCACTCATCCCTTCCCGGTCACGTCACGGGAGGCCGGTGCCGCGTGGCGGCCCGCCCAGTGGTTCCGCGCGGCGTGTTCGAGCGATCCCGGCCGGATCGTCGGCCACATGTCGACCGCCGACACGGTCCGCGACATGGACCTCATCCGGCAGGCGGTCGGCGACCGGCAACTCAACTACTACGGCATCTCCTATGGCACCTTCCTCGGGACCAGCTATGCCGCGATGTTCCCCAGCCGGGTCGGGCACCTCGTCGTCGACTCCGTGCTCGACCCGATCCAGTGGTCGACCGGCACCGATCGGCCGCCGGTGCGGCCGTTCTCGACGCGGGTGAACAGCGCCCGGGGAGCCTATGAGGCGCTGACGACCGCGCTCGTCGAGTGCGACCGGGTCGGGCGGGCCCAGTGTGCGCTCGCGGGCAACGCGCCGGCCAAGTGGGCCAAGCTCGTGGCGAAAGCCAAGACGAGCGGGCTCGACGTCGGGATGGACACCCCGCTGACGTATGCCGACCTCATCGGCGGCGTCCTCGGCAACCTCTACGGCCACAACTACCACATCCTCGCCCAGGCGCTCCAGCAGATCTATGCCGCCAACTTCGGCGGTCGCGTCGCGAGCGGCGACCTGCGGGCCGCGGGCAGTGATCTGACTCGGGCGCACGAGTCGATCGCCGTCGCGCCCTATACCTCGCCCCTCGCCAACGGGCAGCGCAAGGTCGGCGACGCCTTCGCCGGGGTGGCCTGCAGCGACACGCGCAACCCCCGCACGCAGGACGCCTGGTGGAACGCCGGCCGGGCCCAGGACGCGAAGTCCCCCGGGTTCGGCAGCCTGTGGACGTGGGCGAGTGCGGTCTGCGGCGGCTGGCCCGGCTCGACGATGGAGGACTCCTTCCTCGGTCCCTACGCCGTGAAAACCGCCAACCCCGTGCTGGTCATCAACAACCGCTATGACCCGGCCACCCCGATCCAGGGGGCGCAGCAGGTCAACCGGCTCCTGGCGGGATCCCGGCTGCTGACGACACGTGAATACGGCCACGGTGCCCTAGGCAACACCTGCGTCGCCACGCAGTTCACCGCCTACTTCCTCGCCGGGAAGCTGCCGGCCCCGGGCATGGTGTGCCCGGCGAACGCGGGGTTGTTCGCCACGCCCTGACCCGAGCCGATCCGCCTGGTGCGGCGCGGGATATGCTCGCGCCGCACCATACGGACCGCTCATGAGGAGTCCTGCGATGACCCGATCCTCGATTCGCCCGAGCGCGTATGCCGTGGCGCTCGCCTCCCTCGTCTCCCTCACCGCCGCGTGTGGCCAGGCCCAGGGGCCGGCCGGTGGATCGTCCTCCAGCACGGCACCGACGTCGTCCCGCACGGCGAGCAACTCGGGCACGATGACGTCGGCGAGCGAGAGCGGCTCGTCGACCGCGGCGGCGGTGGCGATCCCCGCATCCTGCCTGAAAGGGTCGTTGCCGACGCACACCGCCGGAAAGCTCACCGTGGGGACGGACAACCCGGCATACGAGCCCTGGTTCTCCGGCAACGACCCGAGCAATGGCAAGGGCTACGAGTCCGCGGTCGCCTACGCGATCGCCGACAAGCTCGGGTATGCCGCGGGGGATGTCACCTGGGTCAAGGTGCCGTTCACCAAGGCGGTCCTGCCCGGCGCGAAGGACTTCGACTTCGACGTCAACCAGGTCTCGATCACCGATGCCCGCAAGAAGGCGGTCGACTTCTCGAGCGGCTACTACGACGTGGTCCAAGCGGTCGTCACCTACAAGGGCAGCCCGATCGACGGCAAGACGACGGTCGCCGACCTGAAGTCGGCGACCCTGGGGGCGCAGGTCGGAACGACCTCGCTCCTGGCGATCACCGACCAGATCGGTGCCAAGCAGATGGTCTATGACACCAACGACGCCGCGGTGCAGGCCCTGAAGGCAAAGCAGATCGACGGCATCGTCGTCGACCTGCCGACCGCCTTCTATATGACGGCCGCCCAGATGGACGACGGGGTCATCGTCGGCCAGCTGCCCCTCGCCGGCTCGACGCCCGAGCAGTTCGGCGCGGTCCTCGACAAGGGTTCCGCCCTGACGCCCTGTGTCAGCGCGGCCGTCGACAACCTCCGGGCCGATGGAAGCCTGGCCAAGCTCGTCGGCGACTGGCTCTCCGCCGCCGGCGCCCCCCAACTGACCTAGTCCGCCGACCGGAGGAGGTCGACCATGGCCCTCGCCCCGGACCCTGTCGACGACTGGTCCCCATCGGCGATGGCGCGGGCCCGCACCGACCACCGCCGCCGCCAGACCCGACGCTCCATCGGGATCGCGACCATCGCGTCGGTGGGCGTGTTCGTCGTCCTCGCGCTGGTGCTGACCTCGTCGCCGGGGTGGCCGGCCCTGCGGCATACATTCTTCAACTGGCAGAAGGCCCGGGATTCGCTCCCGGCCGTGCTGCAGGGACTCTGGCTCAATATCCGGGTCATGCTCGTCTGCGCGGTGTGCATCGGGGTCGTCGGGATGGTCGTCGCGATCCTGCGGACCCTGCGCGGCGCGGTGTGGTTCCCGGTCCGGGCGCTGGCGACCGCGTATGTCGACCTCTTCCGTGGGCTGCCGCTGCTGCTCGTGCTCTTCCTCCTCGGCTTCGGCATGCCCGCGTTGCGCTTCTCGGGCCTGCCCAACAGCGCGCTGTTCTGGGGTGGCACGGCGATCGTCCTCTCCTACTCGGCCTATGTCGCCGAGGTGTTCCGGGCCGGGATCGAATCGATCCACCCGTCGCAGTGGGCGGCGGCTCGGTCGCTCGGCCTGAGCTATCGGCAGACGCTGCAGCACGTCGTGCTGCCGCAGGCGGTCCGGCGCGTCGTTCCCGCGCTGATGAACGACCTCGTCTCGCTGCAGAAGGACTCGGGCCTGATCGCCGTCCTCGGGGTCGTCGACGCGATCCGCGCGGCCCAGATCGAGACCTCGCTCGACTACAACTTCACCCCGTATGTCGTGGCCGGCGCGTTATTCGTCTGCCTGACCGTGCCGATGGCCCGGGTGACGGACTGGCTGGCCCGGCGGCAGGGCATCTCGACGGGCGGGATCCGATGACCGCAGCGGCGGCCACCCGCGAGGCGGGCGACGCCGCCCCCGTGCTGTCGTTGACCCACGTGCGGAAGTCGTTCGGCGACAACGTCGTCCTGCGCGACGTCTCGCTCTCGGTGCGTCAGGGCGAGTGCGTCGTCCTCATCGGGGCCTCCGGCTCGGGCAAGTCGACGCTGCTGCGCTGCGTCAACCTGCTCGAGCAGGTCGACGACGGGGTGATCCGGCTCGACGGGGAGGACATCACCGACCCGCGAGTCGACGCCGATCGGATTCGCGGCCGGATCGGCATGGTCTTCCAGGCCTACAACCTCTTCCCGCACCTGAGCGTCCTCGACAACGTCACCCTCGCGCCGGTGCGGGTGCACCGGGTGCCCGTCGACCGGGCCCGCGAGCAGGCGCGGGCGATGCTCGATCGCGTCGGTCTGGCCGACAAGGCCTCCGCCCGGCCCGATTCCCTCTCCGGCGGCCAGCAGCAACGCGTGGCCATCGCCCGCGCCCTGGTCAACAACCCGACGCTGATGCTGCTGGACGAGGTCACCTCCGCGCTCGACCCCGAACTCGTCGGCGAGGTGCTCGACCTGCTGCGGGAGCTGAAGTCCGAGGGCATGACGATGATCCTCAACACCCACGAGATGGGGTTCGCCCGGCGCGTCGCGGACACGGTGTGCTTCCTCGACGATGGCCGGGTCGGCGAGCAGGGCCCGCCGGACGCCGTGCTCGGGGCTCCGGCGAACCCCCGGCTCCAGCGGTTCCTCGCCCGGCTGCCCGCCTGACCTCGATTCATAACACCACACACTGATCGCCCCAAGAATCTGTTATGGTTTCGGATGTCCGGGGGCACCCTGCCCGCGGGTCTCGTCGATCGTCCACTCATCCGGGAAGGGAGCCACCATGACTGTCACCGCAGTGCCCACGTCCGCCCCGAGCGTCCGCGACATGCACCTGCGCCAGCGCCTGACCGAGGCTCTCCTGTGTGACGTCGTCGAACGCATCGCCCGGCGTCGGGATCTGTGGGAGGCGCTGGTCGCCCGGGACGCATCCGTGAAGTCCTGGGCGCGGCTGCCGGTCCGCGAGGACGTCGACGTCTTCGTCGTGACCTGGCCGACGTTCGCCGACACGACGCTGCACAGCCACGGCGGGGCGACCGCCGCCTTCCGGACCGTCGCCGGGGTGCTCACCGAGATCCGGCCCGACGACCACGGGCGGCTGCTGCCGCGCAAGTTCGCGCCGGGCCTGATCGGCGTCATCCTCCCGGAGGAGATCCATGACGTCCGCAACGAGCACGCCGACACCGCGGTCTCGATCCACGCGTACGCACCGGCGCTGACGTCGCTGACCTACTACTCGTGGGCCGGCGGCGCGTTGCGGGCCGAACGCACCCTTCACCCCGGAACGGCCGGGGACGATCCGGGCTGGCCCCGCGACAGCAGGCCGTGACTCATCGCCGCGAGGACGAGCAACGTGAGCTCGTCCTCGTCGGCGTTCGGGCCGAGGGGGATGAGCCGCTCTTTCAGCAGCATCGCCAGGCCGTGCACCCCCGACCAGCACAGCAATGACCAGGGCGCCGGATCCCCCGCGGGAATGAGGCCGGCCTCCTGACAGGTGCGCACCCCCGACTCGAGGACGCCGAAGGCGCGCGCCGCGGCGGCGGCCAGGGCCTGTTCCCCGCTGGACGGGTGCGGGTGGTCCGGGCCGAGATCCGGCTGGTTGAGGAGCTGGAAGACGTGCGGACGGCCCCGGGCGAAGCGGACGTAGGCCAGGCCGACGGCGGTGAGCGCCTGCATCGGCGCCGTGGGTCGTTCCGTGACCGCGCCGTCCCACGCCGCCTGGAGCACCCCGGTGAAGGCCTCGAAGCCCTCGGTCGCCAGCGCATCGACCAGGCCGCTCTTCGTCGCGAAATGGTGTTGGGGCGCAGCGTGACTGACCCCCGCGCGGCGGGCCACCGCACGCAGCGTCACCGCCTCGGGGCCCTCCTCCTCGAGGATCTCCCAGGCGGCGCCGAGGAGGGCGCGGCGAAGGTCCCCGTGGTGGTAGGGCTTGGCGGTCGGCATACGGACAACAGTAGGGCGCGATCTTGACGCTGTCAGGATCGGGCGATATCTTGACATTGACAAGATAGGCCTGGAGGGGGATGCAGAGCATGGATGTCGATGCCATCGTCGTGGGTTCGGGGTTCGGGGGCCTCACCGCCGCGTCCCTGTTGACGCAGCTGGCCGGCAAGCGGGTCCTGGTGCTGGAGAAGCACTTCCGCCTCGGTGGGTTCAACCATGCCTTCCAGCGGAAGGGATACCACTGGGACGTCGGCCTGCACTACGTGGGGGAGATGCACCCCGGCGGGCAGATGCGGGCGATCATGGACCTCGTCACCGGCGGGGGAGTCGAGTGGGCGGCGATGCCGCACGAGTTCGAGGTGTTCCACTATCCCGAACTCACCGTCACCGTCCCGGCCGACGCCGCCGCCTATGCGGACCTCCTGATCGGCCATTTCCCGCGGCAGGACAAGGCGATCCGGCGTTACTTCGCCGATGTGCAGCGGGTCGCCGCCTGGTGTGCGCGTGAGGTCGTCTCGTGGAACCTCCCGCGCCCGATCGGTGCCGGCCTCGCCGCCGCCGGACGCCGCACGCGTGGCATCGCGCTGATGACGACGGCGGACTACCTCGCGGCGACCATCGACGATCCGGTGCTGCGTGCGGTGCTCGCCTCGCAGTGGGGCGATTACGGCGTGGAGCCGGCCCGGAGCGCGTTCGCCATCCACGCGTTGATCGTCCAGCACTACCTTCGCGGCGGCTGGTACCCGGTCGGCGGCTCGGACGCGATGACCGACGCCATCGTCGGGGTCATCACCGCCGGTGGCGGGGAGGCGCGGGTCTACAGCACCGTCGAGGAGATCCTCGTCGAGCGCGGGCGCGCCGTCGGCGTGCGGGTCGCGCGCAAGCGCGGGCGCGACAGCGCGGTCGAGGAGATCCGCGCGCCTCTGGTCATCAGCGACGCCGGCGCGCGGGCGACCTTCAACCGTCTTCTTCGTATGCCGATGCCCCAGTCCGCCGCGCTGCGCCGGGTCCCGTCGGGGCACGCCTGTGTCACGGCCTACCTCGGGCTGCGGGAGGATCCGCGGCGGCTCGGCTTCCAGGGGGAGAACCACTGGATGTTCGGGGATCTCGAGCACGATCCCGTGGCCGACGGGGCGGCGGCGCTCGCGGGGCGCGCGCGGTCGGGATATCTCTCGTTCCCGTCGTTGAAGGATCCGGCGGCCACACGGCATACGGCCGAGGTCATCGCACCCGTGCCGGTGGCGGCCTTCGACGGCTGGCGCGGCACGGACTGGCAGAAACGCGGGGGCGACTACGCGGCGCTGAAGGAACGTATCGGGCGCGGCCTCATCGATCTCGTCGAGCGCCACCGGCCGGGGTTCGCGGCCACCGTCGACCACCTCGAGGTCTCGACCCCGCTGACCGTCGACAGCTTCGCCGGGTATCCGTCCGGCGGCTTCGCCGATCTCGCCACGACACCGGAACGCCTGCGCCGCAGGATGTTTCCCGTGGATGTCCTGCCGGGGCTGAAGCTGACCGGGGCCGACACGATGGCCCTCGGCATCGTCGGCGCCATGATGGGCGGCGTCATGACGGCCGGGTCCGCGATGGGGCCGCTCGGCATCCCCCGCATCATCACCCGCGCGTCGCGCCCCGCCCCCCGCGCCCCCCGCTGACTCCGTCGAGAGGCCGGTTCAGCCCCGTCGAGAGGCCGGTTCAGCCCCGTCGAGAGGCCGGTTCAGCCCCGTCGAGAGGCCGGTTCAGCCCGTATTACGCAGGCCGGCGGCGACCCCGTTGACCGACAGCAACAGCGCCCGTTGGAGCTGAGGATCGGTGTCACCGGCGCGGATTCGGGCGAGCATCGAGACCTGGAGGTAGCTGATCGGGTCGAGGTAGCGGTCGCGCACCTCCAGCGTTCGCTTCAGCGTCGGGTTCGCCTGCAGGAGTTCGCTCTCGCCGGTGACCTCGAGGACGGCCGCGACCGTGCGGGCATACTCCTGCCTGATCCGCTCGAAGATCGGGCGCAGGCCCGGGTCGACGAGCGAGTTGACATAGTGCTCGGCGATGTCGAGACGCGTCTTCTTGCACATCATCTCGACGTTGGAGATGAACGTGGCGAAGAAGTGCCAGCGCGCGTACATCTCCCGCAACTCCTCCCCCTTCCCGGCGTCGAGGGCGCTGCGCAGGCCGGTGCCGACGCCGAACCAGCCCGGGACGATCTGCCGCGACTGGGTCCAGCCGAACACCCACGGGATGGCCCGCAGGCCGGCGAGGCCGAGGCCGGTGTCCGGGCGCTTGGACGGGCGCGAGCCGATCTTGAGCGCCCCGAGCTGCTCGAAGGGGGTCGACTGGGCGAAATACGCGGGTAGTTGCGGGTCGTCGACGAGTCGTCGGTAGGCCCCGAACGCGGCATCGCTGATCCCCGTCATCGTCGCGTCCCACGTCGTCAGGTCCTCCGGCGGGACCCGCGAGGCCGTATGCAGCGCGCTCGCCTCGAGCACCGCGGCGATGGTCAGCTCGAGGTTCTCCCGGGCGAGGGCCGGCAGGAGGTACTTGTCGGAGATGACCTCACCCTGCTCGGTCACCTTGATCTCGCCGGAGAGAGTGCCCCACGGCTGGGCGAGGATCGCCTCATGGGTGGGGCCACCCCCGCGGCCGACGCTGCCGCCGCGGCCGTGGAAGAGGCGCAACCGGACGTTGTGCCGGGCGGCCGTGTCGCGCAGGACCCGCTGGGCACGGTGGATCTCCCACTGACTCGTCGTGATGCCGGCGTCCTTGTTGGAGTCGGAGTAGCCGAGCATGACCTCCTGCACGTTGCCGCGCGCGGCGACGATCTCCCGGTATGCCGTGACGCCCAGCAGTTGGTCGAGAATCGTTCCGGCGGAACGGAGTTCCTCGACGGTCTCGAGGAGGGGAACGAAGCCGAGGTCGGCGCGAGGAGTCCGGTCGGGCCCGGTCGCGAGGTCGACCAGTCCCGCTTCGCGCGCGAGGACGGCCGCGGCCAGCAGGTCATCGGCGCCCTGGGTCATCGAGACGATGTAACTCTCGACGATCTCCGGACCGAACCACTTCTTGGCCGCCCGGATGGCCGTGAACGTCTCGAAGGTGCGCGCGCCCTCGGCGTCGAGCGGCGGCGGCGTCGGGGAGAGCGGCCGGCGCCCGGCGAGTTCCTCGGCGAGCCAGGCGAGGCGTTCGGGGCGGGAGCGGGCGGCATACTCACCTGGCACGCCGCTGACCCGGTCGGCGAGTTGGGCGAGCGCCTGGTGATGGGCGTCGCTGTGCTCGCGGACATCCATCGTCGCGACCTGGAGGCCGAACGAGCCGGCGGTCCGGATGAGGCGATCGAGGGCGCCTCCGGCGACGAGTTCGCCGCGGTTGGCAAGCAGGGAGTCCCGGATGAGGAGGAGGTCGGCGAGCAGCTCCGCGCGACCGGTGTAGTCGTGCCCGGCGCGGGACGGGGCGCGCGCGGCGATGCGCTCGCGGGTGTTGGTCAGGCGCTGTCGGATGCAGCTGAGCTTGAGCCGGTAGGGCTCCTCGACGTTGAGGCGGCGGATGCGCGGCTCGACGGCGAGCGTGGAGAGGTCGCGGTCGAGGCTGGCGGCCAACTCCGGGGTGACGCCCACGAGCTTCGTCGTCATCGAGATCTCATCGACACAGTCCCCGACCATCTCATCGAGCACCCGGATGCCGACCGCGTGCTGCATGACGAGGACGTCGAGCGTCGTCTCGGGGGAGACATTGGGGTTGCCGTCGCGGTCGCCGCCGATCCAGTTGCCGAAGATCAGCGGGCGCGCGGTCACCGGGAGGAAGGCGCCTCGGCGCTGGGCTTCCTCGGCCATATCGGAGAGCAGCTGCGGAACGGTCTCGTCGAGGAGGCCCTCGAGGAAGAAGAGCATGTTGCGGGCCTCGTCGGTGACCTGCGGCTGGTTGACCCGCAGTTCGTCGCTCTGCCACATCGACTCGATGATCTCGGCGAGTCGTCGATCACGGTGGCGCTCCGCGCGCGGCGTGGGGTTGGCCCGGAAGGCGATGAGCGCGTCGGCGATCTCGCGTAGCTTGAGCAGGGCGGTTCGCCGGCTGGCCTCGGTCGGGTGGGCGGTGTAGACCGGGCGCACCGACAGCCGGGAGAGCGCGGTCGTCAGGGCGGGGGCGCCGCGTTCGGCGACGATCCGGTCCATCGCCGCGTTGAGCCAGTCCGCGTCCTCGGGACGCTTGGCGAGGTGGGCGGCGCGGTCCACCTGCTCGACGATGTTGGCGAGGTGGAAATAGGTCGCGAACGCCCGGACCAGCGAGGTCGCCGTCGTCAGATCGGTCACCGCGAGCCGGGTCGTGAGGTCTTTCGCGGCGCTCTCGTCGCCGCGCTGGGCACGCTTGGTGAGCTGCCGCACCCCCTCGACGGCGTCGAGGAGATCCTGGCCCTCCTGCCGGACGAGCGTCTGACCGAGGAGTTCACCGAGCCGGCGGATATCGCGGCGCAGGAGGGTGTCGTCCGGCTGGCCGAGCCCAGCGGGTCGCGACGTCGGGCGGTCCATGAAGGCAAGCCTAAGTAGGGGATTTCGGGCCGGGCAACCTCGACCGCCCGTTGTGAGACGCCCCGCTCGGGGTCGGGCGCTGTGAGGATGGGCGTTATGAGTGACCTCTTGACCGCGTTCCACGAACAGATCCGGCTGCAGGACCGCGACGCCGCCTCCGGGCACGTCCACGAACGCGTCGGGCTCGTCCGCCGCACCTATCCCGCCGACCCGACCCGGGGTGGCGCCATGATCGAGTCGCCCGAGGGCCTGGGGTCCGATCCCGACGCCGCGATCGGCGCGCAGCGGGACTTCTTCACCGGACGCGGGCAGCGGGTGGAGTGGAAGACCTACTCCTATGACCCACCGGCCGATCTCGGGGCCCGGCTCGTCGCGGCCGGTTTCGTCAAGGAGGACGACGAGGCACTGCTCCTCGGCGAACTCGCCGTCCTCGCCGAAGCCGTTGTCCCGCAGGGTTTCCTGGTCCGGGAGGCTGCGGGTCGGGCCGATCACGACCGGATCCACGCCCTGCACGAGCTGATCTGGCCCGGGACCACGGGGACGAGCGGCAGCTTCACCGAGGAACAGGCGCACGCGCCCCGGGCCAGCCGGGCCGTGCTCGCGGTGTCGGAGGCCGACCCCGACGGTCCGGCGTTGTGTGCGGGGTGGGTCCGCCTGACACCGGGAACGGACTTCGCCGGGATGTTCGGTGGCGCGACCCATCCCGACCACCGCGGACGGGGGGTGTATGGCGCCGTCCTCGCCGTCCGCGCCCGCTGGGCCATCGAGAATGGCCACACGCGCGCGCGGGTCGATGCCTCTCCGATGTCCGAACCCATCCTCCGCCGGCTCGGCCTGATCCGGGTCGCCACGACCGTGCCCTACATCCTCGATCCCGCGACCGCGTAGCGGCCGATCACCCACCGCTGATCAAGGTGCCTGCGCGGCGAGGTCGATGGGGTCGAGCAGGCGGGGGAGGGCGAGGAACACCGTCCCGACGCCGGTTGCGGCGAGGGTGTCGCGGCGGCGGCGAGGGTCGTCCACCGTGCCGGCGTGATGACGGCGTGCGTATGCCGCGGCCGCCGCCCGCGCAACCGCTCCACCTGGCGCGCCATCTTCTCCCGGTCGGGATTGTCGTTCGGGTGAGGTCGGAGGTTGGCGGTGAGGTCGTCGATGCGCCCCGACGACCTCACCGCCAACCTCCGACCTCACCGCGGGCGTCGGCGAGGCGAGCGTGCCGAGGCGCACGCGAGTCGTGGCGCCGGCGAGGAGGCCGAGCGCGACATACGGCTCGGGGACCGGCTCCCAGGCCGGTCGATCTGGGGGATCTGGATGGGCGATCCAAGGGCGATCCCGGCGGAGCCGGCCTGCTCGGAGGCCTCGGCGATTCCATGCAGCCATCCCGCGGGGTGGTGCCCCACGGTCAGCGCGGGATCGGGCAGCAGGGACAACACCGCCTCAGTGTCGCCGATCGCCCGTGCCGCCGAGGCTGGGAAGGGCCCAGTCAGGCGGGTCTGGCGGCGACGCCGGCCTATCGACGACCCTGAACCGGCCTTTCGACAGGGCTGAACCGGCCTTTCGACGGGGCTGAACCGGCCACTCGACGGGGGGTGGCGGGATCGGGGGCCGGTGGGTCGGGGTCGGTGGCCTAGGTTCGGGGGGTGCCCACGGCCCCGATCCCGGAGTCCTTCCGCGCGACGATCGCCGGCCGCGCGCCCGAGCCGACCATCTCCGGGTACGACTGGCTCCGCCGCCTTCCGGCCCTCATCGACGACGCGCTGGCCCGCTGGGATCTCGTCCTGGACGGTCCGCCCCGGCACGGCGAGTGCGCACTCGTCCTGCCGGTTCGTATGCCGCACAACGCCGTTCGGGGCCCCGCCGGCGGCGACCGGGCGGTCCTCAAGCTCACCTGGCCCCATGCCGAGGCGCGCCTCGAGCACCTCGCCCTGCGCGACTGGGGCGGAGCCGGTGCGGTGCGGCTCCTCGCGGCCGACCCCGCGGCATACGTCCTCGTGCTGGAACGACTCGACGAGCGCGACCTCACCACGGAGCCGATCCTCTTCGCCTGCGAGGAGATCGGCACCCTGTTCACGCGGCTCGACCGCCCGGCGGGTCCGCAATATGACCGCCTGTCGGACAAGGCGCTGCGCTGGAGCGAGCAACTGCGGACTGGTCACCCAGCCGTGCCCCGGAGGCTCACCGATCAGGCCGCCGCGACGCTGGTCCACCTCAGGCAGGACGGCGTCGACGGGCGGCTCGTGCACGAGGACCTGCACGATGCCAACGTCCTCGCCCCTCTCGACCCAGCCCGCGGCGCGTGGCTCGCCATCGACCCCAAGCCGGTCTCCGGCGAGTGGGCGTATGCCGTGGCCCCCATCGTCTGGAATCGCGCCGACGTCGCGTCCGCCGCCACCAACCTCCGCGCGCACGTGCGGATGCGCGCCGATATCGTCGCCGAGACGGCGGGTCTCGACCCCGCCCGCGTCGGCGCGTGGACCTTCGTCCGGCTGGTCGTGAACGCGGTGTGGGCGGCGGCATACGGCCCGTCCTCCGACGCGTTCCGCACCCGGATGATCACGCTCGCCAAAGCCTTCGCCGACTGACGCCGACCGGCCCCGATGATCGCCCGCCGACGGGGTCCCGCACCGGACACAACGGCGACCTCCATGTCGGCACCAGGGCGCCCGAGGAAGGGGAACTTGACCCAATCCAGTAGCGGTCCGCTCAACCGCAGGGGCGGACCGCGGAGGTGGTGGCGGCGAAGACGTCGAGGTTATCGGTGGTTTCGCCGTCGTCGGGGGTGTCGCCGGAACGATGTCGCCGGCGTGGGAGGTGAAGATCACCGTCGCCCCATCATCGGTGACCGCCACGCCCCTGCTGTCACCGGACGGTGGACGACCCTGCCGGGTGACCGAGACCAGGACCCGCCGCCCGGTCTCGCGGTCCCAGCGATAGACATCCGCCCGGCCGCTGCATCGGCGCGGCCGAAACTGAGCAACACCCAACGGCCGTTGTGACTCACCGCGCTCGCCGCGCCAAGCCGAGCCGCGTGCATCGAGTTCACGACGGCGAGATCACTGGTGCGCTGGACCACGACACTCATGTCGTAGGTCGCGATGTCGCGGTTCCAGGTCGTGACCAACAACCGCCCGTCTCCGCTGATCTGGGTGTAGTAGTGGCGAGCGGCGCTCCCGGCAGGGCCGCGCCCGACATGCCGGGTCGTGCCCGTCTGACGGTCGAGCAGATACAACTCCCGCTCGTCCCACGCCGAATCGGCCGCGGTGTAGGCCAGGTAGCGGCCGTCAGCGCTCATCGCCTGCAGGATGCGGATCGCGCCGTACGAGCCGAGCATCGACCACCGGTGGGCGACCCAGTCGAACACCGCGATCCGTCTGATGGCGACCTGGTCGTCGTCGCTGGCGTACCACACCTCGTCGGCGGAGAAACGGCCATCCGAAGACACCGCCTGAAGCTCGACCCCACTATTCGGCAGCCCGGTCGTCGGCCCACTCGCCTTCGGCATCCGGGAGGTCTCCACCCGCCCGGTCCGCAGATCCTTCCGCAGCACCCACCGACTCGAATCGGTCCCTGGCGGAGTGAAGGAGGAGACCTGACCCACCATCGAGACATACCGGCCGTTGCCGCTGATCTGCCCCCAATA
>JBDIAJ010000097.1:0-15648 GCA_039812345.1 Nostocoides sp. | reverse complement strand
ATCACGCTGATCGTCTCGATCAAGCAGTTGATGTTCATCCTCAAGGCCGACAACGACGGCGAGGGCGGCATCCTCTCCCTCGCCTATCTCACCCGGCGGTTCGTCCCGGTCGGCGGCCGCCGCTACCGCGTCGTCATGATCCTCGGCGTCATCGGGGCCTCGCTCTTCTTCGGCGACAGCCTGATCACCCCGGCGATCTCGGTCCTCTCCGCGGTCGAGGGGCTCAAGGTCGCCGCCCCGGGGCTGGGGGACGTCATCCTCCCGGTCGGCGTGACGATCATCACCGTGCTCTTCCTCGGGCAGCGGTTCGGGACCGAGAAGGTCGGGCGGCTCTTCGGACCGGTCATGGTCGTGTGGTTCCTCTGCCTCGGGGTTCTCGGCGTGCCGCACATCGTCGCCGACCCGCACGTCCTGTGGGCCCTGTCGCCGCACCACGCGGCCGGCTTCGCCGTCCGGCACCCGTTCATCGCCTTCATCGCCATGGGTGCCGTCGTCCTGTCCGTCACCGGCGCCGAGGCGCTGTATGCCGACATGGGCCACTTCGGGCGCACCCCGATCCTGCGGGCGTGGTTCTGGCTCGTCTTCCCCTGCCTCACCGTCAACTACCTCGGCCAGGCCCAGCAGATCCTGCACCACCCCGAGACGGCCGAATCCCCGTTCTTCCACCTCGCGCCCGACTGGATGTCGCTGCCGCTCGTCGTCCTCGCGACGGGGGCGACGATCATCGCGAGCCAGGCGGTCATCTCCGGGGCGTTTTCGGTGGCTCGGCAGGCCGAGCGCCTCGGCTACCTCCCCCGCCTGACCGTCCGGCACACCTCCCACAGCGAGAGCGGCCAGATCTACATCGCCTCGGTGAACTGGCTCCTGTTCGGCGGTGTCCTCCTGCTCATGCTGACCTTCCGGGCATCGGAGAAGCTCGCCACGGCATACGGCGTCGCGGTGACGCTCGACCTCATGCTCACCACGGGCCTGTTCTGTGTGTATGCCGCGGCCCGGCACCGCTGGCAGCCGTGGCAGATCGGGGCCTTCGCCCTCTCCTTCGGTGTCATCGAGGTCAACTTCTTCGCCGGCAACGCGGCCAAGGTGCTGCACGGCGGCTGGCTCCCGTTGCTGGTCGCCGCGACCGTGAGCCTGGTCATGATGACCTGGCGCCGGGGGACCACCCTGGTGACGGCGCGCCGGATCAGCCTCGAGGGCGAACTGGTTCCCTTCCTCGACGACATGCACGCCGGGCATCTCGCGCACGTCGACGGGACGGCGTTCTTCCTCCATCCCAACGCCGAGACGGTGCCGCTCGCGCTGCGCGAGAACATCAACTTCAACCAGGTCATCCACGCCCGGACGGTCATCGTCTCGGCCCGCATCCGCAACGTCCCGCACGTGCCGCTGACGGAACGCTTCCGGATCGACGACCTCGGCGACCCGCACGACCACATCTCGCACGTGAGCCTCGATTTCGGTTTCCAGGACGACCAGGACGTGCCGGCGGCGCTCGCCCAGGCGATCGAGCAGGGACTCGACGCCGAACTCGAGAACGCCGTCTACTTCGTCTCGAAGATCACCGTCCACCGCTCCGATCGGCCCGGGTTGGCCGGGTGGCGCAAACGGCTGTTCGTCGGCCTGGCGCACAACGCGGCGACCCCGGTCGACTACTTCCGGCTGCCGGTCGGCCGGACGGTCGTCATGGGGGCCCAGGTCCGGTTCTGATCACCGGACGTCCAGCAACCTCCCAGGCGTTGTTGAGACACTGTGACCATGACGACGCAACCGCTCGGTCCCCGTGGGCCCCTCGCGCAGGGCGCGTTCACCCTCGACTACCCGATGTCGCTCGGCGTATACGACTCCTACGCGGAGGCGCAGAAGGCCGTCGACTACCTCTCCGACAATGGATTCCCGGTCCAGAACGTCCTCATCGTCGGCACCGACCTCAAGCAGGTGGAACGCGTGACCGGCCGCCTGACCAGGGGCCGCGTGGCGATGGGCGGAGCCCTGTCCGGGGCCTGGCTCGGGATGTTCGTCGGGTTGATCTTCTCGATGTTCGAGGACGGATCGACCGCCCTCCGGATCGCCAGCACGGTCCTCTTCGGTGCCCTCTTCGGGCTGGTGTGGGCGCTGATCGGCTACGCCTTCACCCGCGGCCAGCGCGACTTCACCTCGGTCACGCAGGTCGTCGCCACCCGCTACGAGGTCCTCACCGAGCACAAATTCGTCCAGCAGGGACGTGAGCTGCTCGCCCGGATGGACCCGATGAAGGCCGCCCAGGCGCAGGTCGCCGAGGCCCAGGCCCGGGCGTATGCCGAGGCCCAGGCCGCGCAGCAGGCCCGCGCCTCCGACGTCCCCCCGCCCCCGCCCGCGATCTGACGGGTCAGCGCCCGCGGACGAGGACGACGAGCCACGTGTGAACTGGCGGCAGTGGGAGGCTCGCGTGCGTCCCGTCGATGACCTCGCCCAGGGGCTCCAGTCGACCACTGCCGTCGGGATCGGCGACCCAGACGTCCACCGGCCCGGGCCCGACCCGGCGCACCCGCAGCACGCCGCCGGCCAGCTCGTCGGGCGCCGGCTGCGCCGCGTCCCACCGTGGGTCGGTCACCGATGTCAGGTTGATCAGGTGCACCACCAGCCCGTATGCCGTCCGGGTCACCCGCCGCCACACCGCGCCCGCCTCGGCCGCGCCACTCACCCGAACGCCCCGGATGGTGACGTCGATGTCGTCGTTGTACGGCCCGGCATACGCGCCGGTGACGTCGACGATCGCCGGGTCGAGCAGCAGATCGTGGTGGGCGAGAAGGAAGTCCGACCAGCGCGCGAGCACCTCGAGGGTCTCCGGCGCCGCCGGGAGGTTGCGCACGTAGTAGGGATCGACGAGCAGCCGCCCGTCCTCACCGGCGATGAGGTGGGTCGCGCCGTGTGACCACAGCGTCGCCGACGTCAGCCGGAGGGCCTGGTCAGCCTCCGGCCGGGGGGCGGCCTGGTAGACGCTCAGATAGGCCGCGATGACCACCGGCTTGACGCCGCCGACGGTGCGCGCCCGGGTCACCACGGCGGCGAGGTCGGCGAGCCGGTCGTGCGGCGACCACACCTCGACATAGACAACATCGGTCGGCTCGCCGGCCGTCGCCCACGTCGGGAAGTCGTTGACATTGTTGAAGATCTGCCGTGCGTCGGGCAGCGCGGCCCGCACCCCTCGCAGCAGCGCGGCGAAGCTCGCGGCCAGGTCGACCGGCGCCCCGTCGGCCCGGACGGCCGTCTTGGGCCAGCCGTACTGGTCCAGGTGGAATCCGTCGAAGCCGACCGCGTCCACCGCCGCGCGCAGGTCGCTCGCGAGGTGATCGAGCCAGCGGGGCGCCGCCGGGTCGACGACCCGCAGGAAGTCCCCGAGCGCGTATGCCGATCCCTCCGCGTCGAGCAGCGCCAGGTCCGCCCAGGCGGGCCACTCGACCGACCCGACGCCGTACACCGCGGCATACCCGATCGCGTCCGCACCGACCGCGTGCGCGGCCGCGACGGTCCCGCGCACCGTGGCGAGGGAGACCGGGTTACCGAGGGCATCGGCATACGTCTCGCCGCCGCCTGTGAGGTCGGCATGCCGGTAGGCCCAGTCGTAACACTGGATGGCCGTCAGGTGCAGCCGCCGGGCGAGGTCGGCGACCGGCGCGAGATCCCGCCCGGGGCGGTAGTCGGCGACGAAGCCGTAACGGCATACGGACCGCTCGTCGCCTGGCGGCACCACGTGCACGGCCGTCCGGCCGACCACGTCGCCGCGGGCGTCGATCGCCTCGATCCCATATCCGCCCGGATCGAGCGGGCCGAGGTCGACCACCCCCGCCCTCTCGTATGCCGCTCCGCCAGCCTCAACGCCCAGCCGCCACACCCGCAGGTTTCCCGGCCCGTCGGCGCCCCGGACCTCGATCCGGACGGGTGCGCCGGCGGCATTCGACGAGCACGTGGGGAGCAGGAGCACTCGGGAAACACTACGGGCCCGCTCCGGCGAGGAGCGGGCCCGTAGTGGGCGCGTCGCAGGCGTCAGCCCTTGACGGCGCCGGAGGTCATGCCGCGGATGAAGTACCGCTGCAGCGACAGGAAGACGAGGACCGGGACGATGATCGTCACGAAACCCGCCGAGGGGATGAGTTCGCGGCCCTGTCCGGTCTGGCCCTGAAGGCCCTGCAGTGCGACGGTGAGGATGGTGTTGTCACCGCGGCCGAGGAAGATCAGGGAGACGAGCAGGTCGTTCCAGACCCAGAGGAACTGGAAGATCGCGAATGACGCGAGCGCCGGGGTGCTCATCGGGATGATGAGCTTCCAGAACGTCGTGAAGTGGCTGGCGCCGTCGATCTTCGCCGACTCGATGATGGCCTTGGGTAGGCCGGCCATGTAGTTGCGAAGGATGTAGACCGCCAGCGGCATCCCGAAACCGATGTGGGCGAGCCACACGGCCGGGAAGGTGTTGTTCATCCCGAGCTGACCATAGAGCTTCAGCAGCGGGACGAGCGCGACCTGGTTGGGCACGACGAGCAGTCCGACGATGATGACGAACATGACGTCGCGGCCGCGCCACTCCATGAAGGTGAAGGCGTAGGCGGCGAAGGCGGCGATCAGGATCGGGATCACCGTCGCGGGAACCGTGACGATGAAGCTGTTGATGAACGCCTTGCCCATGTTGGTGCCGGACTGGTTGTCGCCGAGGACCTGGCTGTAGTTCTTCAGGGTCCACTGCGTCGCGTCGAGCGGACTCTTGAAGACGGTCCACCAGCCCGAGCCGAACTGGGCGTCCCGGGTGCGGAACGAACTGATCAGCAGTCCGAGGACGGGGATCATCCACATGATGCACAGGATGCCGAGGCCGATCTTGACCGCCAGGCCGGCGCTTCCCGAGCCGCTGTTGGGCTTGCTCTGCTTGATGACCTGTGTCGTCTCGGAGGCCGTGGTTGCCGCGGTGGTCATCGGTTGGCCTCCTCAGCCCGGAAGTGGTGCACCTGGTAGATCAGGACCGGGATGATCGCGACCATGAGGAGCACGACGATTGCGGCCGCATAGCCATTGTTGTTGTCGGTGAACATCTCGAAGTAGAACCGGCGCCCGATGACGTCGGTGTTGAAGCCACCATTTGTGGTGACATACACGATGTCGAAGATCTTCATGACGCCGATCAGGACGGTGATGAAGACCGTCAGCACGGTGCCCCAGACCTGGGGCAGGATGATGCTGAAGAAGATCCGCTTCTCGCCCGCGCCGTCGATCCGACCGGCCTCGATCGTGTCCTCCGGCACCGACTTGATCGCGGCGGAGAGTAGCACCATCGCGTAGCCGACCTGCGTCCAGATGAAGATGATCATCAGCAGGAGGCTGTTGAAGTGCAGCTTGTCCGTGCCGTACCAGTAGACCGGGTCACGACCGAACAACCCCATGATCGCGTTGAGCAGACCGGTCTGCGGGGTGCCCTTGGGCTGGTAGTCGTAGATCGACCGCCAGATCGTCGCCGCACCGACCATGCTGATCGCCATTGGGAGGAAGATGACGGTCTTAGACAGCTTCTCGCCTCGTGCCTGCAGCCGGTCGGCCAGAGTCGCGACGCCGAGACCGAGGACGACGACCATCGCCGGGACGATGATGATCCACAGGAGGTTGTTGAACAACACCTGGAGGAAGCTGCTGTCGGTGAGGATGTCCTTGTAGTTCTTGAATCCGACATAGGCCGACGAATCGGCATTGGCGAACGAGTACTGGATCGTCACGACGGCGGGATAGATAAGATACACCGCGATCGCGAGGATGGCCGGGCCGGCGAAGGCCCACGGCTTGACGCGGTCCTCCCATTTGCCCTTCAGTGACTCGGCCAGCTTGTTGAGGATCCAGAAGATGACCATCGCGCCGCCGATGCCTCCGGCGATGGCGATGAGCGCGTTGAGAATCTTTACGGCCAAGCCCGTTGTCCTTTCTGTGCGAGTGTGGGAGAGGCGTGGAGCCCGGGGCGCGCTCCGGTGTCGGGGTGCCCCGGGCTCCGTACTCACTCAGGACGTGGGCCAGCTCTTGTCGATGTTGTCGAGCATCTGGGTCTCGTCCTCCTGGCCCGAGATCCACTTCACGGGCTCGGTCCAGAAGGTGCCCGCACCGACCTTGGCCGGCATCATGTCGGACCCGTCGAAACGCGCCGCGCTGGATGCATAGAGAACATCCTTGGCGATCGTCTGGAGGGTCTTGCTCGGGTAGAGCGAGACGTCGAACGACTTGTGCGGCGAGAAGTAGCCGGCCTTGCCGACCTCCGTGCCGTTCTCCTTGCTGGCGATGAAGTCGCGCAGGGCGAGGGTGTTCTTGTCGTTGTTGAAGGCCGCGGCCAGGTCGCCGCCGACGAGGACGGGGTTGCTTCCGGCCGTCTTGGGCGGGAAGGCGCCGACGCCGACCGTCGTGTCGAGCTTGGCGAGGACATCGTCCGGGAATCCGCCCTTGCCGGCGATGAAGGTCGCCTGCTTGAACAGGTAGCAGCCGGGCGGGCTCTTGAAGAGTGCGTTGCCGCCGGTCTGGAAGTTCGTCGAGACAATGGCCTTGGTCCCGCCGAGGACGTTGCCGTTGTTGAAGGCGATCGTGTGGAAGTAGTCGAAGGCCGCCTTGATCTCGGGGCTGTCGAACTTCAGTTGGCCGGTGACCCACTTGTCGTAGTTGTCGGGGCCGGCGAGGCGCAGCACGAGGTCCTCGATCCAGTCGGTGATCGGCCAGCCGGTCGCCTGTCCGGACTCGGCCGCGATGCACCACGGGGTCTTGCCGCTGTTGCGGAGGCTGTCGGTGACCTTGAGCAGGTCGTCCATCGTCTTGGGAAAGTCGAGGCCGGTCGCCTTCCAGGCGGCCTGGTCATACCACAGGAGGGACTTGACGCTGACGGCGGACGGCAGGCCGTAGACCTTGCCGGCGCAGGTGCCTGACTCGACGAAGCCCGGAACGAGAGTCTCCTTGTCGGTGGTGACCGTCGCGTCGTCGTAGGCGACGAGCTTGCCCTGCTTGGCGAGGTCGCACATGAGACCGGGCTGCGGGAAGAGACCGACGTCGGGCGGGCTGCCGCCGGCGACCCGAGTCTTGATCTCGGTGTCCCAGGATCCGGCCTTGGTGAACTTGAGCTTGAACCCGTTCTTGTCGGCGAAGGCGGTGAGGTCCTTCTGGAACGCGGTCTCCTGCTCGTTGCCGAAGCCGTACATCACCTCGACCGTGGCCTTCCCTGACCCGGCAGCGGCGGTCGTGGCGGTGTTGGAGCTCGAGCCCCCACCGCCTCCGAGGCAGCCCGTGGTCGAGGCGGCCGCCCCGATGGCCACGGCAGCCATGACGTAGCGCTTAGCGCCCATAAATGACTCTCCTTGACTGATGTCGCGGGTGCGTGTCGCCAGTCGTCGGAGAGGCGACGTCGCATCCCTGTCAATGCCCACCACGGGCCGTGACGGACGAACGATCCTCCACTGACTGAACGGTAGTCAAGCCCCACGGCATCGTGTCGGGCGACTGCAACCGTTAAGTGTCCGGATTGTTATGGAAACGCTTACAAAGACAGGCCGTGACGAGCCCTGGCGGCCCCCGTCAGCGGCGAATCGCCGTGGTGCCCTGCACGTCTCGGATCCACGCCTCGACGTCGAGGCGTGCCCGCGGCATACCCTCCGAAAGGTTCTCGTGACCGTTCTGGGTGACGAGAACGTCGTCCTCGATCCGTATGCCGATCCCCCGGAACCGCTCCGGCGCCAGGAGGTCGTCGGCCTTGAAATAGAGGCCCGGCTCGACGGTGAGGATCATTCCCGGAGCGAGAGTGCCCTCCTTGTATTCCGCGCGGGTCGCGAGGGCGCAGTCGTGGACATCGAGGCCGAGATGGTGGCTCGTGCCGTGGACCATCCAGCGGCGGTGGTATTGCCCGTGCTCCTTGTCGAGGCTCGCCTCGACGTCGATTCCCTCGGGCAGCAGTCCCCAGGCGTGGAGGTGCTCGGCGATGACCCGGATCGCGGCGGCGTGGATGTCGGCGAAGCTCGCGCCCGGGCGGACGGCGGCGAGACCGGCCTGCTGCGCGGCATACACCGCGTCGTAGATCTCGGCCTGGGCGTCGGTGAAGGTGCCCGAGACCGGGAGGGTGCGGGTGATGTCGGCGGTGTAGAGCGCGTCGACCTCCACGCCCGCGTCGAGGAGGATGAGGTCCCCGTCGGCGATGTCGCCGGTGTTGCGGATCCAGTGGAGGGTGTTGGCGTGGTCGCCGGCCGCGCAGATCGAGTCGTAGCCCACGCCATTGCCCCGGTGGCGCGCGTGGAGGCCGAACAGGCCCTCGACCCAGCGCTCGCCGCGGGGCGTGCCGGCGAGGTTGGGGAGGTCGGCGATGACCGCCTCGAACCCGGCCCGGGTCGCCGCGATCGCCTCGCGCATGGCCGCGACCTCGTGCTCGTCCTTGACCATCCGCGCGAGCGAGATCGTATGCGCGAGTTCGTCGTCCGCCTCCTCCGTCGCCTCCTGCGCACGGCCCTCGGCGACCCGGCGCTGGTCGAGGTCGGCGGTGAGGGCGCGGTCGGCGTCCCGGACGACGCGCACCAGGGTGGTCGCGGCGTCCTTGGTCGACGCGTCGAGGAACTCCTCGATGTGCCGGGCGGTCAGCTCGAGTTCGGCCTCGATGTCCGCGAGCGTCGGCCGCGCACCCACCCAGAACTCGCCGAAGCGGGCGTTGTCGAAGAACTCGTCGCTTTCGCGGGGGGCCAGCGGGCGGAGGTAGAGGATCGCCTCGTGACCGCCCTCCGTCGGCTCGAGGACGAGGACCGCATCGGGCTCCCGGTCCGCGCCGAGGCCGGTGAGATAGGCGAACGCGGTATGCGGCCGAAAGGCGTAGTCGGTGTCATTGCTGCGCACCTTGAGCCCGCCCGCCGGGATGACCAGCCGGTCGCCCGGGTAGGCGGCGCTGAGTGCGGCGCGGCGAGCGGCGGCATACGGCGCGGCGGGGGAGCGGACCGGGCGGGCCTCCGAGCGCGGCGCCCACCCCTGGCGAATGAAGGCCCGCAGTTCGTCCGTGGTGTCCCGGGCCCGGTTGTCGGCGACCTTCTGCTCTTCGCTCATCGTCGGATGCTACTCCGGGGGGCTTCGCCCCACACCGGGGGGCTCCGCCCCCCGAGGACCCCCCGAAGGGCTGCGCCCTTCCGAACGGCGTGGCGCTCGCTTCGCTCGCGCTGTTCCTTCTGCTCCGAGGAATCAAGCTCGCTGCGCTCGCGATTCCTCGGGCTGCTCACAGTGGCTCGCTGGCGCTCGCAACTGCTCCCAGCACACCGGGGGGCTCCGCCCCCCGAGGACCCCCCGAAGGGCTGCGCCCTTCCGAACGGCGTGGCGCTCGCTCCGCTCGCGCTGTTCCTTCTGCACCGAGGAATCAAGCTCGCTGCGCTCGCGATTCCTCGGGCTGCTCACAGTGGCTCGCAGGCGCTCGCAACTGCTCCCAGCACACCGGGGGGCTTCGCCCCCCGAGGACCCACACCGGGGGGCTCCGCCCCCCGAGGACCCCCCGAAGGGCTGCGCCCTTCCGAACGGCGTGGCGCTCGCTTCGCTCGCGCTGTTCCTTCTGCTCCGAGGAATCAAGCTCGCTGCGCTCGCGATTCCTCGGGCTGCTCACAGTGGCTCGCTGGCGCTCGCAACCGCTCCCAGCACACCGGGGGGCTCCGCCCCCCGAGGACGACTGTCCGGGGCGAAAGGAGACCGGCGCTCGATCCCGCCGCGGTCCGAGCGCCGGCCAGTCATGGGGGGTCCAAGTGTCGCGGTCGGCTCGGCACCCCGACAAGTCGCAATTTCAGTGGACACGGCTCCCGCCCGCCTCCAAGCGGCGGCGGGCGGGTCCGGGGTCCGGCTCAGTCGACTGTCGTGATCATCGACGCGAAATCAGCCACTGACCCTCGTCGGCAGCAACCGGGTGGTGTTGGTCCCGTCTCCGAGTTGCCCACGGGAGTTGCTGCCCCAGCAGTAGGCCGAGCCGTCGCTCTGTCTCAGCGCGCAGGCGTGCCAGTATCCGGTGGCGATCATCCCGGTGTCACTGACGAATCCCGACACTGCCGTCGGCACGGCTGCCTCGTTCACGGTGCCGTTGCCGAGTTCGCCATCGGCACCCCGGCCCCAGCACAGCATCTGACGGGTCGACTTCACCGCGCACGTGTAGGAGTAGCCGCCGCGCAGTCCGATGACGCCGGCGGTGAGCCCATAGACCTGCACGGGCGTCAAGCGGGTGGTCGTCGTGGCGTCACCGAGCTGATGGTTGCCATTCGCGCCCCAGCACATCGCCCGACCCGCGGTGCTGTAGGCGCAGGTGTGGAACCGTCCGGCCCAGATCGCCGACACACCCGAGGCCATCCCCTTGACCTGGACCGCCGCCGCCCGGGTGACAGTGGTGCCGTCCCCGAGCTGGCCGTTGGTGTTGGTGCCCCAGCACTTCGCGGCGTGGGCGGTCGTGACGGCACAGGCATGGTTCTCGCCCGCCGTGATCTGCACCGCGCCGCTGATGCCGGGGACGACCACGGGGGTCACGGCATACGGCTGGCCCCAGCACTTGACCGACCGCGCCCCGGTGACCGCGCAACTGAAGTCTCCGCCGGCCGTGATGGCCTTGGCTGCGGAGGTGAGGCCGACAACCTGGACCGGGGTCGGCCGGTTGATCTTCGTGCCGTCACCGAGTTGGCCCTTGGTGTTGTTGCCCCAGCACTTGACGGCACCGCCGGTCGTCATCACACAGGTGTGGTCACGCCCCGTCCAGACCGCCTGGACGCCCGAGGTCAGTCCGGTGACCTGCACCGGGGTCCGCGAGGCGACGAAGGTGCCGTTGCCCAGCTGACCGAAGGTGTTGTCCCCCCAGCACTTCACGCCGCCGGTGGTCGTCACGGCGCACGTGTGGAAGGAGCCCGCGCTGATCTTGCCGTATGCCGTGCCGACCGGGTTCCCGAGACACCCGGACGCGGTGACGGAGTACTGCCCGACCGAGGCATAGTCGGTGTAGCCGGTCGAACCCGAGCCCTTGCCCACGCCGTCCACCTCGAGGTAGTAGGTTCCGGCCGCGACCGTGACGGACGCACTTGCCGCGAGCCCTCCAGCGACGTCATACGTGCTGGTGTAGGACGCGGGGTCGGAGAGCGCGAGCTGGCCGCCGGCGGAGTTCAGGACGCGCAACTGGATGTCGAGATCCGGGCTTCGCGGCGCGGGCGTCGCGCCGGCGCTCAGGGTGGCCGTGCACTGCGTCACGACCTTGAATACGTCCTTGTCGTATCGCGTCGTGATCACACCGGACGCGGTGGCTGGAGACGAGGTTCCCAGGGCCGTTGCCGTCGAGATCGTGTCGCCGTGATCGTCGGCTCGGTAGCTCAGTCCGTTGGACTGGATGACGGCGAAGTCATCCTCGGTGTTGTTGGCACCGGAGTACTCACCCTTGCTCCACTGGACGAGCGGACGGTAGTAGCCGACTCCCATGATGGGAGCCCAGTCGTCGTGGCCGGCGTAGTAGGTCGTGCCGTCCGTGAGGCCGTCGTGGTATAGGCCGACATTGTGGCCCACCTCATGAGAGACCGCCTCCGCGATGGACTTCTCCTTGTTGGAGAGCAGGTGGGCGAAGATGAGTGCGGGCTGGTAGTACTCATGGTTCCCGATGTTGTCGAAGACACCGACGTAGGCGATGCCGCCACAGGAACTGCTGCAGGTGTAGTCAGACAACGTCGTGTCGTTCGAGACCAGGGCACGAGTTCCGTAGTTCTGATCCGTCGAACTGTCCCGATCGATGAGGCTCGCCGCGGGTTCCTCGGTGGTCACATCGACGTCGAAGGGCGCGTAGTCCTCGGCCACCCGCTGGTAGATGCCCTGGATCGCGTCCATCTCCGTGGTGCTGAACGCCGGGTCGCCGTCGAGGCTGTAGCCGCCATAGAAGCCCGCGGGCAGACCGTAGTAGTTGTTCCACGTGGTGCCGCTGATCACCGTCCCGTCGAAGTCGAGGTAGATCACCTTGCTCGAGCCGGGCTTGGAGTGCAGGCGGAAGGTCTGGGCGTAGGGATAGGGCCCCTTCTCCGGCGCGGTCGCCCGCCCGGTGGGCGCCTTCTGCGACGGGGTCGGCTCGACGACCGACACCATCCCCGTGCGGTCGACCCGCAGGGTCGCATCGTTGTGCAGGCGCTCCCTCAACGTGTCGATGTCGGTTTTGTTGAGGCGCGCCACGTCGGCGAAATGCTCGCCTGCGGCCGCAACGGCCGCATCGCCGCCCAGCGGGCGGCTGAACGCGGCGCCGAGGTCGACCCCCGATGGTGAGTCGGCGGCCGTTGCGGCCGTCAGCCCGGTGAAAGCCAACCCGACGGTGGTGCTCGCGGCAACCGCAAGCCACCTGGTCAATCGTCTGGACACGACATGTTCCTCCCGACACGAGAATGAGTGCATCAACCCGGCCTGTCGGCCTGGGCTGGAGCAGACGTCGGGGGACAGTCGACGCTGGTGCTCCGGGAGGAGTCTGCGCAGGGGCGCTACCGGGCGTCCAGGATTGTCAGGCGCCTGGCCAGTTCTTGTCCGGTTGGGGGACCGGGCGGCCCGGCTGCTCGCCACCGCGCGCCTCGAGGTAGTTGGCCTTGGGCACCATCACCTTGCGCCGGAAGATGCAGACGACCTTGCCGTCCTGGTTGTAGCCGATCGTCTCGACGTAGACGACGCCGCGGTCGTCCTTGGACGAGGACTCCCACTTGTCGAGAACCTTGGTCTCGCCATACAGCGTGTCACCGTGGAAGGTCGGGGCGACGTGGCGCAGCGACTCGATCTCGAGGTTGGCGATCGCCTTGCCGCTGATGTCGGGCACGGACATGCCGAGCAGGATCGAGTAGACGTAGTTGCCGACGACGACGTTCTTGCCGAATTGGGTGGTCTCCTCGGCGTAGTGCGTGTCCATGTGGAGCGGGTGGTGGTTCATCGTCAGCAGGCAGAAGAGGTGGTCGTCGTACTCGGTCACCGTCTTGCCGGGCCAGTGCTTGTAGGTGGCCCCGACCTCGAACTCCTCATAGCTGCGCCCGAACTGCATGACCATCGCTCCTTCGCGTCGCCGTGTGACATTCCATCCTCCCCGGCGCCGGCGCCATCCCTCCACCCGCGAGGGCGTGGGGTCGCTCACAGGCCTCCTGCCGTATGCCGATCACCACCCAGTCACGGACGGCGCGCTCGCGGCCGCCGTCGGCCGCAGGCAGCGCACGATCGCGACGGTGACGTCGGTGCCGGGCACTCGCGTCTGTTCGAAGACGACCCCGTCCGCAGCGGCGGGTTGCTCGACGCCGTCGCGCCCAGTCCGGGTGCACGAACTGCCGGTCGCGAGGTCGGCGTTCGCGCCGCGGATGACGAACCAGGCGGACAGCTCACGGCTGGTGCGATAGGTCTGCGTCGCGCGGGCGTCCGGCTCCATCGGGCCGGTCTCGAGGACGACGGCGCCGGTCATCGCGTCGCGGAGGGTCACGGCATACGCCCGGCGCTCGGTGCCGGACGCGGTGATGGTGATCTGGCGGCCCGCGTAGTGCCGCCCGAGGATCGTCGCGTCCGCCCCGAAGAGCCGCGCGGTCGAAGTGATCCGGCCGTAGGACTCGGCCCGCTCGGAGTTGAGATCATCGAATGCGGCGTGTGCCGGCGCGGCGACCGCGACCGAGGCGAGGGCGGCGATAGCGGCGGCGGTGGCGGTGATGCGGGACATCGTGGGGGCCTTTCCCGGTGGTGGGGTCTGTCGTGAGCACACACGGAGCAGCCCGCTCGAAGGTTGCCGGTGGTGGCGAACTTTTCGGCCCGACGCCGGAAAGTCCCGCGGGCAAACGGTCGGAGATCTTCCGTTGCGCCGCAGGACTTTCCGGTGCAGTCGGTGGACTGGTCGGGCAGAACGGGGCGGGTCAGAACTTGGTGACCACGGTTCGCTGACCGTCCGGGCCGGTCCACTCGACGCGGGCGAATGCTCCCGCCAGGACGACGCCGTCCGAGGTGTAGTCGGACCACAGGACGGCCCAGCGTGACCCCGGGATGTCGACGATCTGCGGCTGCGTGCTGCCGCTGGTCGAGGCGCTCGGCGTCAGCGCCGGTGCCGTGGAACCGCTCGGCACCAGCATCGCGAAGAAGCCGTCCATCGGTGCGGTCGAGTCCTTCGCCTGCCCCATCGACAGCACCGGATGCCCGCTCCTCGCGGCCGAGAGCCAGCCCGAGGCGCCGCCTCCCGAGGTCGAGAAGACCCCGAAGGTGTCGTCGGCGTCCGCGACATAGAAGGTCCGGTGCTTCCGGTCGGAGAGCGTCACCGACGGCACCACGGTGCCGGTCCGGTCGTGGACGACGGCGTCCGGCCCCAGCCACAGGAGGTCGACGATGCGCCCGACATCCGCGGCCTCCTGGAAGGCGATGGCGAACGCCTGCCACGGGGTCCCGGCGAGGGCCCCCTGAGCGGAGGTCGAACCGTGGCCGCCGTTCGCGGCATACGGCAGGACGACGCGGAACTGCGTCGCGGCGGCGGGCAGGACCCCGACGATGGCCTGGGTGCCGGGGCCGGTCCCCCAACTCACCGCGTCCGGCGAGACGCCGAGCGTGGAGAAGCCCCCGATGGGGGTCCGGGCGCCGGAGTCGGCGACGGCCGCGAAGGTGAGATTCCGGCCGTCGGCCCCGGCGCTCGGCGACCAGGTGACCGCGAAGTGGGTGGCCCCCGGGATCTTCGTGGCTCCCCCCGTCGTCTCGAAGGACGCGTTCATCGACTCCAGCGTCGCGGTCACCGGACCGGCGGCCGATCTCGTGCTGCTCGATCCGGCCGGCGGGTTGGGGAGAGCGTTGCGCGAGAACGCGTCGCGCGCGGCATACCCGCCGATGGCAAGGGTGAGCACCGCGGCGGTGACTCCACTCGCGGCGGCGATGCGGCGCCGGCGCAGGGCCCGGCCGCCCGCGGTGGCGAGGGCGGCGGGGTCGAGACTCGGGAGGTCGGTGGTGCCGAGTTCGCGGCGGAGCGCGTCGTCGAGGTCCGGGTCGTAACTGGACAGGTCGAGGTTCATCGGGTGCCTCCTTCGAGGGTGGCGGCGTGGGTGCGGAGGGCGGCGAGGCCGCGGGAGGCGGCGCTCTTGACGGCGCCGATCGAGATGCCGAGCTGTTCGGCCACCTGGGCCTCACTGAGGTCGGCGTAGTGGCGCAGGACGACGACCTTGCGCTGTTGCTCCGGGAGGGTGGCCAGCAGCCGGACGACACTGTCGCGGTTCGCGACCGCGCCGCTGCCGTCAGGGCCTGCGGTCTCCGGCATCTCGCCGGTCGCCGTCTCCTTGCGCGTATGCCGCCAGGTGTCGATCCGCTGGTTGACGATGATGCGTCGGGTGTAGGCCAGCGCGTCCTCGGTGCGGATACGACCCCAGGCCAGATAGGTCTTGAGGAAGGCCTCCTGGACGAGGTCGCGGGCACTGTGCGGGTCGGCGGTCAGCGCGTAGGCCATCCGCATCAGCGGTGTCTGTGCGCCCTCGACGAACGCGGTGAACTCCGCGTCGCGCGTGGCCTTGGACGGTCCGAACATCCGCCCTCCTTTCCGGGTCATAGTCCGACACGGAGTTGGGCGGCGAAAGGTTGCCTCCCGTCGTGAACGTCAGTCGAGCGGCCGGGAGAGCGGCAACCGCACGGTGCTGTATGCCGAGTCCACCGTCATCGTGTTGCCGG
>JBDIAJ010000096.1:0-15687 GCA_039812345.1 Nostocoides sp. | reverse complement strand
GCGGGGATGAGCCCTGCCCGAACGTCAGGCAGTAGGTCTCCATCCCGTCCGCCCCGCCCGCGCGGGGATGAGCCCCACCAGACGCGGCACGGCGAGGATGGGTTCTCGTCCGCCCCGCCCGCGCGGGGATGAGCCCTGCCCGAACGTCAGGCAGTAGGTCTCCATCCCGTCCGCCCCGCCCGCGCGGGGATGAGCCCCAGCCGATCCCGCGCCCCCTTCCCGTGGACGAGTCCGCCCCGCCCGCGCGGGGATGAGCCCAGGTCAACGAGGGCGACGACCTCGTGTTCGGCGTCCGCCCCGCCCGCGCGGGGATGAGCCCGGTGCCCTGACCGTGCCCTTGACCGTGCCCTTGTCCGCCCCGCCCGCGCGGGGATGAGCCCGCGACCGGAACGGACCGTTCGGCTCCCTCGCAGTCCGCCCCGCCCGCGCGGGGATGAGCCCTTGGTCGTCATGGGACTCCGGCATCCAGCACCGTCCGCCCCGCCCGCGCGGGGATGAGCCCCCCAATGTCGGCCAGGTGACCTCGAACTCACGGTCCGCCCCGCCCGCGCGGGGATGAGCCCCCCGCGTCGACGAGTTGCCGCGCCTCCCGTGCCGTCCGCCCCGCCCGCGCGGGGATGAGCCCACCATCAGCCCCTCGATCAGGTCCACGATGTCGGTCCGCCCCGCCCGCGCGGGGATGAGCCCAAGGCGAGCGGGCCGGTGTGCCAGGTCATGCCGGTCCGCCCCGCCCGCGCGGGGATGAGCCCTGGACGGCCCCGGACTGGATGGCGGGATCGAGGTCCGCCCCGCCCGCGCGGGGATGAGCCCCATTCGAGGTCGGACGGCGCGGACTGCGGCAAGTCCGCCCCGCCCGCGCGGGGATGAGCCCCATGGGCGCGGCGGCCCGTGGACTGTCCGCATGTCCGCCCCGCCCGCGCGGGGATGAGCCGGACCCTCTACGGCGCCCGTGTCCAGGTGACAAGTCCGCCCCGCCCGCGCGGGGATGAGCCCGCCGCGTTGACCTCGGTGGCCGGCGGCTCGGGGTCCGCCCCGCCCGCGCGGGGATGAGCCCACACCTATCCACACCCGTGACCCGCGTCATCAGTCCGCCCCGCCCGCGCGGGGATGAGCCCTCGGGCGACGGTATCCACCTCACCACCGTCGGGTCCGCCCCGCCCGCGCGGGGATGAGCCCGTCTCCGGCGCCGTCATCTCCTGGCGACTCCTGTCCGCCCCGCCCGCGCGGGGATGAGCCCAGCCCGTGGTCGAGACCGGCCCCGGCCAGGGCGTCCGCCCCGCCCGCGCGGGGATGAGCCCAGCCCGTGGTCGAGACCGGCCCCGGCCAGGGCGTCCGCCCCGCCCGCGCGGGGATGAGCCCGCCGACCATCTTCCGGCCGGCTCGGTCCCAGCGTCCGCCCCGCCCGCGCGGGGATGAGCCCCCGGACGACCCCGCGACCGAGTTCGGCCGCGTGTCCGCCCCGCCCGCGCGGGGATGAGCCCTGCGCCTGCCAGTGAGAGCGCGAGTTGGCAGAGTCCGCCCCGCCCGCGCGGGGATGAGCCCGGTGGTCACACCCCCCTCCCCTGGTCGCACCGGTCCGCCCCGCCCGCGCGGGGATGAGCCCGCGGCATAGTCGACGGAGTCGGCGAGGATCGCGTCCGCCCCGCCCGCGCGGGGATGAGCCCTGGACGAGGGGGTCAACGGCCGTGGTGAGGCTGTCCGCCCCGCCCGCGCGGGGATGAGCCCTGCTCACCCGTCACCGCCCACGGCCCGCACGGGTCCGCCCCGCCCGCGCGGGGATGAGCCCCCACCTGGGATCCCACGCGGGTGGGTGGTCAAGTCCGCCCCGCCCGCGCGGGGATGAGCCCCGACCAGGGGCATCCCGGCCAGAGTCGCTTTGGTCCGCCCCGCCCGCGCGGGGATGAGCCCCAGGTATGGAACCCCGAAGTCACTTTCCAACAGTCCGCCCCGCCCGCGCGGGGATGAGCCCAGGACAGATAGTCAGTCGCCAGGGTAAAGGGCGTCCGCCCCGCCCGCGCGGGGATGAGCCCGTGTCGAGGTCGACGGCCGAGGTGATGGCCTGGGTCCGCCCCGCCCGCGCGGGGATGAGCCCGCGAGTCACAACGTGACACACCGGCGCGCCTCGTCCGCCCCGCCCGCGCGGGGATGAGCCCTTCCCGAGGCTGGCCGACGGAGTCGACGTCGAGTCCGCCCCGCCCGCGCGGGGATGAGCCCGTCAGGACGCCGGCGTCGGGGGTTTCGATCGAGTCCGCCCCGCCCGCGCGGGGATGAGCCCCGCGGACCGCGACCTTGCGGTGACCATGAGGCGTCCGCCCCGCCCGCGCGGGGATGAGCCCTCGGCGGCCTTCTCGTCGCCGACGAGGACTCGGTCCGCCCCGCCCGCGCGGGGATGAGCCCTCAAGCACGCCCGCGGCGTTCGCCGGGTAGTTGTCCGCCCCGCCCGCGCGGGGATGAGCCCAGCCAAGACGTCCTCGACTTCGGGGAGAGCTCGTCCGCCCCGCCCGCGCGGGGATGAGCCCGGGAAGCGGGAGCCGTCAGCGGCGATCACCAAGTCCGCCCCGCCCGCGCGGGGATGTGCCCGGGTCGATCGTGGCGTGAAAGATCGGGCGGGCGTCCGCCACGCCCGTGCGGGGATGAGCCCCGATTGGCATGCCCACCGTCGTCGACGTGACCGACCGCCCAGGCGGGCATGAGCCCACCCGATCTGTATACCGAGGGGGAGCAGCGCGTCCGCCGGACGCAGGCAGGGTCACCGGCTTCGTCGGTAGCGGCGGCCGCCGAACGTCCCGCCCGCCACGCACCCGGTCGATGAGCGCCCAGCACCAACCGATCCGAAATCCCGAGTGCGTCACTTTGGGATTGGGAAGGGCCGCCACCTACTCGCAGGCCACGCCGTCCCCGTCGCGATCGAGGCCAGACCGATAACCGGCCTCTCCCCGGTAAAGCGGCGCAGCCCCGGCTGCTCGCGCAGCGCTGCAGTTGGCGTAGTACACGGAAGACCCTCCCCCGCCACCGGCAACTGGTGCTGCCGCGGTCACGGTCTTCGTTGCCGTCTTGGTCCTCGTCCGCGTGCTTGTTTTCGTGGTCGTCTGGGTTGTCGTCGACGTCTGGGTCGGGGCGGTCACGGTCTGGGTTGACGTGATCGTCGACATCGGGGCGCTCAGCCCTGCCGCCTGCGGCACGTCGCCTTTCCCGTGACCCATGGCGATGCCGACGACGAGACCGGCGACGCCGGTCGCCCACGGGACCCAGGAGCGCTTGGTTCCCGCTCGAGGTGTCGACGGTGGGGTGGGCGAGCCCATCGAGGTTACGTCGGGATGGACACCCCATGACGACGCACCCACGCCGTCGATCGGCCTATCGAAGACCTGGCCTGTCGGCAGGTCGACGTGGGTTTCGGATGCGACATACGAGGTCGCGGGCTGATTCCTTCCCCCGACGACCCGGTACCCGTTCGGACACTCGTCGCGCGTCCTCTGGGTGCGATGGGCAACGCTGCATCCGGGGTGGCGAAAGGCCATCGCATCCTCCTTGTATGGCTCCGGCCGAGCTGCGCTGCAGGCACGTGAGCAGGGTGCACGCTACCGCCAATCCTGTGTCGCCCTTCATCGACGTGAACGCGGTTCCGCCCTCGGTCGCCCCGACGGTTCGCCCGTCGGCGCCGGGACAGCTCGTCCTGACCACATCGGCCAGGCTCGCCGTCGACGGCCTCCCGTCGCAGACCACGTCAGAGTTGGGGATCGACGTCGACCTCGCGGGTCACCGGATCGAAAGTGACCCGAATCGGGAGGCGGCCGGCGTCAGCCCACGCCATACGTGCGGGCTCGCCCCTGGCCAGAGGTCGCGGCCATACCGCGTTCCGTCCACGCTCACGGCCACCGAGTAGCTGCCCTCGCGCAAGGGAGGCGAGGTCCACGTCCAGATCCCGTTACCGTCCGAGTCGGTCAACCGCGTCGACAAACACGAAGGATCGTCGTTGACGGCGCACCCGGCCCGGTCCTGGAAGTCACCGACCGCGGTGATGACCGTGTCCGCGGTGACGACCGCCCCGGGTTCGCTTCGGCCGGTCGCGTAGGTGAGCGCGCCGCCGATACCCCGCGCGACCACGGAGATATCGACCATCGCCCAGACGGCCGGATCGCCGATCGGCACCAACGCCCGGATCGGGCCATGGTCAATCGGACCAACGACGCGCCAGTCCCCGCCCGCCGGCCGGGCCGCGACGAACGCCCCGCCACCCGCCGGCGACCGTCCCGCTCACGGCCAAGCGGGCGCCACGCAGCGGCTCGGCCGGCGCGGTCACCGTGGCCGAGAGGACGGGCGCAGACGGCGCGGACGTGGCCCGCAGCACCCATACGGTCTGTCCGGTCAACCCTGCCTTGACATCACCGGACGCGTCCGCGCGCAGGGTCCCGGTCCCGATCAGGGACTCGAGCGTCGCGTTCGGGCTCCCCGCTGTGACGGTGATCTGATCGCCATACAGGCTCGGGTTCAAACGACGAGGTATTCGGTGCCGGTGGCCCGGTCGATCCGGGAGAACGTCCCGACCTCCGGGAAGCCGATCGGATCCACACTGTCGGCCTCGGCCGGCCGGTCGATCTGCAGGCCGGTCCCGAGCGCCGGGTGATCGTGTTGGAGGGCGTCCAACCGGCCGATCCAGCGATAGAGTGGATGCGCCGGGTCGAAGCGATCTCGTGCCCGGCGACTCCGTCGACGGGCACGAGAGCCGCGGCTCGCCGGTCCGCGGTGGCGAACTGGTCGCCCGGCAACCCGTTGACGGTTCCGAGACCCTGCTCGGTGCCCGCCTCGATCACCGGCGTGCCCTGCCGGAGCAGAGCGTTGGCGAAACTCACCTGCACCTGTCGCCGCACCATGGGCCGCCGCGACTCCTCCGCCCAGTCCGAGAACTGATCGCGGATGTCGTCGGTGTGCCAGCGGTCTACGGCGCCGTGGCCCACCCCAGCCACGCGCGACTCGCTCTCGGTCGCCTTCCGGGACTCCTCGCCCCTGCTGCGGTCTGCCGGGACCACCGAACTGTAGGTCGACCCCGAGATCATTCGCCTGCTGGATGGGCACCCAATCACCCGCGCGGGCGCCGAGGATCACGTCGAACGACCGCCCCGCTGTCGCCCGAACCTCGGGGACCCACTGCGACACCGCCGCCGCCTGTGCTCCCACGCGCGGGTCACCGGAGTCATCGGCGTTCCGCACCAGAATCCCGTCCACGCCCTGGCTCGCCAATCGCCCCACCGCCGCGGCATCCGGCAGCGCACGGGGCGGCACGGCGAGGGTGAGCACGAGTCGAATCCCCTTCTCCTGCAAGCGACTTCGACGAGGTCACTCAGATCCGCCTCGGTGCCATAACGCGGTCCTGCCGGGCCGGGTCGCCGGCCAGGCCGAGTCCCAGATAGTTCGGCACCCCGGCGTCGGGCGCCGCGGTCGCGAAGACCTGGGAGAGCAGGACGATCGTCGTGCCGAATCCGGCGATGTAGTCGACCTTCGAACGGATCCCGGTCAGGTCGCCGCCCGTGGAAATAGTTCGATGCTGTCGGGTCGAAGCCGGTCGCGTCGCGATATCCGGTCCGGCCGCCACGATCGTTCGTGGTGTCGCCGTTGGCGAAGCGGTCGACCGTGATCGCATACACGAGGTCCGTATGCCGCGTCCCGCCCGCCGCGAGGACGTCCCGACCACCGTTGCGGTGTCGCTCGCACTCGGGCCGGCGGGTTCGACCGGGCCGGGTCAGCCACCAGCCGCTGCCGGCGACGAGCACTGCGACGACCACCACCAGCCAGCCCCTGCGCCCTATGGCGGGACGGTAGTCTGCGCGGTCGACCGAAGCGATCACGGCCAGACAACGATGAGGGCGACTCCGCGACCGCCCAGGCGGGCGGGTCGCACCAGGTCGGCTCACCCCGCGTCCGCACCTCGCGGGTCAGTCGTCGTAGCCGATCGTCAGCAACTCATCGAGGGTGATCGTGTCGGCCGACCGGCCGGCCGGCGTGGCATTGACGATCGTGACCCGGCCACGGTGACCCAACGTCACCGAAGCCACGACGGCCCGGGGCTGATAGGTCGCCGAGCGCAGGTCGATCGTCTTGACCAGAATCCCGTCCCGATAGACCCCCATCACGCCCATCTGCGGGCCGCGGGCCGAGACGATGGCGACCGTCCGACTGGCGGTGGGGTCGTACATCTCGAGCATCGAGGTGAAGCCCGCGTCGCGCGCGGAGGTCTCGACGGTGCCGCCGTTCAGGACGCCGGGACGCGAGGCCACGCTCCAGCCGCTGCTGAACACATTGGCGAAGTTCCCCGCCGCGAGCGAGTCCAGATCGGGCTGAACATAGGCGAACCCCGCGAACTCACCGCCTCGATAGAGCGACACGTCGAGCGGCTGCCCGTCGCTGTGCCGGATCGATGGCGCTATGGTCGCCGAGAGCGTCTTCGTCGCCCCGGCCGGGAAGGTCGCGGACGCGATGACCTTCGACCCCCACCGAAGTTCGCAGCCGTCGGCGCACCCGGTCACCGTCGCACTCACCCGCATCGACACCCGGCCAGCGGCAACGTCCCGCGACAGCACCTGATCGAGGACGTTCACCCGGATCGGTGCCATCGGCTCGCGCCCGGCCGTTCGAGCCAGGGAATACGAACCGACGAGGACGAAGCCATCGAAATTGACCGAGGCGTCAGGCCGAGTCGTCGGCGTCAGGTTGACGATCCCGAAGCGATGAAGGGTATGCCCACCGGGCGGGGTCTCGAACACCGCGACGACCTTGCGGTGGACGACCTCGGCCGAGCGGAGGTCGACCCGAGCCGCGAGCGCGCCATCGACATACACCCCGAGCACGCCACCCGTCGGACCGGTCTCGGCGACGACGCCATAACGTCGCATATTCGAGCCGCCTGTGGTCTGGCCGAACGACGCCGCGGACCCGCGCGCCGACGAGCGCAGCGTCATCGTCTGGGTCGCGGTGAGGTCGACCACCCGACGCCAGTCGCCGCCGAGGGTGGTGTCCGGGCCCGCCTCCGGAAGTTGCACGCCGTCCTGCTGGACGAACGCGAGGTCCCGGGTGCCGGCAGCGGTGCGCTGCACGAACCTGATCGTCCGGGCACCGAGTTTGCCGAGCTGGGTGGCGTGCCGGACGGTGTAGTGCTGCGTGGCCGACGGGCCGAACGTCCGCGAGTCGAGGACGGTCGTCACCGGGGCACCGGACTCGGTGACCTCACTCCAGACGACATCGCAGCCACGGGTGCAGTCGGCCCGTGCCGTGACGTCGAACGCGACGGCGATTCGACCCCAGTCGGGACCCGGCACCTGCTGGCCGGGCACGAGTCGCGCGACGATGCTCGCGGTCGGAGTCACCGCCGCCTCTCCCGGAGCGGCCGACGCGACCGCGGTGGCGCACCCCCCGCTCGTCAGCAGTGCCGTCATGGTCGCCAAGGCTCGACGCCGCATACGAAATCCCCTCGATCGTCGCGCCCTCCCGGCGCGACTCACGCTCATGAAACCAGGGTTCGGCGACGGCGGCAAGTGCACGACCGGGCCGTATGCCGACCGCTCGCCCCGCGTGTTTGACCTCTCGACGCCCCGTACTTGACCTCTCGACGAGGGTTGTTTGATCTCTCGACGAGGGTTGTTTGATCTCTCGACGCCCGGTACTTGACCTCTCGACGTCAGAAGCGTTTGCCGCCGGTGGCGATGTAGTCGGCCAGTTCCTGCTGCTGGCGGCTGATCGAGGCGCGGGAGGAGTGGACGCGGGCGATGATCGCCCGCATGAAGTCATAGAGCACCCGGGGGTGGTCGTCGATGAGCGGCGAGAGGTCCCCGACCCGGAACGACAGGACCGACGCCTCGCCGAGGGCGGCGCAGCTGACCGTGTACTGACTTCCGTCGATGAAGCTCAGCTCCCCGACGAGATCGCCCTTCTCCAGAACGTGCAGGATCAACTGCGGGCGGTTCTTGCTCGCCTCCCGGATGAACGCGAGCCGCCCCGCGGTGACGAAGTAGAACGTCGAGGCGTAGTCGCCCTTGTGGAAGAGGAACTCCGCGTCGTGGAGCGGCACCTCGTCACCGGCGAACCGGGCGAGCACCTCCGCGCCGTGCCGCCCGACGAACGACCCGATCGGGGCGTCGTGGATCGCGCTGACGATCTCCTCGAAGGACCGATCCGTCATCACACGCCACCGGCGAGCGCGGGAGCCGGGGCCACCGCGGTCATCCGCGCCGCGCGCAGGGCCGCCTCGAGATTGCCGTATGCCGCGTGCGACAGCCCGATGCGCAGGTTCCACCGGTAGCCCCGGATCGCCAGCAGCCACACCTCGGGCATCCGGCCGGCGCACACGCGCGTCGTCTCCAGCAGCGCCGGCACCGACAGGGCATGGGAGGTGAAGGTGACGTCGAGGTCCGGCTCGGGGCGGGTCACGGCATACGTCTCGACGTCCGTGGCGCGGGTGCTGTCGACGAAGAGCACCCGCCGCATCCGGCCCAGGAGATCGGCGTCCTCCAGCGCCAACTGATAGCGACGCATCAGGAGGGCGTCGCCGCAGCCGCCGGAGGACTCGAGGGCGTCGACGAAGGCCCAGCCGAGCCCGTCGTCCTCCCGTCCGGCATTGCCGATCCCATAGACGAGGCAGTCTCGTCCACTGACCAGCTCGAGAAGTGTACTCATGACCGAATCCGTTCTGCCAGTAGGGTTCCATCTGGGTCGACCACCGAGACGACCAGGGGCATCTGCCCCAGGGCATGGGTCGCACAACTCAGGCACGGGTCGTAGGCCCGCAGGCCCACCTCGATCGCGTTCATCATTCCCTCCGTGATCTCCAGGCATCCGTCGAGATGCTGCTCGGCCACCGCCCGCACGGTGCGATTGAGGACCTCGTTGTTCTGGGTCGTCGCCACCACGAGGTTGGCGAAGGTCATCGCCCCGTCGCGATCCGCCCGATAGTGGTGCAGCAGCGTCCCCCGGGGGGCCTCGACGACCCCGATCCCCTCCCCGGTCCACGCCGGCGCCGGCGGGTGGACGACGAGGGTGTCGTCGCGCAGGACGTCCGGGTCGTGCAGAAGCTGGTCGATGACCTCGGCCGCGTGGATGATCTCGATCGCCCGCGCCCAGTTGGAGTGGAGGGTCATCGTGTTCGCCCGCCCGTTGGTGTAGGCGTGGAACTCCTCGGCCGCGGCCGCCGCGAGCGGGGTCGTCAGGGTCGGGGTGACGTTGAGCCGGGCGAGGGAGCCGACCCGCACGGAGCCGGCTTCCCGGCCCAGTCGCTTCAGGAACGGGAACTTCATGTAGCTCCACGGTTCGACGGCCTCGGCGATGTGGTCGAGGTAGTCGTGATAGTCGAACTCCTCGACGATCCGGAGGTCCTCGTCGACGACGCGGATCCGGCCGTGGTAGTAGTCGACGATCCCGTCGTCGTCCACCAGGCACATCGACAGCGCGGGCACCGGGGCGAACCCGTCGACCTCGGCGCGGTGCTCGGCGTGGAAGCGGCGGAACACGGCGAGGCCGTCATCGGCATACTCCATGACCTGGGCGAGGGACGGGATCGAGTCGTCGCCGTTGACGAACCGGTCGCGCTCCTGCTCGGTCAGGCATTTCTGGACGCCGCCGGGGACCGCGAGCAGCCCGTGCATCCGCTTCCCGAAGACGGTCTGGATGAGTTCCTGCCCCCACTTGCGCAGCGCGACGACCCGCCGCACCAGCGCCGGGTCGGCCTCGATCAGCCCGAGCACGTTGCGCTGCTCCGGCGGCGCGTCCATCCCGAAGAGCATCTCCGGGACAACGAGATAGAAGTAGGCGGTCGCGTGCGACTGGAGCATCTGGGCGTAGTGCCCGAGTCGGCGCATCTTCTGTGCCGTCGGCGAGATCTCGTATGCCGATCCCACCCCCGCGCCGACGATGTCGTCGAGGACCTTCGCGCCGGCGAGGTGATGACTGACGAAGCAGATCCCGCAGATCCGTTGCAGGAGAACGGGAGCCTCCCAGTAGGGATGCCCCTGGACGAAGCGCTCGTAGCCCCGGAACTCGACGACGTGCAGGCGCGCACCGGTGACGTGGTGGTCGTCGTCGACGGTGACGACGACCTTGCCGTGGCCCTCGATGCGGGTCACCGGGTCGATGACGAGGCGTTGTCCCATGCGCGCTCCTGGTCAGTCGTACTTGGTCAGGGAGGTCGGAAGGGCGACGGGCCGGCCGTTGGCGAGGTCATCGAGGACGGCGAACACCGCGTCTCCGCTGGGCGGGCAGCCGGGGAGGAAGTAGTCCATGTGGACGACCTCATGACACGGGAAGACCTTCGTCGTCAGGCGGGGCAGGTCCGGGTCACTCGGGATGACCACCGGGGCGCCGGGTACGGCGGTGACGGAATCGGCATACGCCTCCCGGAGGACGTCGGCGAGGGGAATGGTGTTGCGCAGCGAGGGAATGCCGCCCCAGATCGCGCAGGCGCCGACCGAGATGAGGACGTCGCAGTTCTCCCGGAAGTGGGCGAGCGTCTCGATGTTCTCCTCGTTGGCGACGCCGCCCTCGACGAAGCCGACGGCGCAGCGCTGGTGGATGCGCTTGATGTCGGTCAGCGAGGAGCGGGTGATCGTGATCCGGTCGAGCAGCCCGAGGAGGCGCTCGTCGCAGTCGAGGATCGACAGAGTGCAGCCCCAGCATCCACACAGGGAGATCGTCGCCACCCGGATCTTGTCCGCGCGCCGGGCCGCCTGCTCGTCCGGCAGCGGCGTGCGCGGCAGGGCGTGCGAGGGGATGGAGTCGGCGGTCATGACGTCATCGACCAGGTCCGGACCGATTCGACCTCGAAGCGGCGGTCGCCGATCGGGGTGTCGTGCCCCACGCCCTTGGGCAGGATGGCGCCGACCGGGCAGATGTCGACCGCGGCCCGGACGTCCGCGTCGGTCATCCGGTCCGCCAGGTCGGTGTCGATCTCGATCCGGGCCCGCGGCCCGCGGTGACTGATCGAGAAGATCTGCTGGCCCGATTCGGCGTCGTGGATCAACTCGACGCACCGTTGACACAGGATGCACCGGTCGCGTTCGAGCCAGATCGTCGTGGAGGCGTGGTCGCTCTCCCGGACCGGGTAGCGGTAGGGGAAGCGGGCGGCGGTCATCCCCGTCTCGTAGGCGACGGCCTGCATCTGGCAGCGGCCGCTCTTCTCGCAGCTGGGGCAGTTGTGATTGCCCTCGACGAAGAGGAGTTCGAGGACGGCTCGGCGCATGTCGGTCAGGTCGGGGGCATCGACCTCGACGACCATGCCCGAGCGGACCCGGACGGTGCAGGCGGCCACGACGTGGCCGTCGACCCCGACGGAGCACACCCGGCAGGTGCCGACGCTGTCCTGATGCGGCAGGGAGCACAGGGTCGGGATGTAGATGCCGTGCTCGGCCGCCGCCTCGACGATCGTCTGCCCCTCGGTGGCGACGATCGCGATCCCGTCGATGCTCAGGTGGACACCCATGCGCCTCACCCCTTCGGGCTCGTCGGGTCGGGTCCGCCGAGGGCGGCGGCCAGGTCGAAGGAGGCGAGCAGCGGGCCGGCGGCGGGAGCCAGCCGATCGGCATACACCTCGGGGAACTTCGCCATCGTCGTGAGGATGGGTTTGGGCGAGGTGCCGCCGAGGCCGCACCGGCTCATCGACCGGACCAGCGCGCCCCAGCGGGTCAGATCGTCGAGGTCGTGCCGGTCGGCGCGCCCGGCGATGACGAGCCCGAGCTTGTCGCGCAACGCGACATTGCCGACCCGGCACGGGACGCAGATGCCGCAGGACTCACCGACGAAGAAGTCGAGATAGTGCGCGGCGATGTCGAGCAGATCGCGGTCGGGGCCGAAGACGGTCAGCGCGCCATTGCAGGAGAGGTCCTCGTAGGCGATCCGGCGCTCGGCCTCGGTCGCGACGTTGACGCACTCACCGGAGGGGCCACTGACCTGGACCGCGCGGGCGCCGGCCGCCCCGATCCGGTCGAGCACCTCGCGAAGCCTTGTGCCCCAGGCGATCTCATAGATCCCCGGGCGGCTGCAGTCGCCGGCCGCGGACACGAGCCGGGTGCCGGTCGACTCGGGGGTGCCGAACGAGGTGAACCACCGCGGGCCGTGCTCGAGAACCGTGCTGACGCAGGCGAACGACTCGACGTTGTCGATGCACGTCGGCTGGCCCTGGAAGCCGCGCTGCGCCGGGAACGGCGGCTTGACCCGCGGGGTTCCGCGCCGGCCCTCGCACGACTCGATCAGCGCCGACTCCTCGCCGCAGACATAGGCGCCCGCGCCCAGTTGGATCCGGATGTCGAAGTCGAATCCCCGGCGCCCGCCGATGTCGCGGCCGAGCAGCCCGTCGTCGCGCATCTGCTGGAGCTGGGCCTCGAGATAGTCGTGGAGGTAGCGGTACTCGGCCCGCAGATAGACGATCCCGTGGGTGCTGCCGATCGCGTAGGCGCAGATGGTCATTCCGACGAAGACCTGTCGGGGGCTGCGGGTCAGCAGGACCCGGTCCTTGAAGGTCCCGGGTTCGCCCTCATCGGCGTTGCAGATGACATACCGGCGCTCGCCCGGTGCCGACGTGCACAGCTGCCACTTCAGGCCGGTGAGGAAGCCGGCACCGCCGCGGCCGCGCAGGCCCGACTCGATGATCGTCTCGGTCACCTGCTCGGGACGCTGGACGAAGCACTCGCGCAGGAGCGCGCGGTAGTCGGGCTGGGCGCCGAAGAACACCGGTCCGACGGTGCGGATGTTGGACTCGACGAGGGTCTCGACATACGCGAGGTCGGTGGTCGGCAGCCCGGCCGGGTTGGCGATCTGCTCGGCCGTGCGGCCCTCGCGCAGTTGCTCGACGATGTCGGCGACACGTCCGGGGCGCAGCCGGGTGAAGACGACCCGGTCGGCGAGCATCGCCGGCTCCTGGTCGGCGAGGCCGATGCACGGGGTCGAATAGAGGCCGAACTCCCCGGTCGGGTCGGCCTCGCCCAGCCGCGCGCCCGTATGCCGTTCCAACGCGTCGAGCGCCGCGGCATACCCCGACATCCGGGCGACGACGGTGTCGGCGAGATAGAGGCGGTGCCGGCCGGCGGGACGGTCGTGGAAGAAGTGGTAGTAGTTCGCGGTGGACCGCACCTCGACCGGTGACAGGTCGAGCCCGCGGCCCAGCGCGGCCACGGCGTCGTCGGGGATGTGACCGCAGGCGTCCTGGACCTGCCAGAGCAGGTCGAGCAGCCGCGAGCGGTCGTGACCGCAGGCGTCGATCAGGGCGCCCACGTCGAGCGTCATGGCGACTCCCAGTCCATCCCGGCATCAACCACCGGCACTGGTGGCCCCGGATCTGACTCCACGCTAGGGCCTGCGGGCGTGGCGCTGAAACATGATGAGCGCCACACGGGGGTCAGTGGGCGATCCCCGCGCCGGGCGGTCGGCCGCGTGTTCTCGCTGGTCGGAGGCGGTCAGGGGTGGGCGTCGAGGGTGGCGAGGTCCGCGAGGAGGCTGGGGTGGGTGGGCGTCCAGCCCAGGGCGGCGCGCGTGTGCGCACTCGATGCCGGCTGGTCCAGGACGAAGACCGGCCCCAACGGACCGAAGACCTCGATCGGCGCGGGCTGGACAGGGAGATGGAGCTGCTCGCCGATGACCGTGGCGATGTCGCGGACGGCGTCGCCCTCGTCGCCGACCGCATGCCAGGAGGTGCCGCCGGCGGCGTTCTCCAGTGCGAGCCGGAAGAGCACCGCGGCGTCGCGGGCGTGGACGGCCGGCCAGCGCTGGGTCCCGTCGCCCGGGTAGCCGACGACGCCGCGTTCGCGGGCCATCCCGGTGAGGATTCCGGCGAACCCGCCGGTCCCGTCGTTGTGGACCGTCCGCGGCAGCCGGATGGCGCTGCTGCGGACGCCCCGGTCGGCCAGCGCGAGGACGGCGTTGACGGAGCGCCCGCGCCCGCCGACCGGTCCGTCGAGCGGGAGCGGGTCGGCCTCGGTCGACGGACGACCGGGCGTGATCGGGGTGCCGGAGACGGTGACATAGGGCCGGTCGCTGCCGATCAGCGCGGCTCCGAGGGTGGCCATGGCCGCCGCCTCCTCGGCGATGCCGGCGGCGAGCGTCTCCGGGCTGGTGAAGTCGTTGCTGAAGGCGAGATGGATGACACCGTCGGTCTGCTCGGCCCCCGATCGGAGGACGTCGAGATCGCTCAGGCCACCCCGCAGCGCGTCGGCGCCGGACTCCTCGAGGGTCGCCGCCGAGGCGTCGGATCGGGCGAGGGCGAGCACCCGATGCCCGCCGCGACGCAGTTCGGCGACGACCGCGGAGCCGATGAGGCCGGTGCCTCCGGTGATGAACACACGCATCCGACATCCCTCTCGATCGGCGGTCTTGTCCGGGCATCGTACGGACCTCGGCCGGGCCCGCGCCCCCCTCAGGGGCTTCCCGGGCCCAGCTTCGTGCGCTACCGTCCATCGGAACCTCACGCGGCGGCCACGTCCCCCCACCTCTGGTCGCCCTGATCCGAGAGGATTCCCCCGCATGGCGAGCATGCTCCATACCCGTATGCCGCGGCGCACCGCCGCCCTCCTGGCCACCCTCGCGCTCACCTCTGTCGGCGTCCCCGCGGCATCCGCGAACGAGGGCGGCCGCGCGCTCAGCGGCGCCACCGCCATCGCCCGGGCGAAGGTCTGGGTCGACAACCACATCACGTACAGCCAGACCTCGACCTACCAGGGCTACCGCGAGGACTGCTCCGGCTATGTCTCGATGGCGTGGGGCCTGACCAAGCCGGGCTACACGACCTACACCCTGCCCCAGGTCGGGAGCTACATCACCAAGTCGCAGCTCCAGCCGGGCGACGCGATGCTCAACTCCTCCTTCCACGTGCTCCTCTTCGAGAAGTGGGCCGACAGCGCGCACACCTCCTACTGGGCCTATGAGGAGTCGTCCTCCCACAACGGGGCGATCCACCGGATCGTGCCCTATCCCTACTGGTCCGGTTACGGCACGTTCAAGCCGTTCCACTACCGCGGACTCGGCTGAGTTCAGCCGTGGAGCAGGCGCCACCAGCGCTCGAGGCGGGCCGCATGATGGCCGGGCACGAGGACGAGGTGGTTGCCGAGCGGCGCGTCGAGGAGTGACTGGAGCGCATCGGGGTCGACCGCGAGGGTGACCTGGGTGCGGCACAGGTCGGGCGCGTCGCCGGTGGCGACGATGTCGGCGTCGGTGAACCAGTGCTGGTCGAGTGCACGGCCGCCGAGGCGCAGGAGGGTGACCGGGCCGGGGCGGAAGGTGCCGCGCAGGCCGATCCCGATGCCGCTCTCGAAGTGCGTGTGCAGCTCGAGGTCGTCGACCAGGGACGGGGCGACGGTGCAGTGGGCGAGCACCATACGGCCCGAGGCGGGGTCGATGGTCGCGGGGTTGGCGATCCAGGACGGACTGGCGAGGAGTTCGCGGGCGATCAGCATGGCGAGGGCGCCGGCCACGTCGCCCTCGCAGCCGGCGACGACGCCGGTGTCGTTGAGTTCGGCGAGCGCGACGCAGCCGGAGGTGTGCAGGTCGCCGAGGAAGTCGAAGCAGCGGACGGTGATCGCGTCGAGGTGATGGTCGGCGATGGCCGCGGTCAGGGCGGGGTGGAGCGCCGCAGCCGCGAGCGTGTCGTCGGCGGGCTCGGCGTCGGCGGGCTCGGCGTCGGCGGGCGCGGTGTCGGCGGGCTCGGGGTCGGCGGGCGCG
>JBDIAJ010000095.1:0-15915 GCA_039812345.1 Nostocoides sp. | reverse complement strand
GCCCGGCCGGCAGGGCGATCTCGGTCGGTCCGTCCCCGGCCCGCAGAACGGTGACCCCCGCGGCGACCTCGGGCGCGGCGCCGAGGGCGTCGAGCAGCCCGGCGAGCGGCGCGTCCCCGGGCCCACCCCGCCCGGCGTTCGCCGCCGTGCCGATCTGGGCGGACACCCCCCCGCCGGTCGGGGCCCCCCCGCCGGTCGGGGCCGCCGCGGCGCGGGCGCTCACCGGCCCGCTCCAGGCGCGTGGAAGCGTTGCTGGGCGGCGAGCAGGCCGTGGACGACGAGGTCCTCGACCGCGTCCGCCGCCTCGACGACCGAGACGGCGATCTCCGGCCGCTCGGCCGCGGTGAAGTCGCGCAGGACGAAGTCCGCGGGATCCATCCGGCCCGGCGGGCGGCCGATGCCGACCCGCACCCGGTGATAGTCGCGGGTCCCCAGCATGGCACTCACCGACCGCAGCCCGTTGTGCCCGCCCTCGCCCCCACCGAGCTTGAGCCGGACCAGGCCGAAGTCGATGTCGAGTTCGTCGTGGACGACGACGATGCGCTCCGGGGGGACCTTGTAGAACCGGGCGAGGTCGCGCACCGGGTCGCCGGAGAGATTCATGAAGGTCGTCGGAACGGCGAGGATCGCCGGCACCCGATCGGGCCCGATGCTCACCCGGGCGGCCGTGGCGCTGCCCTTGTGCCGCGCGAGGGTCACGTGGTGGCGCGCCGCGAGGTCGGCCACGACGTGCGCGCCGACATTGTGGCGATTGGCGGCATACCGGCTGCCGGGGTTGCCGAGTCCGACCACGAGCCAGGGATCCATCGCGAGCCCTCCTTTCACCGATCGAGACTAGACGCGTACACCGACAGCACCTCGTCGGTCACCACGTCCCAGTCGTATCGGGCGAGCACGTCGTCCCGCAGGGCGGTGGCCCCGGCCGCGCCGCCTGTCGGGTCGGCGAGTTCGGCGACGATCGCCTCGGCGAGGCCAGTCTGCGAATCCCTCCGGAAGACCCGGTGCCCGGGCCCGTCGGCCCGGACGATCTCGAGGTGCGGGGGGATGTCGCTGACGACGACCCGCCGGCCGTATGCCGCGGCCTCCAGCAGCGTGATCGGCATCCCCTCCAGCGTGGACGGCTGGACGAACACCGCCGCCGAGGACATCAGTTCAGCGAGGTCGCGGCCGTAGAGATAGCCCGGGAGCACGACCCGGGGGTCGCGCCCGGCGATCCGGCGCAGGTCTCCGGCGAAGGCGTCGGTGTTGGAGGAGTCGCCGACGATGACGAGGCGGGTGTCGCCGGGAACCTGCGCGAACGCGCGGACGAGCAGATCGGGGCGTTTCTCCGGGACGAGCCGGCCGAGGAAGACGACGTAGTCGCCGGGCGTCAGGCCCAGCCGGTCGAGCAGGTCGCCCGGTGGCGCCGGAGTCACCCGGGGCGCCCCGTTGGGGATGTAGGTCGTGTCCCGGTGATGGCGCTCCCGATAGACCCGGGCGATCTCGCGCGAGACGACGATGACCTCGTCGGGCACCCGTGTCGACATCGCCCGGCCCAGCCGGAGGGTGGTCCGGGCGGCCACCGACCACTTCGCGCGTTCGTCGTCGAGCGCGTGGATGGTCTGGACGACGCGGGCCCGGGAGGCGAGCTTCGGGATGGGCGTGAACAGGCCGGGCCCCATCGCGTGGAAATGGACGATGTCGTAGCCGCCCGACCACACCGTGTGGGCCGCGCTCAGGGCGGAGTGGACCGCCGACTCCAGGTGCTTGCCGCCGGGGGTCGGCAGGCTGTGCAACGCCATCCCACGGTAGTGGCCGGGCACCCCCTCGGCGGGCGCGAGGTAGTCGTCCTCGGCGGTCATCTGGATGCCCGCGGTCGAGTACGCGGGCCGGCAGTAGATCGTCACCTCGTGGCCGCGGGCCGCCAGCCGCGACCCGAGTTCCTCGACGTGCTTCTCGACCCCGCCATAGGTGGCCGGCAGCCCGCGGAGGCCGATCATCGCGATCCTCACGCCGCCCCCTCGGCGGTCGCCACGCGGACGCGCGCATAGATCCCGTCCAGCGCGCGAAGGTGCCCCTCGGGAGCGTGGTGAGCCTCGGCATACGCCCGGGCGGTGGTGCCCTCCCGGACGGCCCTGTCGGGGTCGGCGAGATAGCCGGCGAGGGCCTCGGCGAGGGCGGCCGGGTCGTCGTGGGGCACCAGAGCGCCGGTGTCGCCGGGCACGACGAGTTCCGGTATGCCGCCGAGCCGGCTCCCGACGACCGGCACCGCCGCGGCGAACGACTCGAGCACGCCGAGCGGCTGGTTCTCGAGCCAGCGCGCCGGCAGGACACTCACCCGGGCGGAGGCGACGAGGTCCGCCAGGGCCGGCGCGTCGAGCCGGCCGTGGAAACGCACGCGGCCGGGCGCGACGCGCTCGGCGAGCGCGGCGAGAGACGTGTGCTCGGGTCCGTCGCCGGCGATCTCCAGCCGCGCGCCACGCAGGTCCTCCGGGTCGAGGGCGCCGACCGCCCGGATGAGGACGTCGACCCCCTTCTCCGGCGAGAGCCGACCGGCGTAGACGACACCCGCGCCGGGCCCGGTGCGCCGGGGCACGCCGAGCGGCGTCGGATTCGGCAGGTGGACCAGCCGTTCGGGGAAGACCCGGGCGGCGACGAGCTGGTCGCGCAGGAACCGGCTGGGGCAGGCGAAGGCGCCCACGGCGGCATACGCCCGGAGGAGGCGGTGCACGCCGAGTTCGGTCGCCGCCAACGTGCTCGCCGCCAGGCTTCCGTCGCGGCAGCGGCGGCGCACCGCCTGCCGCAGGCCACCGTGGACGCACGCGGTGCAGATCCGCCCGTGGTCGAGGAAGCGATAGGTCGGGCAGGCGAGCTTGTAGTCGTGCACCGTCATGACCAAGGGCACGCCGGCGCGGCGAGCCGCGGCGACGACCGACGGCGAGAGCTGGTGATAGGCGTTGTGGAGGTGGACGACGTCGGGGCGGAACTCGGCCAGCGCCGCCCGCATGCCCCGCGCGGCCGACCGGGACCACAGCATCCGGGCGGCCAGGTCGGCCCGGTCGCGCAGCCCGGGCGGGGGCGGGTCGAACTCGGCATACGGCGGGAAGTGGCGGGCCAGGGGCAGGGGCGGGTTCTGCGGATGTGCCATGCCGAAGACCGCGACCTCGTCCCCGCGGGCGCGCTGGCTCGCCGCCAGGTCGAGGACGTGCGCCTCGGCGCCACCTCGGCGGTACAGGAACTTGTTGACGTGTAGGACGCGCACCCTCAGCCCTCGACGACCCCGGCGGCCTCGGCGTCCAGGCGCCGGCGGCGGAGGTAGGCGCCGGAGGACAGCGCGAGGATGGTCACGGCATACATCATGACGACGACCTGGGACATGAGATTGGCGACCAGGCTCAGCAGCGCGACGCTCAGAGAGGTGACCAGCGCGGCCTCGGTCACCGCCCGCTCGAGACCGCGCAACCCCCGCCGGCTCGCATCGAGCGCCGCCGCGACACTCGCGGACACCATGAGCGCGAGGAGGACGAGATACGACACCAGGCCCGGTATGCCGAGTTCGACGTAGGCGCGGACGACGTCGTTGTGCGGTTGCTTGGCCGCCGTCGTCGTGGTCGCGACCGTGCGCAGACCGACCCCGGCGATCGGACTCGGCTCGGCGATCTCGAGCGACTGCTTCCAGTAGTCGATCCGCCAGGACAGGGAGTTCGCCGGCTTGCCGGAGACCTGGGACGCGGTCTCGAGGTCGGCGAAGCGGGACTGGACCGGCGGGCTGACCGCGACGAGCAGCAGCAGCGCGCAGCCGATCGCGACGGCGAGATAGGAGCGGTGGCGGAAGGTGAGCACCAGGAGGCCGAGAACGGCGACGAGCCAGGCGCTGCGGGTGAAGGAGAAGAGGATGAGCCCGCTGGACAGGAGCAGGATGAGGCCGACCCCGTGCCGGGCCGAGCCGCGCACGACCGGATAGGCCGCGAGCATGACGAACCACGCGAACACGGCGAAGTAGGCGAGCGGGTTGCTGTGGACGAAGGTGCCGGTGATGCGGTGGAAGCCGCCGGCGACCCGCAGCCCGGATCCCGTGGCGAGCTGCCAGAGCGCGAAGCCCGACGGGACCAGGACCGACAGGCCGATCGCGACGAGGAAGCGGCCCGTGCTCGGCGCCCGGGCGGCGAGCTGCTCGACGACGAGGAAGACGATGGCGATGCTGGCGATCCGCGACCATTCCTCGGCCGCGACTCCGGGCGAGGGCGAGGTCAGCACACCCAGGGTCGCGACCGCGCTGAAGACGATGAATCCGGTTCCGAGGGCGGACGTGGGATAGGCCGAGCCGAGCTTGACCCGGCGGTTGACCAGCCAGAGCCCACCCAGGCCGAGGAGCAGCAGGCCGAGGAGGGCGCTCGGGCTGGTCGCCGCGCTGGAACCCTTGAACGCATCGAGGCTCGACCGGACGGCGATGGCGAGCAGGACGAACGTCTCGAGATCGTTGAGCGCGACCAGCGTCATCGCGACCACGACGATGGCGGCGGCGGGCAGGGCGACCAGCGGGCGGGAGACGTCGGAGAACAGGGTGACCGTGGTGTAGATCGTCAGGGCGATCCCGACGAGGGCCCCGACCAGCAGGGAGGCGGTCGTGGAGCGCGGGTCGTCGTTCGCCCGCCCCGGCCGGGTGAGTGAGCGCCGAATGGTGTCCACGAGCGGGTTCCTCCTGGCCGCCGGGGCGGCCGTCGATCGAATCGGTCAGGGTTCCTCGGGTGTCGGCCGCCGGGCCGACGACCGATCACGGACCAGCGGGCCGACGGCCGCGCTGACCCCGATGCCGACGGCACCCGCGAGGACCACCACGGCTGCGCCGGGAGGGACGACCCGCAGCAGAAGCCAGGCGGCCCCGGCACCGAGAAATCCGCGCAGCAGACTACCCGCAACCGCTGGGCCCAGCCCAGGCGCGTCCAGCGCGGGCAGCTGCCGGACCCGCCGCCAGGCGTGGGCGACGTTGACATACTGCGCCGCGGCATAAGCCACCGGGACCAGGGCGATGGCCTCCGGTGACCCGGCAACGACCGGATACCCCCCGAGGAGCAGGGCGGCGTTGGCGAGCACCCCGTATGCCGTGTTGCGCAGCGGCGTGCGGGTGTCCCGAAGCGCGTAGAAGGGGGCGAGCAGGGCCCGTTGCAGGCCGGATCCGGCGAAGCTCAGGGCGTAGATCGCCAGGAGCCAGCCCAACCTGGAGGCGCTCGCGGCTCCCCCGAAGCCGAAGACGACGTCGGTCAGCGGCTGGGCGAGGACGACACCGAGGGTCGTCATCGGCACGGCGAGGCCGGCGAGGAGCCGGACACCGTCGCGGGTGAGCCGGCGCATCGATCGCGCGTCACCGGCCGCCGCCGCGGCGGCGAGCCGGGGCACGAGGGCGACCATGACCGACCGGAAGACGACCGTTCCACCGAGCGCGCTGGCCACCCGGTTGCCGTAATGGACGAGGGTCGCCGACCCCACCGGCAGGAAGCTGACGACGATTCCCTCGACGACCCGCATGAGCGGGTTCAGCGCCGCGCCGAGGCTGGGCCGGACGAGCAGGCCGACCGTATGCCGCACGGCCGGGTCCCGCGGGGCCGGGCGGGCCGGTCGCCACCCGTGGTGCCGGGCGAGCAGGGCCATGGCGAGGAGTTGGACGAGGGAGCCCGCGGCATACGCGAGGCCGACCGTGGTCGGCCGGGGCGGGCCGAACAGAACGATGGGGATTCCGGTGAGGCTGAGCAGGAGCGACATCGTCGCCGGGGCGCCGATGACGAGCCGGGCGGTGAGCCAACTGCGCAGCACCTCAGCGCCCGCCAGGCAGGGGAGGTAGGCGGCGAGGATGCGGGTCAGGCCGGCCGCCTGATCGAGGGTCGCGGCGGACCAGTGCGGGGAGAGCAGCGACATCAGCGGCCGGGCGGCGAGCGCGAGGACGACGGCGAACGCGCCCGCGCCGGCGACGAACCAGAGGAGGACGCCGGTCACGAGGCGCGCGTCGGCGCGCTCGCCGCGGGTCGCCGACCATGCCGTGAAGGTCGGCACGAGGACCTGGCTGCCGAGCACGACGATGACGGCGGCGAGGGCGATCGGCAGACGCAGCGCGAGGGCGACCGCGTCGGTGTCCGCGCCGAGGCCGAGGCGGTGCCACCAGGTGAGATCGAGCAGGAAGCCGCCGGCCACCCCGACGACGGCGACGGCGCCGGTGATCCCGCTCTGACGAACGAGCCCGCTCTGACGAACGAGCCCGTCGCCGCCGGAGTCCGGGACGGGCCCGGGCGGGGGCGCCGCGTTCACGCGGACGGTCCGGCGGCTCGCAAGCGGGCGGCGAGGTCGGCGCACAGGGCCCGGACGCGCGGATCGAGCGGGAGCGGCGGTGGGCGGCGGGCGGCGGGGAGACGGACGACCGGGATGTCGGTCGGGCGGGCGGGCAGCCCGGCGGCGGCGCAGATCCGCGCCCACTCCCCGGCCGGATCGGCGACGAGGTCCTCGTGCCGCAGGAGCGTGACCTCCGGCCGGGCGTCGAGCCCGGTGGTGAAGTAGAGGCTGTTGCGGACCCACCAGAAGAGCGCCGCCCCGTCGACGGGCCGCAGCCGGACGGGATCGAGGGCGCGAACGGTGGCGAGGATGTCGGGCGTCATCCCCCCGGCCTGCCAGCTTCCGTCGAGCCCGTCTCGGGCGATCCGGGCGAGGACGTCGCGGTTGACGGCGCCGAACTTCGCGACCGCCGAGCGGGCCCGGGCGTCGGGCTCGCGCCAGACCCAGAGGGCCCGGGCGGGCGCCGGGTCCCCCGCGAAGAGATCGAGGAGGGCCGCGCTCTCGTGACTGTCGCACAGCGGTTTGGCGACGACAGCGAGCTGACGGGAGGCGTGCACGCGAGCGACGAGCCGCTCCGGTGAACGCAGGCGGAAGCGAGTGAAGAGGCGGCGGTCGTTCTCGGCATACGGCTCGACCTCGGGCAGCGCGGCGAGGGATCGGAGGACGAGGTTGGTCCCAGATCGCTGGACGCCGACGACGAGGACCAGCAGCGCCGCGCCGGGTGGCCGGGGGTGCGCGTGCCGCCACCGGGCGCGGGCGGCGCGGCGTCGGGCCCGCTCGCGGGGGTCGAGGTCGTCCTCCTCGGCGAGCCGGGCCAGACCCTCGCGGCGCGCCCAGTCGAGGTGGCGGGCCGCCCGGGCCAGGGCGCGCGCGAGCGGTGCCCGGTCCTCCGGGAGCCGGCCTCCACCGGTCATGTCGTCACCGCCCGTCATCTGCGGCGTCAGGGTAACCGGCGCGGCGCGGCTGTCGTCGCCGGACGTCCTCCAAATGACCGACATTCGCGTCGACGAGCGACGTGCGAGGGTGAATTCGGCCGATTCCATTGGGGGCGGCCCAGGGTTGAATTACGAAAGGGCTGGAGCCATGAGTGATGGCCAGGTCGACGGACACAAATCCACAAGCGCGCTCGGATACCTGCTCGGAACCATCGGAATCCTCATGGCCGGGGCGGTCATCATCAAGGCGTGCATCATCGGCTATTACCCCCACGACGTGCCGATTCTCGCGGTGCTCGCCTTCGGGGGCGCGGCCTTGCTGTGGATCGCCGAGAAACTCCTCTGAACGGCGCCGAGCAACTGACCGTCAGTCGTCGTTCGTCGCGTCGGCCGGGGCGTCGCCGGAGATTGCCCCGAGGTCATACGGCGTGCGCTGATACACGCAGTAATTGAGCCAGTTGGCATAGAGCAGAAAGGCGTGCGAACGCCAGGTCACCTGCGGGTCCAGGGCCGGGTCGTCGTCCGGGTAATAGTGCCGGGGGACCTCGATGTCGAGCCCGCGCCCGATATCCCGGTCGTATTCCTTCTTCAGGGTGTCCCACTCGTATTCCGGGTGGCCGGTGACATAGAGTTCCCGGCCGTCGGGCGTCCCCGCGAGATAGACCCCGGCCTCGTCGCTCACGGCCAGGAGGTCCAGTCCCGGCGTGGCCTCGATGTCCGCCGCCCGGGTCTCCGTATGCCGCGAGTGCGGCGCCGGGAAGACCGCGTCGAACCCGCTGAGGACCCGGTTGTGTGGGTCCAGCACCCGGTGCGGGAACACGCCGAACATCTTGTGCGCGAGGGGATGTTTCTCGATCCCGTACCGGTGCTTGAGGCCGGCCTGGGCGCCCCAGCAGACGTGCAGGGTGGAGAACACGTGATCGTGGCTCCAGTCGATGAGCTCGCACAGCTCGGGCCAGTAGTCGACGTCCTCGAACGGCAGGGTCTCGATGGGGGCGCCGGTGATGATCAGCCCGTCATACTTGCGCTCCCGCGCCTCGGCGAAGGTGAGGTAGAAGGCGTCGAGATGAGCGGCGGCGGTGTTGCGGGGGTCGTGCGATTCCATCCGGACGAGGGTGATCTCGAGCTGCAGGGGGGTGTTGCCGAGGAGGCGCAGCAGCTGGGTCTCGGTGGCCATCTTGGTCGGCATGAGATTGACGATGGCGATGTGCAGCGGCCGGATGTCCTGGTGGAAGGCCCGGCCCTCGGTCATGACGAAGACATTCTCGCCTTCGAGGATGCGCCGGGCGGGCAGGGCGCTGGGGATGGTGACGGGCACCGTCGTCTCCTCTCGGTCGAGTGCGGTCGTCGCCCCGGCATTGTCCCCGCCGGTGTCCGTATGCCGCCCTCGCGTCCACCCGCTGGCCCCGCCCTCCCCGTCGAGAGGTCGCTTCGCCCGTCGAAGGGCCACTCGACGCACCTGAACCGGCCACTCGACGCACCTGAACCGGCCACTCGACGCAGGTTCAGGGGGCGGTCGCGGGCCAGAGGCGGGCGAGGGCGGCGTCGAGGATCGGCCGGTTGGCGGGCAGCCAGGGCACGCTCCAGATCTCGGCCGGTCGCAGCCAGCGCAATTGGGCGTGCCCCTCGAGCGGCGCCGGCGTCCCGTCGCTCACCTCGGCGAGCCAGACCCGCATCCGGTAGCGCAGGCCGAGCGCCCACCACCCGTCCAGCGGGCCGTCCACGACCGGCCCCAGGCGCAGGCCGACCCCGAGTTCCTCCCACAACTCCCGCCGGACCGCCTCCTCGGGGCTCTCGCCCGGGTCGACCTTGCCGCCCGGGATCTCCCACCCGCCGGCGAGCGCGGGCGGCTCGGTGCGCTGGGCGGCGAGCACCACCGTCGGCGCGGCGAGGGCATCGACGAGCAGGGCGGCGACCACGTCGATCCGCGGCCAGGCGCGGGGTGGTTCGCCCGCGGCATACGACTCGGGCGGGGTGCCGGACGCGGCACTCACGTGGAATGCAGCCGCCGGGCCGCCTCCGCGATGGACCCGGTCAGGCTCGGATAGACGGTGAACGTGCTGGCGACCTGGTCGACATTGAGACGCAGGGTGACCCCGAGGGTGACCGGGAAGATCAGTTCGGACGCCCGCGGCGCGACGACAACCCCACCGAGAATCGTCCCCGACCCGCCCTCGGCGAACAGCTTGACGAACCCGTCGGTGATGCCGAGCATCTTCGCCCGCGGGTTGCGCGCGAGCGGCAGCAGCGTCGTCCGCACCCGCAACCCGAGGGATTCGATGCTCTTCTGCGACACTCCGACGGTCGCGATCTCTGGGTCGGTGAAGATGTTGGCCGAGACGATGTCGAGGTTGAGCGGGGCCACGGCGTCGCCGAGGGCGTGCGCCATCGCGATCCGCCCCTGCATCGCGGCCACCGACGCGAGCGGAAGGACCCCCGTGCAGTCGCCGGCGGCATACACGCCGCGCACGGACGTCCGGGAGACCCGATCGACGACCACGTGCCCCGACTCGCTCAACTCGATCCCGGCCTCAGCGAGACCCATCCCCGAGGTCTGTGGGACCGACCCGACCGCGAGCAGCGCGTGCGACCCCTCGATCCGACGGCCGTCCTCGAGCGTGACGACGACTCCGGTCGAGGCGCCGGCGGCGTCGCGCACCACGTCGGCCGCCCGCATCCGCGACCGCGAGAGGACGGTCATCCCGCGCCTGCGGAAGACGTCCTCGATCACGGTCGCCGCGTCGGCGTCCTCGCCCGGGAGAACCCGGTCGCGACTGGACACCAGCGTGACCCGCGCGCCGAGACCCAGGTAGGCCTGGGCGAGTTCGGCCCCCGTCACCCCCGACCCGACGACGACGAGGTGCTCCGGCAGCGCCGGGAGCCGATAGATCTGCTGCCACGTCAGGATCCGCTCCCCGTCCGGGACGGCGGTCGGCACCACCCGTGGGGTGGCGCCGGTCGCGAGGAGGACGACGTCGGCGGGCAGGATCCGCGAGGTCCCGTCGGCCCGGTCCGCGCGCACCCGCCCCCCATCGAGGACGTATGCCGATCCCTCCACCACCTGCACCCCCACCTCGGCGAGGCGCCCGCCGATGTCGTCGCTCTGGGCGCCCGCGAGGTCGAGGACGCGCCGGTTGATCTCCGGCAGGTCCGCGTGCGCGGCGACCATCTCGTCGCCCTCGTGGTCGACGAGGTGAACCCCCAGATCGGCGGCGACCTCGAGCTGACCGAGATAGTCGGCCGTCGAGATGAGCGTCTTGCTCGGGACGCAGTCGGTCAGGACCGCCGCCCCACCGAGCCCGTCCCGGTCGATCACGGTGACCCCGGCCCCGAGCTGGGCGGCCACGAGGGCGGCCTCGTACCCCCCGGGACCACCCCCGACGATAACGACTTGACCGCGTCCGTTCATGTCGTGCTTGCCCCTCGGGTGAGCGCGTGTCATCTTCTATCCACGCCGTGCCCCAAGCATGGCCGAAAGCCGCTCCCACCCCCAATCGGGAGCCGATCGATCCGGAGGATTCGCGTCCACACCCATTCGGCGCCTGACCACGTTCGCAGTCGCCCTCACCGCCGTGGCGGCCGTCGCCGCCTGCGCGCCCAAGTCCGACTCGAGCTCGTCGTCGACCACCGCCGCCGCGGGCGGTTCCAGCACGTCCGCTGCTGCAGCCGGGGGTGATCCCAAGACGGCGACCTCGGCCGAGGCGCTCGGCGGCATGGACGCCCTCGTGGCGGCCGCCAAGAAGGAGGGCGAACTCAACGTCATCGCCCTTCCTCCGGACTGGGCCAACTACGGCGAGATCATCACGAAGTTCACCGAGAAGTACGGCATCAAGGTCAACAGCGACCAGCCCGACGCCTCCAGCGCCGACGAGATCACCGCGGCCACCAACCTCAAGGGCCAGTCCAAGGCCCCGGACGTGTTCGACCTCGGGGCCGCGGTCGCCTCCGCCAACACGGCGATGTTCGCCCCCTACGAGGTGTCGACGTGGAAGGACATCCCCGACACACTCAAGGACGCCAACGGCACCTGGGTCAACGACTACGGCGGGTTCATGTCGGTCGGCTACGACTCCTCGGTCGTCCCGACCCCGACATCGATCGACGACCTGCTCGGCGCGAAGTTCAAGGGCAAGGTCGCCCTCAACGGTGACCCGACGAAGGCCGGCTCGGCTTTCGCGGGCGTCCAGATGGTCTCGATCGCCAAGGGCGGGACCGCCGGCGACATCGCCAAGGGTGTCGACTGGTTCAAGCAGCTCAAGGCGGCCGGCAACTTCCTCCCGGTCGACCCGACCCCGGCGACCATCGAGTCCGGTGACACTCCGGTCGTCTTCGACTGGGACTACCTCAACGTGGCCGCCGGCAAGAATGTCAACACGTGGAAGGTCTGGGTGCCCGACGGTGTCGCGCTCGCCGGCTACTACGTCCAGGCGATCAACAAGGACGCCCCGCACCCGGCCGCGGCCCGCCTGTGGCAGGAGTTCCTCTACTCCGACGAGGGCCAGAACCTCTGGCTCAAGGGCGGCGCCCGCCCGGTCCGGATGGAGGGATGACGACCGCGGGGACCATCGACAAGACGCTCGCGGACGCCCTGCCCTAGGTGACCGGCACGACGGTCGTCCCGACCGCCGACGACGTGACGAAGGCGACCGCCTACCTCACCGCCAACTGGGCCAAGGCCGTTGGCTGACCCCACGGTGACCCGCCCGCGGAGGGCGCTCGGCGGCATACGACCGTCGGGCGCCCTCGCCGGTGTCGTCCCGTTCTTCGTCTACACGACGATCTTCCTCGTCATCCCGACGATCGTCGTCGTGGTCGCCGCGTTCGTCAGCGAGGGTCGTCCGACGCTGGGCAACATCCGCGCCCTCGGCAGCGCGAACTTCCTCACCGCCCTGCGTCAGTCGATCATCCTCTCGGTCGTGACGGCCCTGATCGGCGCGGTCATCGGGGCCGCCCTCGCGCATGCCGTGAGCACGGCGAGACCCGACGGCCTCCTCAAACGGTTCGTCACGTCGCTGTGCGGCGTGCTCGCGCAGTTCGGCGGCGTCGCCCTCGCCTTCGCGTTCATCGCGAGTTTCGGGGCGCAGGGAATGATCACCGCCTGGCTGACGAAGGCGGGGATGGCCCCGAGTTCCACGCTGTGGCTCTATGAGTGGAACAAGGGCGTCCTCCTCGTCTACCTCTACTTCCAGATCCCGCTCATGCTCATCGTCTTCCTCCCCGCAGTGGAGGGCTTGAAGCCCCAGTGGCGGGAGGCGACCGAGACCCTCGGCGGCACGACGTGGACCTACTGGAGGCGGGTGGCGATGCCGATCCTCTTCCCCTCCTTCGTCGGCGCCACGCTGCTGCTGTTCACCAATGCCTTCAGCGCCTATGCGACGGCCGCCGCCCTCGTCTCGCAGGCCCAGCCGTTGGTCCCGCTGCAGATCGCCGGGACGTTCACCAGCGAGACGGTCCTGGGCCAGGCCAATGTCGGCAAGGCGATGGCCCTCGCGATGGTCGTCGTCGTGGCGTTGGTCATGACGCTCTACACGTGGCTCGACAAGCGTTCGTCGAAGTGGCTGGTCCGGTGAGCCAGCGCGCCGCCTTTCGCCGCAAGCAGGCCGTCTTCCGGTGGGTCACGGTCACGGCCGTCCTCGCGTTCTTCGTCGTCCCACTCCTCGGGATGCTCGACTTCACCACCAAGGTGCGCCGGGGCGGACGCACGTTGGAGACCTGGAGGACCCTCAGCCATGTCTCGGAGATCTCGGCGAAGTACCCCGCGCTGAAGGAGGGGTTCATCGCCTCGATCGGGCTGTCCGTCATCACCGTCGTCGTCATGCTCGCGCTGCTGGTGCCGACGATGACGTGGGTGCGGCTGCGTCTGCCGCGTCTGTCGCGGCTCGTCGAGTTCCTCTGCCTGCTCCCCCTGACCGTGCCCGCCATCGTCCTCGTGGTCGGGCTGGTCCCGGTCTATGCGTGGGTGTTCTACCTGTTCAACGAGTCGACGCTGTGGCTCTCCCTCGCCTACGTCATCCTGGTCCGCCCCTATGCCTATCGCGCCCTCGACGCGGGGCTGCGGGCGATCGACGTCAAGACGCTCTCGGAGGCGGCGCGCTCCCTGGGGGCGTCCTGGTTCACGGTCATGTGGCGCATCGTCCTGCCCAATCTGCGCACCGCCGTGCTCTCGGCGTCCTTCCTCTCGGTCGCCCTCGTCCTCGGGGAGTTCACCATCGCCAACCTGTTCTCGCGGCGCAACCTCCAGGTCGCGATGTATCAGCTCGGCAAGTCCGACGCGAAGATCTCCGTCGCCGTCGGGCTGCTCTCGCTCGTCTTCGCCTTCGTCGTCCTGTTCGCCATGTCGTTCGTCGGGAGCGGGGCAGGTGGGCGGCGTGCCCGTCGGGCCGTCGCGCCGGCGGCGCCCGCCGCCGCCGTCGCCGCCGCGGCCGGTTCCCCCAAGGAGTCCTGAGTTGTCCGTCGCCACCCCGCACTCCGATCGCGGCGTCGCCGTCGAACTGACCGGCCTGCGCCGCACCTACGGCGCGGTCAACGCCCTCGACTCCTTCGACCTCCACCTGGCCCCGGGCGAGTTCGTCGCCCTCCTCGGCCCGTCCGGGTGCGGCAAGACGACGGCGCTGCGCTGCCTCGCCGGTCTGGAGGACCCCGACGGCGGGCGGATCACCATCGGGGGCCGCGACGTCACGGCGCTGCCGACCAACAAGCGGGACCTCGGCATGGTCTTCCAGGCCTACTCCCTGTTCCCGCACATGACCGCGCGCCAGAACGTCGAGTTCGGGCTGGAGATGCGCCGCCAGGACAAGGGGACCCGCGCGAAGCGGGCGGCCGACATGCTCGACCTCGTGGGGCTGTCGACGCAGGCCGACCGTTATGCCCACCAGATGTCCGGCGGTCAGCAGCAGCGGGTCGCCCTGGCCCGCGCCCTCGCGATCTCCCCGCAGGTGCTCCTCCTCGACGAACCGCTGTCGGCGCTCGACGCCAAGGTCCGCACCCAGTTGCGCGACGAGATCCGCCGCATCCAGCTCGACGTCGGGACCACGACCCTGTTCGTCACCCACGACCAGGAGGAGGCGCTCGCCGTCGCCGACCGGGTCGGGGTCATGCGGTCGGGGAGGCTCGAGCAGCTCGCGGCGCCTCAGGAACTCTATGCCCGCCCCGCTTCCGCTTTCGTCGCCGACTTCGTCGGCCTGACCAACCGGCTGCACGGCCGCTCCGACGGCCGGCGCGCCGAGGTCCTCGGGACGAGCGTCCCGCTGCTGCCCGGTTCGGGATCGGGCGACGTGGAGGTCCTCGTCCGCCCCGAGCACATCGACGTCACCCCCGACCCGTCCGGCAATGCGAGCGTCGTGAGCGCGAGCTTCCTCGGTGCCCACGGCCGGGTCACCGCGACCGCGGACTCCGGCGAACGGGTCCTGGTCCAGGTCTCCAGCGCCGCGCTGCCCGACTTCACTCCCGGCCAGCGCGTCCGCCTCACCCCCCGCGGCGACGCCGCCCTCGCCGTCAGCCGCTGACCCCCTCCCGTCGAGAGCTCACATAGCGCGCGTCGAGAGCTCACATAGCGCGCGTCGAGAGCTCACATAGCGCGCGTCGAGAGCTCACCCGGGCCGCCCCATACGCCTCAGATTCGCGCGACGATCCGGGCCAGAAGGTCGCCACACCTGGCGGCCGCGGCCTGCCCGGCCTCGACGACCTCGGCGTGCGACAGCGGTGTGGCGGAGATGCCGGCGGCCGGATTGGTGACCAACGAGATGCCGAGGATCTCCATGCCGACCTGCCGGGCGGCGATCGCCTCCAGGGTCGTCGACATCCCGACCAGGTCACCGCCGAGGATGCCGGCCATTCTCACCTCGGCGGGCGTCTCGTACTGCGGGCCGCGGAACTGCACGTACACACCCTCATCGAGGGTCGGGTCGACCTCGCGGGCCACGTCGCGAAGCCGCGGACTGTAGAGGTCGGTGAGATCGACGAAGGTCGCCCCTTCCAGCGGGGAGGCGGCGGTCAGGTTGAGGTGATCGCGGATCAGCACCGGTGTGCCCGGCGCCCACTCGGGGCGCAGCCCACCGCAGCCGTTGGTCAGCACGATCGCGCGGCAACCCGCCGCGGCGGCGGTCCGCACCGCGTGCACGACAGCCCGGACACCGCGGCCTTCGTAGTAGTGCGTGCGGGTACCGAAGACGAGCGCACGCCGACCCGTGTCGCCGATCGCCACGGATCTCATCGTCCCCGAATGTCCGACCACCGCCGCCTTGGCGAACCCCGGGATCTCGGTGTTGTCCACGCTCGCCAGAGTCAATCCGATTCGGAGGGCTGTCTCTCCCCAGCCGGAGCCGAGGACGAGGGCGAGGTCGTGACGCTCGGCGCCGGTCTTCTCGGCGATCGCGGCGGCGGCCTGCCGGGCGATCTCGAACGGGTCGGCCCCTGGGGCGTCGAGCGGGTTGTCCGTTACGGCGTTCTTCACAGGGGGAGGTTAGCCGCCACCACCCGGTCGTGGTGTGGCCCCGCCGCCCGCTACCGTCAGGCCGCGCCCGGGCTCGGCGCCCGTCGGCTCGAAACCGTGGGCCACTTGACCGTTCGACGCCTCTTACTCGAGCTTTCGACGCGTCATAGTCGGGATCTCCTGTTGTAGGTGTGGGTCATTTCCGGCCGGGGAGGACCGGTTTGGTGTGGCCGAGGGAGAGGGTCATCA
>JBDIAJ010000094.1:0-15999 GCA_039812345.1 Nostocoides sp. | reverse complement strand
GCGATGTCGATGATCATGTCCTCCTGGCCGCCGACATAGCCGAGCTCCCCGACCCGTTGGAGGATCGCGTGGGCGGGCACGCCATACCGCTGCGACGCCCGCTCGGCGTGGAGGAGGAAGGAGGAGTACACCCCGGCGTAGCCCTGGGTGATCGAGGCCCGGTCCATCCACGGCAGCCGCGGGATGAACGGCCGCACCACGTCCTCCGCGGCCGAGAGCACCTCCCCGAGGTCGACCCCGGTCCGGATGCCCATCCGCTCGAAGGTCGCCGCGAGCACCTCGGTCGGGCTGTTGCCCGCACCCGCCCCGAGGGCACACAGCGCGCCGTCGATCTGCTTGGCCCCGGCCTGGTAGGCGAGGACGGAGTTGGCGATCCCGAGGCTGAGGTTCTGGTGGCCGTGGAAGCCGACCTGTGCCCCGTCGCCGCCGATCTCGTCGAGGACCGCCTGCACGCGCTCCTGGGCGTCCGAGAGCACGAGCGCCCCCGCGGAGTCGACGACGTAGACGCACTGGGCGCCGGCGTCGACCATGATCCGGGCCTGCTCGGCGAGCTTCGCCGGGGATGCCTTGTGCGACAGCATGAGGAAGCCGACGGTCTCCATGCCGAGCGCGCGGGCCGCGCCGAAATGCTGGATCGAGACGTCCGCCTCGGTGCAGTGCGTGGCGATGCGGGCGACCGAGGCGCCCATCTCCCGGGCCTTCTTCAGGTGGTGGACGGTGCCGAGCCCGGGCAGCATGAGGATGGCGATCTTCGCCTGCCGCGCCTCCTCGACTGCGGCCTTGATGAGCTGGAACTCATCGACCCGCGAGAACCCGTAGTTGAAGCTCGACCCGCCGAGGCCGTCGCCGTGGGAGACCTCGATGACCTGGACACCGGCCCGGTCGAGCGCGCTGACGACGCCGCGGACCTGTTCCTCGGTGAACTGGTGGCTCATCGCGTGCGAGCCGTCGCGCAGGGTGGAGTCGGTGATTCGCAGATCCCGCTCCCCGCCCCCGGCCGGGGTGTGGGCGAGGACGTCGGCCTCGGTCACCTCGGCGGTGACGACCGGGGCGTCCTCGGGGCGGATGGTCATGTCTCCCATGGCTGTTCAGACTCCTGCCGGCTCGGGCTGGGCGTCGACGCGATCCGGTGCCTCACCGAGATCCGCCGACGACTTCCAACTGGTCGCGACGCCGAGCCGGTGGGCGACGAGGATGTCGCCGACCCGCGCGGCCGCGGCCGTGATGATGTCGAGATTGCCCGCGTAGTCGGGCAGATAGTCCCCCCGACCGCGGACCTCGACGGGGACGAACACCCGCGCCATCCCCCGCCAGAGGTCCCGGGCAGGGTCGAACTGCGGGTCCGCCCGCAGGTGGTAGCCGGGGACGTACTCCTGGACGGTGGCCACCATCGCGTGGATCGAGGCGAGGATCCGCTCCTGCACCTCGCCCGGCTCCCCCGCCTCGGGCGGGATCGCGCAGAACACCGAGTTGCGCATCATCAGTGGCGGTTCGACCGGGTTGAGGATGATGATCGCCTTGCCGCGCTCCGCCCCGCCGACGACCTCGAGCGCCGCGGAGGTGGTCTCGGTGAACTCGTCGATATTGGCCCGGGTGCCGGGGCCGGCCGACTTCGACGAGATCGAGGCGACGATCTCGGCATACGGCACCGGGACGACGGAGGAGACGGCCTTGACCATGGGGGTGGTCGCCTGACCACCGCAGGTGATCATGTTGACGTTGACGGCGTCGAGGTTGAAGTCGAGGTTGACCGGCGGGCAGATGTAGGGCCCGACCGCGGCGGGGGTGAGGTCGACGGCGAGGATGCCGGCCTCGGCATACCGCGGGGCGTTGGCGGCGTGCGCCTTGGCCGAGGTGCACTCGAAGACGATGTCGGGCAGGTCCGGCTGCGCGAGCAGCCAGTCCACGCCCTCGGCGCTCGCCTCGAGACCGAGGGATGCGGCCCGGCGCAGGCCGTCGGAGGCCGGGTCGACGCCGATCATGAAGCGCGGCTCGATGATCGCGCTTCGGCGCATCAGCTTGAACATCAGGTCGGTCCCGATGTTGCCCGGCCCGACGATCGCGGCCGTGGCCTTGGTCCTGCTCATGGGGGAACTCCTCAGACGAAGCGGGCGGTGACCGAGCCGATGCCGGCGAAGGTCGCGGTGACGGTGTCCCCGGCGGCGACCGGGACCATGGCGCAGACGGCGCCGGGGAGGATGACGTGCCCGGCTTCGAGGGCGACCCCGCGGGCGCCGACCGTGTTGGCCAGCCAGACCAGGGAATTGATCGGCGAGCCGAGGACGGCACCGCCGGCGCCGGTGCCGGCGACCTGCCCGTTCTTGTACATGACGGCCCCGCCGCGGCGCAGGTCGACATCGCGCAGCCGGGTCGGGGTCGAGCCGAGGACGAGGGCGGCCGAACTCGCGTTGTCGGCGATCGTGTCCAGCAGCCCGATCTTCCAGTCGCGGATGCGGGAATCGACGATCTCCAGCGCGGGCAGAACGTAGTCGATCGCCGAGATCGCGTCGGTGACGGTGATCCCGGGGCCGGCGAGCCGCTCCTTCAGCACGAAGGCGACCTCCGGCTCGGCCCGGCCCTGGAGGAACCGGCTCGCCGGGATCGGCAGGTGCTCGAGGTGGAAGAAGTCGTCCATCAGGTGCCCGTAGTCGGGGTCGCTGACGCCGAGCAGCTTCTGCATGGCGACGCTGGTGAGGCCGACCTTGTGGCCCTTGATCGTGCGGCCGGCGGCCTGCCAGGCGGCGATCTGCAGCTGCTGGATGGCGTAGGCGTCGTCGAGGGTGAGGTCGGGATGGGTCGCGGTCAGCGGCGCGATCGGGCCGTCCGCATAGGCCGCGAGCAGCTGCTGCGCGATCTGCGCACGCGCGTGGTCGTCCACCAGGAATCCCTTCGTCGGTCAGGCCCCGCCCGTGTCGAGACCGTATGCCGCGCGCTCACCCCCGGGCGGGCGATGTTCCGCTCCCGGGAACATCCCGGACGCGGGTGGGCGAGTGCGCGATGGCGGTCGCGTCAGCCGGCGTAATTGCGGCTGATCCGGTTGGCTGCCGCGGTGAGCAGGACGGCGAGTTGGTCGACCTTGGGGAGCACCAGTTCACTCGGGCCGAACACCGACAACGACGCGACCGCCCGCTTGCGCGCGAGGATCGCGACCGCCACGGACGAGGCGCCGTCGAAGGAGGCGTCGCTCGACGTGGCGTAGCCGTCCCGGCGCACCAGGTCGATCGCCCGCGCCCAGTCCGCGGCCGAGCGGACCGTGCCGCGTGAGCGGGGCGGGAACCCGGCGGCGACCCGGGCCTGGTTGGCGACCTCGTTGTGGGCGGCGATCGCCTTCCCGGAGCTCGTGCAGTGGGCGGGCAGGCGGCGCCCGGCGTGGCCGAGGATGCGGATCCCGTCGGCGTTCTCGAGCCGCTCGACGAAGACGACGTCGGCACCGTCCGGGACGCCGAGGTTGACCGTCAGGCCGGTGGCGCGGGCGACCTGGCGCATCACCGGGAGTGCGACATACCGGAGTTGGTTGCGTTGCAGCGCAAGCTGACCCAGCTCATAGATGTGGATGCCGAGGCGGTACTGGCCGGTCGTCGCGTCCTGCTCGACGAACCCGCGGGTGACGAGGGTGGTCAGCAGCCGGTGGGCGGTCGACTTCGCGCACCCGAGCTTGCGGGCGATGTCGGAGACGCCGAGTTCGTCGTCGGTGGCGAAGCACTCGAGGACGTCGAGGGCCGCACCGACCGACTTCAACCCCGCCGTGCCGGACTCGTCGGCCGGCCGCAGCCGTTTGGGGGTGGAGGCGCACCAGGCGCTGTTCTCGGTGGCGATCGACATACGGGTGACTCCTCGGTGAGTTGCTGCCCGTGACAATCGCCGTTTTCTCGCGTTCAATCAATCCGTGCGTTCCGGTGAGTGGAACGCCCGCGCCGAGGCGGGCGAGACGGGTGTAGCCGGGGTGCGCTCGGTGCTCGGTCGCTACCTCGCCGTGCTCACCGCCTTCGACGCGTCGACGACGCGAATCGGCCTGGCGGAGTTGACGACCCGGACCGGCCTGCCCAAGACGACGGTCCACCGGCTCTGCGGCGAGCTGGCCGGCGAGGGGCTGCTCGAGCGGGACGAGAGTGGGACGTATGCCCTCGGCATACGGCTGTTCGAACTGGGTGAGCTGGTGCCGCGGCATCGGAGCCTGTCCTCGGTGGCGCTGCCGATCATGGAGGACCTGCGCGAGGCGACCCGGCAGCGCGTGCACCTGGCGGTGCTCGACGGGGTCGATGTCGTCTATGTCGAGATCCTCGGGTCGACCGCGGCCGACGTCGCCTCACGGGTCGGTGGGCGGTTCCCCGCGCACGCCACCGGGGTGGGGAAGGTGATGCTCGCCTATTCGTCGGCGGGGATGGTCCGCTCACGGATCGAGGCCGGGCTGCCGGCCCTGACGCCGCGGACGATCGCGACACCCGACGCCTTCATCGGCGAGCTGCGCAAGATCCGGTCGGTCGGGATGGCGCTCGACCTCGGCGAGTCGCACCTGGGGATCGCGTGCGTCGCGGCGCCGGTGTTCGGGGCGAATCGGCGGATCCGGGCCGGGTTGTCGGTCACCGGCCCGGCCGCCTCGATCGACCCCGGCCTCTTGGGGCCCGCCGTGCGCACCGCCGCCTTCACCCTCTCTCGGACGCTCCGCGACGCGGGGTTGTGACGGGGCCGGTCAGCCAAGTCGGCGGGCAGAGACACGCCGTGGTGAGGCTCGGCATACGGCGTGTCTGTGCCCGTCGACTCGGTTTGTCCACAGGTGCGCCGTCGCCTGTGGACAGGGCGGGGCCCACGTCGCCCGTATGCCGCGAGCCTGGTCCTCATGCCGACCACGACACCGCTCCCGGTCCGGTTCCGCGCGGGCACCTTCCGCACCGGGAACGCGATCCGCCACGAGGTGAGTTGGGCCCGGCTCGCGCGGGCCGGACTCGCTCATGTCAGCCACGGGGTGTGGTCGGCGCGCGCGCCCGAAACCGACGAGGACCTCGTCCGGGCGATGGCCGCGGCCCTCCACGCCGCGGGTGCCTACTCCCACGTCACGGCGGCGGCGGTGCAGGGCCTTTCCGCTTCCCGCGCGTCTGGGGTCGCGGACCCGGTTCGACGTCATGACGCTGACGACGGCCGGGCAGCGGCGCCGTGAGGGGTGGGTGGGTCACCGTGGCCTCGAGCGACGCCAGGTGGCTACCGTGCGCGACATACCGGTCACGGATCTGATCGACACCTGGATCGACCTGGGCTGCCTGGCGGTCGGCAGGCACCCCCTCCTCGTCGTCGACGACCTGGTTGTGATCGGCGATGACATCCTCAATCGGCTTCTCGCGCTGGAGGATTGCCCCGATGAGGACCCGACGGTGCGATCGCGCACCCCGGCGCATCGCGATCCCGTGCGCGTCCTGCAGGCGGTCACCCTGATCAGGATCCGCCTCGCGGCGCGGGTCCGTCCGCGCGCGGTTCCCCGAGCCGGCCGTCAACGTCGACATCCTCGCGAGCGCCGGCGGCGGCTGGCTGGCCGAGGGGGATCTCGTCTGGGAGCGGGAGAAGGTCGTCGCGGAGTATCAGGGGGAGCACCATGCCGCTCGACGCCAGCGCAGCGTCGACTCCGCGCGGATGATCCTGTTGCGGGAGCACGGCTGGGCCGTGCACGAGATGTGGGCCGAGGACCTTCGGCCACCCCGCCGCGGCGACCTCCTTCCGCGGGTGGCTCGCTCACTCGGCCTGGGGCCCGGCCAGGTCGTCATCGGCTGAGATCGGCCTCGCGACCCCCCTACCCGGCTACCGCCTGGTAAGTCGGGTGATCGCCCCACTTACCAGGCGGTAGCTCACGGTCTGGGCGGCGGCGGGCGGGGGCCGGATCTCGGGCGGTCGGATCCGAGCGGTCAGCGCGGGAAGCGGGCGGCGATCCGGGCGACGGCGGGGAGGATCTCGGCGACCGCCGACCAGCGAGCGGCGACGATCCCGCGCAACCACGTGGTGCCCGCGCCGACCGCTTCCTGCGGCAGCGCCCGCACCGCGTCGACGTATGCCGCTCCCTCCCCAGCCGCTCGCGCACTCGCCTCGGTGAGCACCAGCGGCGCCGGATCCGCACGCCCGCCGAACACCCCAGCCAACGCGTCCACGTTGGCCGCGAAATCCGCCTGCGCCGCAACGGATCGGTCCATGCGCCCGGCCAGTGTGCGCAGTCGGGCCAGCCGCTCCCGGCGGCCCGCCTCAATGGTCGCGACCGCCCCCTCGCCGACGAGCACGCCGAGCGGCCCCTGCGCGGCGAAGAACGGGGCCCGGACCACGGCATACCAGGCGGTGAGCGCGTCGAGGTTGGCGACATAGTGGAGGTTCTTGGCGACGAGCCGGTTGATCCCGCGGTACTCGCGCCCCGAGTAGTCGCTCTCCGACATCGAGGGCGGCGGGCCGACGATGGTGAGCGAGTTCTCGGCGAGCACATCGCTGCGCAGGATGGACCCGGCACCGACGGTGGCGCCATACGCCACCTGGACCGGGCCGACCGCACCGCCCTGACCGCCGAGGAAGATCGCGTTGTCCCGCAACATGACTCCACGCGGTACGTCGCCGAAGAGGCTGGGCGTCGTCTTGTCGCCGCCCGGGGTGAAGTTGAAGTGGATGTATGCCGAGCCCACCTCGCTGTGCGCGCGCCGGCTGGTGCCGCCCGCCATCAGGCAGTCGCAGAAGTTGATCAGTGAGCCGAGCGTGACGAAGGGCATCAGGATCGTCTGCTTGAGGCCGACACAGTGCGCGCCGCCCGCCTGCTCCTCCAGCAGCGTGCCCTCGCGCACGTGGTGGCCGAGTCCGAGGGTGGCGCCGTCGAGGAAGGTGGCGCGGGCGGCATACCCACCGGCGAGGCGGACCTCGCGGCCGAGGCGAGAGTCCTCGATCGTGACCGGCCCCTCGCGGCCGAGTTCGCACCCGGCCGAGACGACGGTCGAGGCACCCCGGATTCGGGTGCCGGGGTGCAGGACGACACCGTCGCCGCTGATCCGGTCGACGTCGACGTCCTCCCCGATCTCGACGGACAGCGGCACGGCCATCCGCACGCCCTTGGCGAGGAGGGCCTCGAGCGCCGCGGTGTTGCGGGGCAGCAGGTCGGGGTTCATCCCCCCATCCTGCCGCGGGCGACTCCCCAGACTCGCCGGCCCGGGTCAGCGCAGGAGGGCGAGATCCCGGCGGACGTAGCGCAGGTGCGCCCACTCCTCCTCGAGGATGACCCGGATGCAGTCGCCGACGCTCGGGTGCCAATCCCCACCCCAGGGGTCGGCGCGCTCCTCGGCCAGCACCTCGGGGGTCACGGTCGCGAGGAAGTCGGTCACCATCTGCTGCCGCTGCGCCCGCACCGCGAGGATCTCGTCGTATGCCGGCGGGTCCGTCCGGAAGATCGAGACGTCGAAGCCCATCTCCGCGGCCCCGGTGAAGATCTGGCCGATCTCGTGGAACGGCCGGTCGATGCCCTCGATCGCGCCGCGCAGCCACGAGTCGGTGGCGAGGATCAGGTGGCGCAGGGTCTGCGCCAGGGACCACTCGGCGGGGACGTGGGCGTCGACCAACTCGGCCGGGGTGTCCGCAACCGTCGTCGCCCACGCCGCCTGCACCGCGACCCACGCCTCGCGCAGCCCCTCGGGTGTCTGCGCCTTCTGCAGCTCACGGCCCGGGAACCGCCGGTTGAGTTCGGCCTCGACGAGCGGCACGACGTCGACGCCGTTGACCGTGAGGCTGCCGAAGAACAGGTCGTGGCTGTCGATGTCGAGACCGCCGACGTCGACGCTGCGCATCGTCACCCCCGTCAGGTCGGTGAAGCGCATCGTCGCGCCCTTGAAACTCGCCTCGACGAAGGTGGCGCCCTCGAACTCCTTGCCGGAATAGGTCGTCATCGCTCCATCATGGCGGGGGGCACCGACAGCCTCGTCCCGAGACGGCCGGCCCGACTCGCTAGATTGCCCGTATGCCGGGCGGCCCACTCGAGCGCGACACCTGTCGTGACGTGATCCTCCCTGCCCTGGCAGCGGCGGGGTGGACCACCGAGCAGATCCGCCCGCAGTTCCCCGTTAAGGCGGGCCGGAGCATCACCCTTGGTGGGATCAATCGCGAACTACGTAGCGGTGTCATCGACTACGTCCTGGAGATCGAGCAGGCCCCCGTGGCCGTCGTCGAGGCCAAACGCGCCTACCGATCGGCCGCCGACGGCATGCAGCAGGCCATTCGCTACGCCCAGCAGCTCGACGCTCCGTTCGCCTACGCGACGAATGGCACCGAGATCCTCGAACGCGACATGCTCGCCGGCACCGAGCGCCTCGTGGAGGCTTTCGCCGACCCCGTCCTTGCCTGGAGCCGGTATGCCGCGCTGCATGGCCTGGACGACGCCACCTCCGGCCTGTTGCACCAAGGCTTCAACACCAACAAGCGCACTGCCGGCCAGAACGTCCAACAACCGCGCTGGTATCAACAGATCGCGATTCGGCGGGTCCTGGCGGCGATCGCTCGCGGCGAGCGCCGGGTCCTGCTTCTGATGGCCACGGGCACCGGCAAGACCTTCACGGCGATGCAGATCGTCCATCTGCTGCGCAGCTACGCGGCGGTGGTCCGGCCGGACCGCAACTATCGCGTCCTCTATCTCGCGGACCGCGACGCGCTCGTGGAGAGCCCGAAGGACAAGGATTTCACCACCGCGTTCGGCAAGGAGCCGCTGCATCGCGTTGCCGGCAGCGCCGTCCGTAGCCGCGAGATCTACTTCGCCACCTATCAGGCCTTGGCCGTCGGTGACGAGGACGCACTCTTCCGCGATTATCCGCCGGACTTCTTCGACCTCGTCATCGTCGACGAGTGCCACCGGGGCAGCGCCTCGGAGAACTCCAGTTGGCGCCGCATCCTCGACCACTTCACGCCCGCCATCCAGCTCGGTCTGACAGCGACACCGCTGCAGGGCGACACCGTGGATACCTATACCTACTTCGGTGATCCGGTCTTCCGCTACTCGCTTCGCCAGGGCATCGAGGACGGGTATCTCGCGCCCTACCGGGTGCGTCGTGTCACCTTGAGCCCGGACGCCGACGGCTGGGAGCCCGAGCCGGGGCAACTCGACCGGTATGGCCGGGAGATCCCCGACGGGGTCTACTCGACCCGTGACTTCGAACGGATCGTCCGCTTGCTCGCCCGGACGGATCTCGCGGCGGACTACCTCAGCCGTATGCTGCGCCGGGACCCGACGGCGCGCACGATGGTCTTCTGCGTGGACGCTCAGCACGCCGACGACATGCGCCGGGCCCTCGTCAACGCCAACCCCGACCTCGTCGTGGCCGACCCCGAATGGGTCGTGCGCATCGTCGGCGTCGAGGGCGAGAAGAAGCGGCTGATCGACGCCTTCACCGATCCCGAGCGGGACTCACCCGTGGTGGCGACGACATCGCGGCTTCTCTCCACCGGCTTCGACGTCCAGGACTTGAAGTATGTCGTGCTCTTCCGCCCCGTCGGGTCGAGCGTCGAGTTCAAGCAGATCATCGGGCGCGGCACCCGGCTCTATCCGGACAAGGGCAAGACCTCCTTCGAGGTCATCGACTTCGTCGGCGCGAGCGCACACTTCGCCGACCCGGACTTCGATGGCTATCCGACGCGGATCATCCATGACCCGCCGCTCGATCCCGACCCAGCGGGTGAGGGGGGCGACGAGGACAGCTCAGGTCCCGATGTCGTCGCCGAGCCCGAGCCCGAGTTCGTCGTGACCGACCCCGGCACTCCTGGGGATGACACCTGGACGGGTGAAGGCGACCCGGGCTCGCCCGCGGATCCACGGCCGACGACGCGACTCGCGGTCGATGAGGGTGACTTCTTCGTGGTCTCCGAAGCCCTCCTCGTGCCGGACACCGCGTCCGGCCGCCTGCGGCTGACGGAGTATGGCGAGTTCGTCGCCGGCCGCATCCGGCAACTCGCGACCACCCCGGGCGAACTTTCGAGCAGGTGGGCACGCGGACCAGGCCGCTCGGAGATTTCAGCCGCCCTGAGGGCTGCGGGGATCTCACTCGATGAGTTGCTGCCACCCGACACCGAGGATGTCGACCCCCTCGATTTCCTGGTCCAACTTGCCTGGAATATTCCCTCGCGCACCCGTGCCGAGCGGGCCAGGCGGGTGCGCGAGCGCCACCAAGCCGAGTTGGACGCGCGCTCTTCGACGGCCCGGGAGGTGCTGTCCACCCTTCTCGACTTGTATGCCGAGCATGGGATCGACGAGATGACCTCCACCGAAGTGCTCCGCTCGCCTCGGATGTCCGCGTACGGCACGCCGCGCGACATCGCGCGTGCTTTCGGTGGTGCCGACGCCATGTATGCCGCCGTCGACGACCTGCAAACGTGGATCTACTCACAGAAATCTGTATCTTGATCCGCACGTGAAGCACAGAACTAAAGTTACCGTATACTTACCAGCCTGCTAGGCTTCCACCATGCCCGGCGACCGACAAGACATGCGCCGCCGACTTCATGAGGTGGCGTTCGGGCAAGCGGGCTACTTCAGCGCGGCCCAGGCCAAGGCCGCCGGCTACAGCTACCAAGCCCAGAAGTATCACGTCGATCATGGCAACTGGCTGCGCGTCGATCGCGGCCTCTTCCGGCTCCCGGGCTGGCCCGGCGGTTCGGACGACAGCTACGCCCGGTGGACGGTGTGGAGCCAGGGCCGGGCCGTGGTCTCGCACGAGTCCGCCCTGGCCGTGCACGATCTCTCCGATGCCAACCCCGCACGCGTCGACCTCACTGTTCCCCCGAATTTCCTGGCCAAAGACGACGCCGTCCGTCTGCACCACGCCACACTGCCGCCGGCCGATGTCGAGGATCGCGGCTCCTGGCGCGTCACGGACGTCGATCGCACCCTCCGCGACATCGCACACGGCGACACCCCACAAGAGATCGTGACCGACGCAGTCTCCGATGCCCTGCGAACCGGCAAGTCCACGCGCCGCCGCCTGCTGCATCTTTCTGCGGAGAGTGCGGATCGAGGAGCCCTCCGGCTGGAACGTGCGCTGGCCCAGGCGGTCGAGGCGTGAGGTCTCCCCGCCGTCAGGCCATGGACGATCGAATCCGTTCCGCCGCAGCCGAATCCGGAGTGGAGGCCAATCGCCTGCGCCGCAGCGTGGTCTTCCAGCGCCTCCTCGTCCGGCTGGCACCGCAGGCTCTCGTTCTCAAAGGTGGGTACTGCCTGGAAGCTCGGATCGGTGGGCTCGCGCGCGCGACCAAGGATGTCGACCTGGTCGGAACTGTTGCCCTCGCCGAAGGTCCAGATGAGTTGCTCGACCTGCTTCAGCCGTGGCTGGACGAGGATTCCGATGCCGACGGTTTCCGGTTCCGGTGCTCGACTCCGCGACTCTTGCGTTCGGACCCGCAGAGTCCGCCGGCCTGGCGCATCCGGATCGAGGCCCTGGTGGATGGCTCGTCATTCGAGACCGTCACCCTGGACCTGGTGGGTCAGGTGGCCGAGGTGCGTGACGCAACCGAGGTGCTCCGGATCGCTCCGCCGATCGCCATTGCCGGCTGGTCGCCCGCCGATGTCCACGCGGTCGACGTCTATCAACACGCCGCCGAGAAGTTCCATGCGATCTCGCGTCTCTATGCCGGCGACCGCCCGTCATCGCGCGTCAAGGATCTCGTCGATCTCGTCCTGCTCATCGACGCGCAGCTCTTGCCCGATCTCGGGCGGCTGAGCGCCCGCCTTCGCCACGTCTGGGCGCAGAGAGACGCCCTCGAACCACCCGAGCGCCTGCCGAAGCCCCCGGCCGCCTGGCACGCGGATTATGAGCGATTCCGCTCGGACCTGGAGCTGAGCGCCGAGAGCGTCGACTCGGCATACGACCTGATCGCCGGCGTGTATGCCGGCGCCCGCACCGGAAGGACCACCTCATGACGCCCCCGCGCACCCGTCGTGCCGCCCAACCCCAGACCACGAGGGCGCGCCTGCAGTCGGTCATCAAGGAGTCGCGCAACATCATGCGCAAGGACGCCGGGCTCAATGGCGAGCTCGACCGGCTGCCGCAGTTGGCGTGGCTGCTGTTCCTGCGGGCCCTCGACGAGGTGGAGGAGGAGCGCGCAACCACGGACCGGGAGTATGTCCGCGCCATCCAGGGCAAGTACCGGTGGGCGGCGTGGGCCGCCGGAGACCGGACCGGCGACCCACTCCTGAGATTCGTCAACCTCGAACTCCTGCCGCACCTGCAGGGACTGCGAGGCTCGGGGACCGCCGGCGATCCGCGGGACACCGTGGCGTCGATCTTTGCCAATGTGACCAACCGGATGCTCAGCGGCTTCCTGCTGAAGGACCTGGTCGACCAGCTCGGCCGGGTCAACTTCGACAACGCCGACGACATCCACACCATGGCGCACCTGTATGAGTCGATGCTCAAGGAGATGCGCGACGCGGCCGGCGACTCCGGGGAGTTCTACACCCCACGGCCGGTGGTGCGCTTCATGACCCAGATGGTCGATCCGCGCCCCGGCGAGATCGTCATGGACCCGGCGATGGGGACCGGCGGATTCCTCGTCGAGTCCTTCGAGCACATGATGGCGGCGGCCGACAAGGCCACCGAGCGCGAGCGTGTCCAGGGCGCCATCCGCGGAACCGAGAAGAAGTCAATGCCCTTCCTGCTCGCACAGATGAACTTCCTGCTGCACGGCATCGACCGGCCAAAGGTGGTGCAGGCCAACGCCTTGGCGAACTCGGTCGCCGACATGCGGCGGGACGGCGTCGACGTGGTGCTCACCAATCCGCCCTTCGGCGGCGAGGAAGAGAAGGGCATCCAGGACAACTTCCCGTCGGGGATGCGCACCGCCGAGACCGTATGGCTCTTCCTCCAGGCGGTCACGGCCCGGCTGGAGAAGCGCAAGGGGCGGTGCGCGATCGTCGTCCCGAACTCGGTGCTCTTCGACCAGGGTGTCGGCGCCCGGATCAAGAGCGAGCTGATGGCGAAGTTCAACCTGCACACCGTGCTCCGGCTGCCGAACGGGGTCTTCGCGCCCTACACGCTGATCCCCAGCAATGTGCTCTTCTTCGAGCACGGGCCGCAGGCCGAGCACGTGTGGTTCTACGAGCACCCACTGCCCGAAGGGCGCAAGAACTACACCAAGACCAAGCCGATCACCTTCGAGGAGTTCGCCGCCTGCGCCGCGTGGTGGGGCGGCCCGGCGCGGGACGGAAGGCACGAGACCGAGCAGGCGTGGGCGGTCCCGGCCGCCTCAATCCGCGAGTCGGGCTACAACCTCGACCTGCGCAACCCCAACCGCCCCGACGACCTCTCGCACCGGCCACCCGCGGAACTGGTGGCCGAGTTGATCGAGACCGAGAAGGAGATGCTCGGGCTCTTGGAGCAGTTGGAACGCGAGATCAAGGCCTTCGCCGTATGACCGTGCTACGGCCGCTTGGCGAGGTCGTTGCCCTTCGACGCGATGCCGTGACGGTGGATCCCACGGCCATGTATCGAAATGTCGGGGTGCTCAATCGCGGCCGAGGATTGTTTGAGAAGCCGGAGCTGTCGGGATCTCAGACTGCGTATTTCTCCCTATTTCGGATCCAATCTGGGCAGCTCATCTACAGCAAACTCTTTGCCTGGGAGGGCGCGGTTGCGGTCGTCGATGAGTCCTTCAACGGCGCCTTCGTGTCCTCCGAGTTTCCGACATTCACAATTGACGCCGAGATGGCCGACCCGGGGTACCTCAGGCACTTCACTGCCTCGCAGGGTTTCGTTGATCACCTGCAGGGCCTCACGAGCGGGCTGGGGCAGCGGCGCCAACGCGTGAACGTCGACCAATTCCTGTCTGTCCCTGTCCCACTGCCGCACATCGAGGAGCAGCGCCGCATCGCCGCCCACCTCGACAACATCGAGCGCGCGGCCAGGCAATCGACAGATTTCTCCGCCCGGTGCTCCTCCATCGTCGCGGTCGTTCGCGACGCGCCGTGGGGCGGCGAAGCTACCCCGATCGGTGACCTGGTCGATCCCGTGGTTCGCTCACTGCCAGTCATTGCCGAAGAACGGTACCGACTCCACGGGGTGCGGTGGTACGGCGAAGGTCTTTTTGTCCGGGAGCAGAAGAGCGGTCGCGACCTGTCTGCCAACACCGTGTACCGCATCGAAAATGGTGACCTCGTGTACAACCGGCTCTTTGCTTGGAAGCAATCGTTTGCATTGGCCGAGAGTGTCTGTGACGCGTACGTCTCCAACGAGTTCCCGACCTTTCGCATTCGCGATGACCGAGTGCTCCCCCGCTTCCTTCTGGCTGCTCTGCTGACGCGTGACTTCACCGCTCAGGTAAACGATGCCAGCACCGGCAGCACGCCGACCAGCAGAAATCGACTCAAAGAAGGCCAGTTCCTGAGGTTGCAGGTCAACGTCCCAAACCTCCCGGTCCAGGCCAAGGCCGTTCGCGCACTAGAACTGACCGACAAGATCACGCATGTCAAGAAGCGATCCGCGGCGTTTGCGGACGCTCTCCTGCCCGCCGCACGCAACGAGGTGTTCAGCGCGCTGCGGTGACGCTGCGCCACCGGTCGCCCGCGACGATCACGTGATCGAGGAACCGCACGCCGACCTCGCGCGCACCCGCGCGAAGTCGCTCGGTGACGGCGACATCTTCGGCGCTCGGCTGGAGCGAGCCGCCCGGGTGGTTGTGCGCCAACGCGATCGCCACCGCGTCGTGTCGCAGCGCCAGCGACAGCACCTCCCGGACCGGGACCACGCTCGACGTGGCGCCGCCCCTCGCGACGGTGAGCACCCGGCATACGCGGTGGGCACCGTCCATGACGAGCAGGAGCACCTGCTCGGTGCGCGCCCTCCCGATCCGCGGGATCGCCACGGCCGCGATGTCGGCCGACGTGCGGACGATCGGCCGCTCGGCCACCGCCCCACGATCGGCAAGTGCGAACGCGGCGACCAGCCGGCACGCCTTCGCGGTCCCGACACCGGGAGTGCGCGCGAGTTCGTCGACGTCCGCCCGCGCGAGCCCGGCGACCCCGCCCCACTCGTCCAGGATCGTCCGCGCCAGCGCCAACACGCCCTCCCCGCGCCGACCGGTCCCCAGGTGCAGCGCCACGAGTTCGGCATCGGACAGCGCGGACGCGCCCAGCGCCACCAGCCGCTCCCGCGGCCCGTCGGAGACCCTTATGCCCATGCTCGTGACCCTAGAGCGAGGGCGCTTCCGGGCGCTCTCGGTCATCCACAGGCCATGCCACCTGGCACTCACGCCGATCGCCTGTGAGAGGGGTTGAGGGATCGCGGGCCAACTCACGAGGGGACCTGCGAGCCGCGAGGAGCTCGCCCATGACCGTGCGCTTCGGGCACCCCACTGGAGCGCCCGGCTTGGCAGTCCACCCACGGTGACACAAGGGCAGGGACGAACTGGGGACGAATCACGGACGTTGTCGCTACGGTAGAGCCATGGGCGCCTGCCCAGCCGAGAAGGGAAGCACCTGTGAGCACCGAGACGCGCATCCCGGTACGACGGACGACCGGAAAGTCACCAGATGTCGATCTGCACTCGATCGTTGTGTATCTCACCGAGAACCTGGGCAACCGACTGGTGGCCCTCATCGCGGGCGTGGATCACCGCACCGTTGACCGGTGGGTAGCCACGGCCGATCGCCAACCCTCCTTCGCGAAGGAGAAGACCCTGAGGGACGCCTACACCGTCTTCCAACTCGTCCTGCAAGCGGAAGCGGCACCCACCGTTCGGGCCTGGTTCATGGGCATGAACCCGCAACTGGACGACCTCTCCCCGGCGGAAGCCCTGAGCGAGGGTCGAAACCGCGAGACCATGGCCGCTGCCAGGGCCTTCGTGAATGCTGGATGAGCGACATCAGCCACCTTCAGCCTGGCACCGTTGAGGGTACGAAACCGTCCGAGTTGTGGCGAATCGGACGGGCAGCTAACCCGCTCTACTTCTCGACGATTTCCGTGACGGACGCAGATCTGCCCAAGGCAGGTAATCGATTCGACGTTGCGGGTGGTGGCG
>JBDIAJ010000093.1:0-16396 GCA_039812345.1 Nostocoides sp. | reverse complement strand
CCTCGATGTTGTGCTCCGGGTCGTCGCCGGCGCACGCGGCGATCGCCTTGAGCCGGCCGATGTAGCCGTGGTGGTCCGCGCCGAGGAGATAGATCTTCTCGTCGAAGCCCCGGTCCTTCTTACTCAGGTAATAGGCGGCGTCGGCGGCGAAGTAGGTCGGCACCCCATTGGCGCGGATCAGCACGCGGTCCTTGTCATCGCCGAACTCGGTGGTGCGCAACCAGATCGCGCCATCTCGCTCGACGACGTGGCCCTGCTCGCGCAGCCGGGCGACGGCCTGGTCGACGGCACCGGCGTCGTGGAGTGCCCGCTCGGAGAACCACACGTCGAAGGCGACGTTGAACCGGTCCAGGGTGTCCTTGATCTGCGCGAGCTGGATCGGGTAGGCGACCGCCCAGGCCGCCGGCACGGCATCCGCGTCGGGCAGGTCGAGGATGTCGGGGCGGGCGACGCGGACCTGCTCGGCCAGGGCGACGACATACTCCCCGTCGTAGCCGCCGTCGGGGGCGGGTTCGCCGCGCAGCTTGGCCAGGACCGAGCCGCCGAGCTTGGTGACCTGGCCGCCGGCGTCGTTGATGTAGTACTCGGCTGCGACCTCGCCACCGGCGGCCCGCAGCAGCCGCACCATCGCGTCACCGAGCGCGGCCCACCGGGTGTGGCCGATGTGCAGCGGCCCGGTCGGGTTGGCGGAGATGAACTCGAGGTTGACCGTCCGGCCCCGCGCGGACTCCCCCCGTCCGTATGCCGAACCCGCCTCGATGATCGATCGCGCGAGTTCCCCGGCGCTCGCCTTCTCCAGGGTGATGTTGAGGAAACCGGGCCCGGCCACCTCGACGGAGGCCACGCCGTCGACCCGGCCGAGGACGTCGGCGAGCTTCGTGGCGAGCCGGCGGGGCGGCATACCGGCCGGCTTGGCCAGCTGCATGGCGATCGTGGACGACCAGTCCCCGTGTCCGGCCTGGCGCGGACGCTCGACCCGGAGGGATTCGGGCACCTGAACGTCGAGCTCGCCGGCGGCGACGAGTTCGGTCAGGGCAGCGCGGATCGCGGCGGCCAGGTCCTCGGGGGTCACCGGGCGATTCTACGAACCTCCCCGCGTGCCGTCGCACGGCGTTTCTCCGGGCGAGACGTGGGCCCGATTCACGTGCGCCCCGGGGAGCCTGCTAACCTCGGTCCTCGCGCCTGCGCCCATCCGGGGCACCCGCAGGCCCCCGTAGCTCAGGGGATAGAGCACCGCCCTCCGGAGGCGGGGGCGCAGGTTCGAATCCTGCCGGGGGCACCGAAGGGCCGGCATCCGCGAGGAACGAGCGGAGCCGGCCTTCGGCGACTCCGGCAGAAGTAACAGGCGCTCGGAATGGAATGAGAGCGCCGACGGGGGCACCGAAGGGCCGGCATCCGCGAGGAACGAGCGGAGCCGGCCTTCGGCGACTCCGGCATAAGTAGGGATCATCGGCACGAGAGCGACGTCGCCGGCACTGTGCTGTCCCCCGAAGTGATGACTGGTTGGTACCCGACGGGATGCCTACGTTGGTCGAGGCACATCGCGGTGCTACCCGATCCGCATCACCTCGGAGTACCACGTGCCCACGCAACACCTGCCCCAACCCCCCACCGACACCGAACTCTGGTCGTATTTCGGGCCCCAACGACGCTGGGTCCAGTGGTGCATGACGACATCATTCGTCCTGGCGGCGCTCAGCCTGGCTCGGTTCAGCAGCAACGCTCGCTGGCTGATGCCGCTGCGAGTCATCCTCGCCCTCAACATCGCCGCCGTCTCGGTCTCCGCACTCTCCGGGTGGCGCGCCCGTCGTGTGTCCCCGGACGAGCACGCGAGGAAAGTGGCCGAGTTCATGGAGTCCGGCGAGCGCCCGACGGTCGACATCTTTCTCCCCACGTGCGGGGAGGACCTGGCCGTTCTCGCCAACACCTACCGGTATGTCGACGCGCTCAACGTGCGCCGGCAGGTCAACGTCCACGTGCTGGATGACGCCGATCGGCCTGAGGTCGCGGCGCTCGCCGCCCGACACGGCTTCGAGTACCTGGTCCGCCCCGACCGGGGGCGCATGAAGAAGGCCGGCAACCTGCAACACGCGTTGACGGTCACCTCGGGTGAGTTCATCCTCATCCTGGATGCAGACTTCGTGCCACGGCCCGATGCGTTGGATCACCTTGTTCCCTACATGGAGGATCCCGGCACGGGGATCGTCCAGAGCCCGCAGTACTTCGATGCGCTCCCGACGATGTCATGGCTCGAACGCGCCGCAGGCGCCACCCAGGAACTCTTCTATCGGTGGGTCCAACCCAGCCGAGACGCATCGGCGGCCGCGATCTGCGTCGGCACCTGTGCGCTCTACCGCCGCTCGGCACTCGAGGCGATCGGTGGATTCGCCCAGATCGAGCACAGCGAGGACGTCCACACCGGAATCTTTCTCCTTCGAGCCGGCTATCGAACGCGCTACGTCCCGATCCTGGTGACCAAGGGTGTCTGCCCGGACGATCTGCCGGGATTCATGAACCAGCAATACCGCTGGTGCAATGGGTCCATCACTCTCCTGAGGTCCGGTGAGGCCAGCCACCAACCCCTGAAGATGCGACAGCGGTTGTGTTTCTGGGCGGGCTTCCTCTACTACATCACCACGGCGGTCAACGTCTTCGTCATTCACCTGCCGGCCGTGATCATGGCCTTCTGGTTCCCGGGAGAAGTCGTGGCGTCCCACTTCGTGCCATTCCTCGCTGGCATCTGGGTGTACTTCGTGTTGATGCCAGCCGTGTCGAAGACGCGGTGGCGGTTCGAGGTTCTCCGGGTCCAGATGACGTACTCCTTCTGCCACGCGGTGGCGATCGCGGACAAGCTCGCTCGCCGCACCGTGGGTTGGGTGCCCACCGGTTCCGTCGGCAAGACCAGTTCTCTCGCCCGGCGGATCGCCCGCGTCGGCGCGGTCACGCTGACCGTCATGCTCGTCGCTTCCTGGACCTCGGCCCTTCGCGCCGACTGGGCCTACGGCCTCCATCGCTACTGGCCGATGCTCGCCTTCCTGGTCGCCTACACCTACCTGACGCTTCCGCTGGCGATCGACTTCTACCGCATCCTCGGCGTGCTTCCCGCCCGACCCCTCGGAGGGCGGGCCCCGCGGGAGACACCCAGCCGCCTTCGCATCTCCCGGATCGAGATGGCCTGTAGCACGATCGTCATCCTCTTCGTCGCGGTCCTCGCGAACGGGACCTTCGACTCCGTCATCCCCTGGGGAACACCATGACCGCCCTCATCGGCTCAGCCGGCGCACCGGCACCTGTCGGCGCCGACAGCAGAGCGTCGAACCACGGGCTGGGCTTTCGGTTCAGGCCCGACATCGAGGGCTTCCGGGCCATCGGTGTCATCCTCGTCGTCCTCTTCCACGCATCAGTCCCTCATCTGGCCGGGGGATTCATCGGCGTGGACGTCTTCTTCGTCATCTCCGGGTTCCTCATCTGCTCCCTCCTCGTGCAGGAGCACTTCCGCTTCGGGAACATCAGTCTTCGCGGCTTCTACGCGAGGCGGGCGCGCCGAATCATCCCACCCGCGGCAGCCGTCATCGCGGCCTCGACGCTCGTCATCGGGTTCACGCAGGGTTCTGTGGATGCCGTCCGGGGCGCGGTCGACTTCGGCTCCGCGCTGCTCTACCTCGCCAATTGGCACTTCATCGCCCAGGGAAACAACTACCTCGCTGGAGACGCGAGCAACAGCCCGGCCCTCCATCTGTGGTCGCTCTCGGTCGAGGAGCAGTTCTACGTCGTCTTTCCCCTGCTACTCGTCATCAGCTTCGCGCTGGTCCGATTCGTGCGGATCTCGGCCGTGCGGATCGCGGGGGCCGTCGTCGGAGCGGCCGGCGTGGTGTCCCTCGCCCTCGGCGTGGTGCTCACCGCGAGCGATCCCGGTTATGCCTATCTGGCGACGTGGACCCGCGCCTGGCAGTTCGCGGTCGGCGCGCTCGTGGCACTGATCCTGGTCGAGCCACCAGGACGCGCCTCCCAGACTCCGGGGTGGGTCCGCTCGGCCCTGAGTTGGGCCGGCCTGCTGGCCGTTCTGGTGGCGGCCACGTGGTTCGGTCCCCACACGCCCTATCCCGGAACCGCGGCCCTGATACCGACAATCGGCGCCGCCGCCGTCATCGCCGGGGGTGGCGCAGCGGGCTCCTGCGCCACCATCTTGTCGACGCGCCCGCTGCGGTGGATCGGCCGCCTGTCCTACAGCTGGTACCTCTGGCACTGGCCGGTCCTCGTCCTGGCCAAGACCTGGGCGCCGGATCTCGGCCTCCTCGGGAGATCCGCTCTGATGCTCGGCGCTCTGGGCCTCGCCTGGGTGACCTATGCGGTCGTCGAACGTCCGTGCATGACCACCAAGACGCTGCGACACGATGTCTCGGGGTCGTTCTCCCTCGGCCTCGCCGCCTCGGCGATCGCGGCGACGTGCGCCTTGGGCCCGGCCGCGTATGCCGTCCACGTCGAGTCCACGGACGCCAAGGCGATGCCTATCGCCGGGATGACGTGGCTGAACTCGACCGTCAAGGGCGGACCGGTCACGCCGTCTGCGTCCGCCGCACTTCATGACGGTCCCCATCCGGGCGAATGCAATCTCGATCGATCCACTGTCGTGCCGACCGATTGTTCCTTCGGCCCGCCCTCGGGGACTCCCGTCGTTCTCTTCGGCGACAGCCATGCCTTCCAGTGGGTGCCGGCGCTGCAGCAGATGAGCGGCCACCTGGGGTGGCGCGTGAGCATCAGAACGCAGGCGGGTTGTCCGGTCGCCGACTATGCCGGGCTGGCGGGCCCTCAGGCACGCCTCTCGGATCCGGCCTGCATCCAGTTCCGCAAAGACGTGCTGACTCTGGTGACGAGAAGTCATCCTCGTTTCGTCATCGTCTCCTCGTTCGGTGGCTATGTGCAAGGGCGAGACCAGATCGCACGTGCGTGGGCCGGTCCACTCGCCGAACTGGCCTCGAGCGGTGCCCGGATCGTCTATCTCCGCGACACGCCCAAGCCGGTCAGCGATGTGCCCACCTGCGTGGCCCGCCATCTGAGTGAGTGGAGTGCGTGCACCTTCGATCGCTGGCGTCCACCCGACCCGGTTGCCGAACGTGCCAGCGCCGGTCTCGTAGCCGATGTCGGCGTGGTCGACATGTTCGGGTATCTCTGTCCAGACAGTCACTGCCCGGCCGTCCGTGGCGGCGTGCTCCTCTATCGCGACGACTCACACATCACCGCCACGGCGTCCCGTCTCCTCGCGCCCGCGCTCGAGGCCGAACTGCGCAAGGCGGGTGTCACCGACTGAACCGTGCCGAGGGCGCAGTCTCACCCCCGCTGGGACGCGTCCTGGACCTCGCCGACCAATTGCTCGAGCACGTCCTCGAGGAACACCACGCTGCGCACGACCCCGTCCATGTCCACGACCCGGGCGAGGTGCGCGCCGGTCCCCTGCATCGTCGCCAGCACGTCCTCGACCTCGTCCGTCGCCGAGACGGTCGCGAGTTGCCGCACCCGCTTGGCCGGGACCGGTTCGAGGCGCTCCTGGGCATCGGCATACAGGATGTCCTTGAGGTGCAGGTACCCGACGAGATCCCCCGAGTCCCCACGCACGGGGAAGCGGGAGAAGCCGTGCTTGGCGACCAGCCGCTCGATCTTGGCGGGGGTCGCGTCGGACTTGACCGTCACGAGATCCCGCAGCGGTATGCCGACCTCCCCCGCGTCCTTGTCGCTGAACTCCAGAGCCGCACCGACGAGGCCGAACTGCTCCTCCTGCACCAACCCCTCCCGATGCGACTCGGCGACGATGTGCGAGACCTCCTCCGCGGTGAAGGCGCTCGACATCTCATCCTTCGGCTCGATGCCGAGCCGGCGCACGACGAACTTCGCGGCACCCTCCATGACGGCGATGAACGGGCGCAGCGCCCGGGTCAACCAATACAGCGGCGGAACCAGGACCAGCGCCGCCCGCTCGGGCGCCGAGATCGAGAGGTTCTTCGGGATCATCTCGCCGACGACGACGTGCAGATAGACGACGACGAGCAGGGCGCCGGCGAGCGCGAGTGCGCTGGTGACCCCCTCGGACAGCCCGAGCCGCGCCACCGGCCCCTCGAACGTGTGGTGCAGGGCCGCCTCGGACACGGCGCCGAGCAGGACCGAGCACAACGTGATGCCGAGCTGGGCGCAGGCGAGCACCGATCCCATGTGTTCGCTGGCCTGCAGGCAGACGGCCGCGCGCCGACTCCCCCCGGCCGCCAGTGGCTCCAACTGGCTGCGCCGCGCCGCCATGGCGGCGAACTCGGCGCCCACGAAGAAGGCATTGAGCAGCAGCAGGGCGACGGTCACCCACAGGGCGATGCTCACGGCATACCCCCGGGCGAGGTATCCGCGCCGTCGGCACCCGGCGGGGGCAGCGGAATCAACCGGAGCCGGTCCGCCCGGCGGCCCTCCATGTCGGCGACGGCCAGCCGCCACCCGGGTATGCCGCCGATCTCGTCCCCGACCCGCGGAATCCGCCCGAGCACCGCCATGACATACCCACCGACGGTCTCGTATGCCGGTCCGTCCGGCACGTCCGCCCCGGTCCGGGCCCGCACCTCGTCCGGTCTCCAGAGTCCTGGGATCGTCCAGGAGCCGTCGACGAGCCGCCGCCCGGTGGTCTGCCCGCGGTCGTGCTCGTCGCCGACGTCACCGACGATCTCCTCGACGACGTCCTCGAGAGTCACCACACCGGAGGTCCCGCCGTACTCATCGACCACGACGGCGAACTGCAGGCCCGCGCGAAGTGTCACCAGGAGCGGATCCAGGCGCACCGTCTCGGGCACGATCACCGGCTCGACCATCAGCGCCGACACCGGCACGCCGGGGCGGCGCTCGTAGGGCACGGCGATGACCGCCTTGATGTGCACCACACCGGTGATGTCGTCCCAATCGGTGCCGAGGACGGGGAAGCGGGAGTGGCCGGTCCGGCGGGCCAGCGCGACGACGTCGGCGGCGCTGACCGTCCGGTCGACCGACACGGTCCGCGACCGCGGCGTCATGACGTCGGCGGCGGTCTGCGCGCCGAACCCGAGCGAGGCCGTCACTAGTCGCGCCGTCCCCGCGTCGAGGGTGCCCGCGGCGACGGAGGTGCGCACGAGCGAGGCGAGTTCCTGCGGCGTGCGCGCCGCCGACAACTCCTCCTGAGGCTCGATCCCGATCGCCCGCAGGAGGCCATTGGCCGACCCGTTGAGGACGACGATGAGCGGTCGGGCGAGGACGGCGAAGACGCGCACCGGCCCCGCGACGACCTTGGCCATCCGCAGGGGCGCGCTGATGCCGAGGAACTGGGGCACCAACTCGCCGACGATCATCGAGAACAACGTCGCGAGGACGAGCGCGAGAATCGAGGACGTCGCCGAGACCGCCCCGGCGCCGAGCCCGAGTCGCCGGATCGGCCCCTCGAGAAGGGCCCCGACCGACGGCTCCGCGATGAAGCCGAGCACCAGCGTGGTCAGCGTGATGCCGACTTGGGCCGCCGACAGCTGGGTCGAGAGGCCGCGAAGGGACGCCAGGACGGTGCCGGCCCGCCGGTCCCCCTGGTCGACGGCCCGCTGGACGGTCGGCCGGTCCAGGGCGACCAGCGAGAACTCGGCGACGACGAACACACCCGTCCCGACTGTCAGCACGATCGCGAGGAGGACCAGCAGCCACTCGGTCATAGTGCGGGAGAGTCTACTGAGGACGACCTGATTGAATGGCGTCGCGACCCACGCCGGGAGAAAGGGGGATCCTGATGAGTGCCACCGCGCTCGGGCCGGGTTCACAGATCGAGATCCGGGGCCTGACCAAGAGGTTCGGCAGCCTCACCGCCGTCGACGACCTCACCTTCTCCGTCGACCCCGGCCGCATCACCGGCTTCCTCGGACCCAACGGCGCCGGCAAGACGACCACGCTGCGTATGCTGCTCGGCCTCGTCCGCCCGACCTCGGGCACCGCGACCATCGGCGGGCGCGACTACGTCCACATCCCGCGGCCCCTGACCGTGGTCGGATCCGCGCTCGAGGCGACGAACTTCCACCCCGGACGCTCGGGCCGTGACCACCTGCGGGTGCTGGCCGCCACGGCCGACATCCCCACCTCGCGGGTCGATGAGATGCTCGAACTCGTCGCCATCCCCGCGGCCGCCCGCAAGCGGGCGGGCGGCTACTCCCTGGGGATGCGCCAACGGCTGGGTCTCGCGGCGGCGCTCCTCGGCGACCCCCAGGTCCTCGTCCTCGACGAACCCGCCAACGGCCTCGACCCGGAGGGCATCCGCTGGCTGCGCGGATTCCTGCGCCACCTCGCCGGCCAGGGCAAGACGCTCCTGGTGTCGAGCCACATGCTCGCCGAGGTCGAGCAGACCGTCGATGACGTCGTCATCATCAGCAACGGTCGCCTGGTGCGCTACGGGACCATGGCCTCCCTCCACGGTCCGCCCCGCGCCCTCGTGCGGACCTCCGACGCCACCCGCCTCGCCGGCGCGCTGCGGGTGTCGGCCGTCGCCTCCAGTGCCGGCCCCGAGGAGGGCAGCCTCCTCGCCGAGACCGACGACCTGCGGCTCATCGGTGACGTGGCCCTGAGAGCCGGGCTGCCGATCTGGCAGTTGCAGACCCAGTCCAGCGACCTCGAGGACCTCTTCTTCACCCTCACCGAGGGTCAGAACCGCAATCTCGGCGACGGCGCCGCACCCGCGGAACGAGACGCCATCGCCGGCCGCGACGGAGGGAACGAGCAGTGATCGGCGCCATCCGCAGCGAGATCCGCAAGGTCTTCACCACTCGGCTCTGGTGGGGCATGGCCCTCGGTATGGCGATCCTCGCCGCCCTCATCGCCATGGGTTTCGCCGCCCTCCTCGGCAACGCTGCGACCGGCGGTGACAACGGCGGACAGGGCAACCCCTTCGCCCGCCTGACCGTCGGGACCGCCCAGCTCATCTACAACGCCGGCATCGTCCAGCAGATGACGCTGCTCTTCCCGCTCGCGCTCGGCGTCATGCTGATCACCGGCGAGTACCGCCACAAGACGATCACCGCGACCTTCCTCTCGACCCCGAACCGCTGGGTCGTCATGGTCTCCAAGGTCGCCGCCGTCGCCGTGACCGGGGCCCTGTATGCCGTGCTCCACGCCGCCGCGAGCATCGCCGGCGCCGCGCCGATCATCAAGTTCGTCAAGCATCAGCCGACGATGCTCACCGAGCCCGCGGTGTGGCAGTCGCTCGGCACCGGCGTCCTCGTCTTCGTCGTGTGGATGCTGCTGGGTTTCGGAGTCGGCATGCTCATCCGCAACCAGATCGCCGCGGTCCTCATCGCCGTCGGTGTCACCTTCGTCGTCCAGATCGCCCTCGGCATCCTCTTCCAGGTCAAGCACTGGTATGGCGCGATGAAGTGGATCCCCGCCAATCTCACCCAGAACATGCTGATCACCAGCGATCCGACCGCCGGGCAGAGCGTCTCCGAGGCCGCCAAGGCGCAGTACTTCGCCCACTGGTGGGAGGCCGGCCTCGTCCTGGTCCTGTATGCCGTGGTGCTCGCCGTCATCGGTGCCTTCCTCACCACCCGTCGGGACGTCGCCTGACTCCGGACGTGTCCCCCTCCGGGGCGCGGTGCCGGGGTAACCTGGCCGGGTCAGGTGAAATGCGTCGTCGATGACGAAATGAAAGAGGCGTCCGGCTGTGGCTGACCCGCAAACCTCCGGTGATCTGAGCGCGACGTTCGGGGCCAACGACTGGCTCGTCGACGAGTTGTACGAGAGCTACCTGAAGGACCGCGACTCGGTCGACCGGGCCTGGTGGGACATCTTCGCCGCGCGCCGCGGCGACGGCAACGGGGCGGCGCCCGCCCCGCAACCGCCCGCGACCCCTTCGGCTTCGGCCCCGGCCCCCGCTCCCCCCACACCGGCCCCCGCGGCTCCGGCTCGGCCGGCCGACGCCACACCGGCGCCCGTGCCGGCGGCCGTTCCGGCCGCCGCACCGGTGGCCGTCGCCCCAGCGGTGCGCTCCGGGGACGCGCCCAAGCACACCGCGCCCAAGGAGGCCCCCAAGCCACGGGAGGCCTCGACCGGCGGCGGGCGCGGCGCGACCGAGGAACCGTCCGTCAACCCCATCCGCGGGGCCAGCGCCCGGGTCGTCACCAACATGGAGACCTCCCTCGAGGTCCCGACGGCGACCAGCGTGCGCAGCGTCCCGGCGAAGCTGCTCATCGACAACCGCGTCGTCATCAACAACCATCTCGCCCGCTCCCGTGGCGGCAAGGTCTCCTTCACCCACATCATCGGCTTCGCCCTCGTCCGCGCGCTCGCCGCGATGCCGGAGCTCAACAACAGTTTCACCGAGGTCGGCGGCAAGCCCGCCCTCAGCATCCCCGCGCATGTCAACCTCGGCATCGCCATCGACCTCGCCAAGCCCGACGGCAGCCGGCAACTGCTCGTCCCGTCGATCAAGGCCGCCGAGGCGATGGACTTCGGACGGTTCTGGGCGGCATACGAGACGATCATCAAGAAGGCCCGCGCCGGCACCCTCACCGTCGAGGACTTCCAGGGCACGACGATCAGCCTGACCAACCCCGGAACGATCGGGACGGTCCACTCGGTCCCCCGCCTGATGAAGGGCCAGGGCGCGATCATCGGCGTCGGGGCTCTGGAGTACCCCGCCGAGTGGCAGGGCGCCAGCCTGACCGTCCTCAACCGCAACGGCGTCAGCAAGATCCTCACGCTGACCTCGACCTATGACCACCGGATCATCCAGGGCGCCCAGTCGGGCGACCTCCTGCGCGTCGTGCACGGCCTGCTGCTCGGCGAGGACGGGTTCTACGACGACATCTTCGAGAGCCTGCGGATCCCCTACGAGCCGGTCCGCTGGGTGCGCGACATCGACGCCTCCCACGACGACGACATCAACAAGGTCGCGCGTGTCCAGCAGTTGATCAACGCCTACCGGGTCCGCGGTCACCTCATGGCCGACACCGACCCCCTCGAATACCGTCAGCGCCGCCACCCCGACCTCGACGTCACCACCCACGACCTCTCCCTGTGGGATCTCGACCGGCACTTCGCCACCGGCGGATTCGGCGGCCAGTCCTTCCTCCCCCTGCGGCGCATCCTCGGCATCCTGCGCGACTCCTACTGCCGGACCATCGGCATCGAGTACATGCACATCACCGACCCGGCCCAACGCAAGTGGATTCAGCGCAAGGTCGAGGTGGGCTACGCCAAGATCCCCCGCGAAGAACAGTTGCGCATTCTTCGGCGACTCAACGCGGCCGAGGCCTTCGAGACCTTCCTCCAGACGAAGTTCGTCGGTCAGAAGCGCTTCTCCCTCGAGGGCGGGGAGTCGGTCATCGCCCTCCTCGACCGGGTTCTCTCCCGCGCCGCGGGCGACGGCCTCGACGAGGTCTGCATCGGTATGCCGCACCGCGGCCGCCTCAACGTCCTCGCCAATATCGCCGGAAAGTCCCCCGGTCAGATCTTCCAGGAGTTCGAGGGACGGCAGGACCCGCGCTCGGTCCAGGGGTCCGGCGACGTGAAGTACCACCTCGGCACCGAGGGCATCTTCACCGCGGAGAACGGCGCGACCACCAAGGTCTACCTCGCCGCGAACCCCTCCCACCTCGAGGCCGTCAACCCGGTGCTCGAGGGCATCGCCCGGGCCAAGCAGGACCGGATCAACCTCGGCGGCGAGGACTTCACCGTCCTGCCGATCCTCCTTCACGGAGACGCGGCCTTCGCCGGCCAGGGAATCGTCGCCGAGACCCTCAACCTCTCGCAGCTGCGGGGCTACCGAACGGGCGGGACGATCCACGTCGTCATCAACAACCAGGTCGGCTTCACCACGGCCCCGAGCAGCTCGCGGTCGTCGCTCTACTGCACCGACGTCGCCAAGATGGTCCAGGCCCCGATCTTCCACGTCAACGGCGACGACCCCGAGGCCTGTGTCCGGGTGGCCGAGCTCGCCTACGAGTTCCGCCAGCAGTTCGACAAGGACGTCGTCATCGACATGGTCTGCTACCGCCGCCGCGGGCACAACGAGGGGGACGACCCGTCGATGACGCAGCCGCTGATGTACAGCCTGATCGAGGCCAAGCGCAGCGTCCGCAAGCTCTACACCGAGGCGCTGATCGGCCGTGGTGACATCTCCCAGGACGAGGCCGACGCCGCTCTGCGCGACTACCAGCAACAGCTGGAGCGGGTCTTCGTCGCGACGAAGGCGGCTCTGCAACAGGGCGATCGGCGCTCCGACCCCGCGGTTCGGGGCACGGACGTCGAGGGTCACTCCGGCCTCGCCCTGCCCGCGGTTCAATCCGCGGACGCGCCGCGCCGCTCGGCGAGCGACACGGCGATCAGCCCCGAGACCCTCCAGCGCATCGGGAACGCGTTCGTGGACGCTCCGGAAGGCTTCACCGTCCATCCCAAGCTGTTGCAGGCGATGGAGAAGCGCGCCGAATCGGTGCGGGAGGGCGGCATCGACTGGGGCACCGGCGAGTTGATCGCCTTCGGTTCCCTGCTCATGGACGGCACCCCGGTCCGTCTCGCCGGCCAGGACAGCCGTCGCGGGACCTTCGTCCAACGCCACGCCGTCCTCATCGACAAGAAGACCGCCGGCGAGTGGACGCCGCTGCGCTACCTCACCGACGACCAGGCCAAGCTCTGGGTCTATGACTCGATGCTCTCGGAGTATGCGGCGATGGGATTCGAGTACGGCTACTCCGTCGAGCGGCCGGACGCCCTGGTCCTGTGGGAGGCCCAGTTCGGCGACTTCGCCAACGGCGCACAGACCATCCTCGATGAGTTCATCTCCTCCTCCGAGCAGAAGTGGGGGCAGCGCTCGTCCGTCGTCCTCCTGCTCCCCCACGGCTACGAGGGTCAGGGACCCGACCACTCGAGCGCGCGCATCGAGCGCTACCTCCAGATGTGCGCCGAGGACAACATGACTGTCGCCTACCCCTCCACCCCGGCGAGCCACTTCCACCTGCTGCGCCGCCAGGCGTATGCCCGGCCGCGTCGCCCGTTGATCGTCTTCACGCCCAAGTCGATGCTGCGCCTCAAGGCCGCCTCGTCGATGCCCGAGGACTTCACGACGGGCACCTTCCGGCCCGTTCTTCCCGACTCCGCGACGCTGCCGAAGCACGACGTGGACCGGGTGCTGCTGGCCAGTGGCAAGGTCGTCTATGAGTTGGAAGCCGAACGCGAGAAGCGCGGCGACCAGCGGACGGCGATTCTCCGTCTGGAGCAGTTGTATCCGCTCGCGGGCGACGAGATCGCCCGGCAGATGGCCGACTACCCCAATGCCGAACTCGTGCTGGTCCAGGACGAGCCGATGAACCAGGGCGCCTATCCCTTCCTCGCGCTCAACCTCCCCCAGCAACTGGCCGCGCACGGCTACTCGAAGCCGCTTCGCGCGGTGTCGCGTCCGGCCTCGGCGTCGACGGCGACCGGGTCGTCCAAGAAGCACGCCGTCGAGGAGGCCGCGATCCTGGCGGCCGCCTTCCAGCGCTGACGGGCGCGCCGGTGTATTTCACCGATCGCGGCATCGAGGAGTTGATCGCGCGGCGCGGCGACGAGGAGGTCACCCTCGCGTGGGTGGCCGACCAGTTCCAGTCGTTCGTCGACGAGTACCCCGAGTTCGAGGTTCCGGTCGAACGGTTGGCCGCCTGGCTCGCCCGCCTCGACGACCCGCTCGACGACGACGAGTGACGGCACCGGCGTGACCCGGTTCTGAATCGCCCGACAGCACCCCCGCGCAACGGAAGGTTCCCTGGTCGGCGAGGTCCTTGCCACACCGATCCGACGGTCAGCCGGGTCGCTGTGCCCGCTGGCGAGCGACTTCCCGCTGAAATGCCCGATACTCCCGCACGATGTGCGGGACGCGCTTCGCGGCTGCGGCAAGCCGCTGCCGACGCAGGCGCCGCAGTCCGGCCGCGTCGGCCGTCAGGGCCTCGAGGTTGACCGCGGCCAACGCTTCCGGCGACGGGTTCAGCGCGCGCAGGATCATGGCGGGCCGCTCCCGCCAGCTCGCCTGACGCAGCGTGATCAGGCGCACGGTCGCCGAGTCTGTCGCCGTCCACCGGAGAATCCACTCCTCCGAGGGCGGCGGAACGATCTGCGGGGTGCAGCCGGGATACGCCTGCTCGAGGAAGGGTAGCAGCGCGCCGAGGGCCCGCGTCCGGCGGGCGAGGTCGACGAGTTCCTCACCGGAGACCAGGCGCGGTGCCGCCTCGACCACATGCACGAAATCCGACCGTTCGGGACTGTCCTGCGGCTTGCGCAGGCTGTGCAGCGCGACGATGAGGGCGGTCGCGGTGAGATCGGGGATCCAGATCGACGAACCCGCGGCGGCAGCGGGCACCCGATGGTCCCAGAGAACGTCGAAGACGACCTCCGGCGGGGCGTCACACCCCGGAAAGTTCGTGTGCACGTCGATATCGCACGGCCAGCCACTGTGGATGAGCGGCACCGAGTGGTGGGGGAAGATCGCATCATCGGGGTCGACCGGCCGGGGCCGCCAACCCACCCTGCCCAGCGCCTCGATCAGTCGATCGGCGGCTCCGTCACCACGTACGAGGACGTCGACGTCGACCGCGTCGCGCACCGGGCGCAGGCCCTGCTCCGACGCGTGCCGACCCTTGACGATGAGCGCGCTCACGCCGAGCCGCGCGGCCGTCGACCCGACCAGGCCACCGGCGAGGTCCGTGGCTTCAGGGAGGGTGACCTCAACGGTGCCCAGGGGATCGTGCATGGTCAGTGCGAGGCGCCCTCGCGGCCTCGCACGGGCTCCGCTGTCGGCACGGGCTCGGTCACCGATCCCGCACGCGACTTCGCGCCACGACGCTTCCGCTTCGGGGTGCCCGTCGACGCCGCTCCACGCTCCGGCACCGACTCATAGTAGTAATAGTAGGACGACCCGTAATAGCCGCTGTAGCTGTATGAAGAGACCCGCCCACTCGGCACCCGGTTGAGCACCGCCCCGAGGACGCGCGCGTTGACCTTGGCGAGATTGCTCAGCGCCTTGCCCAGCTGATCCCGCGTCGTGCGACCCGCCTGGATGACGACCAGCGCCCCGTCGAATCGCGCCGCGACGATCGCCGCGTCGGTGACCGGGATGACCGGCGGGGCGTCGACGATGACCATCGCGTCCTTGGCGAGTTCACGGATCACCTGCCCGAACCGCTCGGAACTGAGGATCTCGCTCGGGTTCGGCGGAATCGGACCGCACCCCAGAACTCGCATCCCCGGCGTCTCGGGGACATCGTGGATGACCTCCTCGAGCGTGGCGTTGCCGACCACGACATCCGTCAGACCGACCCCGTCGACGAAGCCGAAACTCTTGGCGACCGTCGGGCGACGCAGGTCACCATCGACGAGCACGACCTTCTGGCCTCGGCTCGCGATGGTCACGGCGAGGTTGAGGGCGACGGTCGACTTGCCCTCCTCGGGAAGCGGGCTGGTGACGGCGATGACCCGAGGCGGATTGTCCGGGTTCATGAACTGCAGATTGGTGCGCAGTTCCTTGAAGGCCTCGACCGTCCGGAAGCCTTCTCCCCCCGTCGCCCGGCTCTCGACACCAGCCAGCCGGCGTTGGCCGTCATGACGCGTGTGCAGCGGAATCATCGCGACGACGGACACACCGAACTGCTCCTCCACCACATGGTCAGAGGTGATCCGGCGGTCCAGGATGGTGCGCAGTCCCGCGAGCGCGAAGCCGGCCACGGTGCCGGCCAGCAGGCCGAGCGCCAGTCCGAGTTTGACCCGGGGGGCGCTGGGAATCGTCGACGCCGTCGCGGCCGTGAAGGTCTGGATCTTCACGACCGACGGCAGGCCGGTCGCCGGCGAGCCGTCGACGGTGCCGTTCTCGACCTTGTCGACCTGTTGGGCGATGGCGTCGATGAAGGCGTTCGCCAGGTTGGCCGCCTGGCGGGCATCGTGCCGGACGACCTTGATCTTGATGAGGTTGGTGTTGAGCGGCACCGAGATCGTGACCGGCCCGTCCGGTTTGAGGTCGGCCAGGACATAGGCCCGGTCCACGACACTCGTCGACACCGCGAGCTGCTGATAGAGACTGGCCTTGGCCTGGGTGAAGAGGTTGGCCTGCTGCCCCTCCCCCACGCTCGAACTCGAACCGGCGAACACCATGGCGGTCGCGTTGGCGGTGTACTCCCGAGGCGAGACGAAGGACCACACGGCCGCGAGAATCACTCCGAGACTGGCCGCGGTGACGATGGTGCGCCAGTGTTGGAGCAGGGCTCGGCTGAGGACGCGGAAGTCCAGAATGGAGTCTGTTCGTGAGTCGTTTGCCACGCGGAAGGAGTCCTAGGGAATCGCTGATCTTTTCGGTGGTTCGGGGTGGCGTGCGGGCCTGGTGAGCGACTGGCCGGGATGATGTCTG
>JBDIAJ010000092.1:0-16480 GCA_039812345.1 Nostocoides sp. | reverse complement strand
GTCCTCTACGTCGCCCTCGACGAGGCGACCAAGAAGGCCGACTGCCGGGTCGCCTACGCCCACAGCTTCTATGCCGGATCGGCCCATGCCTCCGGGCCCCTCTCCGGCGAGATCATCGGCATCCTCGCCGCGCCCGACCCGGCCGAGGCCCGCGCGGCGCTGGCCGCCTGCGTCGAGCACGCCGAGCACGGCGCGTGGTTCGAGGCGGCCGACGACGCCGGGGACCACGCCTTCTTCGCCCACCCGATCGCCCGCACCGGGACCTACCTGAGCGAGGTGGCGGGCATCGCGACGGGTGATCCGCTCGCCTATCTCATCGCGCCCCCGCTCGAGGCGACGCTCGGGCTCGACGCCGTTCTCAAGGCGACCGACGTCGAGCTCAAGATCTGGTTCGCGCCGCCGAGCGAGACGAACTTCTCCGGCGGCCTGCTCACCGGCGAGCAGAGCGCGGTCGCCGAGGCGTGCAATGTCTTCCGCGACGCCGTGCTCGGCGTCGCCGCCGCCCCGAGGGAGGCCTGAGATGACGGCATACGATCCGGACCTGCGCTCGATCCAGCAGGCGCGCGAGCTGGCCACCGCGGCCCGGGCCGCGCAACGGGAGTTCCTCGGGTTCACCCAGGAGCAGGTCGACCACATCTGCCAGGCGATGTCGGACGCGGTCTTCCACGACGCCGCGCGGCTCGGGCAACTCGCCCACGACGAGACCGGCTACGGCGTCGCCGCCCACAAGCGGCTCAAGGTCGAATTCGCCTCCCGCACCGTCTGGGAGTCGATCAAGGACCAGCCGAGCGTCGGGGTGATCCGCCGCGACGACGAACGCCGGCTGCTCGAGATCGGCTGGCCGATGGGGGTCGTCGTCGGCCTGACCCCGTCGACCAACCCCAACTCCACCGCGGTCTTCAAGGTGCTCATCGCGGTCAAGGCCCGCAACGGCATCGTCATCGCGCCGCACCCGTCGGCGAAGGAGTGCACGGCCGAGGCGGTGCGCCTCATGGCCGAGGCCGGCGAACGGGCCGGTATGCCGCGCGGTCTCGTCTCGTGCCTGACCGAGGTTCGGCTCGAGGGCACCCAGGAGTTGATGCGCCACCACGCGACCTCGGTCATCCTCGCCACCGGCGGCACCCCGATGGTCCGCGCCGCGCACTCGACCGGCAAGCCCGCCTTCGGCGTCGGCCCGGGCAACGTCCCGGCGTATGTCGATCGCAGCGCCGACATCCAGGCCGCCGCCCGGTGCATCGTGAACAGCAAGGCGTTCGACTCCTCGGTCATCTGCGCGACCGAGCAGGCGGTCGTCGCCGACCGGCCGATCGCCGCCGCGCTGCGGGCGGCGATGGAGGCCGAGGGCGCCCACTGGGTCTCGGAGTCGGACAAGGCGGCCCTCGCCCGGGTGCTGTTCACCCCGAGCCTGGGGATGGACGCCTCCGCCGTCGGCCGAACCCCGCAGGTGCTCGCCGCGAAGGCCGGCATCCGGGTCCCCGACACCGCCCGCATCCTCGTCGCCGACCTCGCCCGGGTCGGCCGAGACGAGCCGTTGTCGGGCGAGAAGCTGACCACCGTCCTCGGCTTCTATGTCGAGGACGGTTGGCACGCCGGCTGCGAGCGGTCCCTGGAGCTGCTGCGCTACGGCGGGGATGGGCACTCCCTGGTCATCCACGCCACCGACGACGACGTCATCCTCGCCTTCGGGCTGGAGAAGCCGGCCTTCCGGATCATCGTCAACGGCTGGGGCACCCTCGGCGCGATCGGCGCGACCACCGGGGTCATGCCGTCGATGACCCTCGGCCCCGGCGGCGTGGGCGGCGCGGTCGTCGGCGACAACATCACCATGCGGCACCTGCTCAACGTCAAGCGGGTCGCCTGGCCGCTGCGGCAGCCGCCCGCGGTCGCCTACGAGCTCGCGCCCGACGTCCGCCGGTCGGGACCGGCTGGTCGCGCCGACACGGGCGGAGCGGCATACGCGGATCCGCAGATCGACCGGATCGTCGCCGCCGTCCTGGCGCGACTCGGTCAGAACCAGTAAGAAGTAGTCCCCGAGAAAGGAACGGAAAGTGGCTCCCACTCCCCAACTGATCGCGCTCGGCATGATCGAGACCCGCGGTCTGGTCGGTGCCATCGAGGCCGCCGACGCCATGGTCAAGGCGGCGAATGTCACGCTGATCGGCAAGGAGACCATCGGCGGCGGCTATGTCACCGTCATGGTCCGCGGCGACGTCGGCGCGGTGAAGGCGGCGACCGACGCCGGCGCCGCGGCGGCCCAGCGGGTCGGCGACCTGGTCAGCGTGCACGTCATCCCGCGCCCGCACAGTGACGTCGAGCAGATTCTCCCGTCCGCCGGCGCGTGAGCCCCGCGACCCGCGGTGAGCCGGATCGGCCACGCCGTCGGGTGCACACCGCCGAGGACGTCCTGCGGCTCCTGCGCGAGGGTCGCCGCGAACTCCTCGTCGGCCCCGACGACCGGCTGACCGCGCTGGCCCGCGACACCGCCCGCGAACGCGGGGTCAGCATCGTCGTCGGTCCCGCACGCCCGGATCCGGGCCGACCTCCCTCGCCCCCGCTGCCGCATGCCGCCGCGCCTCCCCCAGGCGCATCGCCCCCCGTCGCGTCTGGTCCAGGCGCACCGTCGCGTTCCGTCCCGGCTCCCGGCACGGAGCCGCGCCTGACGCACGTCCGCGACATCGGCCGGCTGCCGCTCGACCCGTTCCCCAGCGACCTGGGCCGGCCCGAGATGGACGTCCGGCTGCGCGATGTCGTCACCGGGCGCGACGGGGTGCCGATGGCGGCCGGGCTGCTCAGCCTGCGGGCCGGATCCTTCCCGTGGCGGCTGGACTACGACGAGGTCGAGTACGTCCTCGAGGGCGAGCTGCACATCACCACCGCGACCCAACGGGTCGTCGGGTTCCCCGGTGACGTCATCGTCGTCCCCAAGGGCTCGGAGATCACCTTCGGCACCCCGAGCTGGGCGAAGTTCCTCTATGTCACCTACCCGGCCGAGTGGAACCCGTCGTGATCGCCACGCTCGATGAGGTCATGGACGCCGCCGCCGCCGCGATCGCCGGCGCCCCGATCGCCGGCGCCCCGATCACCGGCTCCTCGGCTGGCGGCGCCGGGCCGGTGGGTCCGGTCACCGGCGCGCTCAAGGTCGGCGTCGACCTCGGCACCGCCTACACCGTCGTCGTCGCCCTCGACGAGCACGACCGGCCCCTCGCCGGGGCCGCCGAGTTCGCTGATGTCGTCCGCGACGGCGTCGTCGTCGACTTCCTCGGGGCGCTGGACCTGCTCACCCGGCTCAAGGCGCGGGTCGAGGCCCGGCTCGGGCGGGCGCTGACCAGCGCGCACGGGGCGTACCCACCCGGCATACCGGAGGACGACGCGCGGGCGGTGCGGCATGTCATCGAGGCGGCCGGGATGGACTGCACCGGCCTCGTCGACGAGCCGTCGGCCGCCAACGCCGTGCTCGGGCTCACCGACGGCGTCGTCGTCGACGTCGGCGGCGGGACCACCGGGATCGCCGTGGTCCGGGCCGGGCGGATCGTCCATACGGCCGACGAGGCCACCGGCGGGCACCATCTCTCCCTCGTCGTCGCCGGGGCGCTCGGGGTCGATCTCGAGACCGCCGAGGCGCTCAAACGTGATCCCGCGCAACAGGATCGACTCTTCCCCGTCGTCCGGCCGGTCATCGAGAAGGTCGCGACGATCGTGGCTCGCCAGGTGCCGGACTGGCCCGGCGGCGCCATCCACCTCGTCGGCGGCAGCGTCGCCTTCCCCCACTTCGCCGAGGTGGTCGCCGAGGTCACCGGCCGCGAGGCCGTCGTGCCGGCCCACCCGCTCTACGTCACCCCGCTGGGCATCGCCCGCTGCGCCACCCCCGCTGAAAGGACCCCGTGATGGCCGCCGACGACCTCGAACTGCGTGCGTACTGCTACATCGACCGGATGCAGCCGCAGTACGCCTCCTTCGTCGGGACGGTCACCCAGGGTGACCTGCCGGTCGAGGGGATGGCCGCGCTGTATGTCGAGATGGCGCCCGGCAACCACGTCTTCCGGGTGGTCGACGTCGCCGTCAAGGCCACCGAGGCCCGGCCCGGCGCCCAGATCGTCGAGCGGCAGTTCGGGATGTTCGAGCTGCACTCGGAGTCGCAGGCGGAGGTGCTGACCGCCGGCGAGGTCGTGCTCGGCGAGCTCGGGCTCCAGGTCCACGACCGGATTCGCCCGACGATCGCCTCGCTGCAGGTGATCACCAATGTCAGCCCCTATCAGTCGCAGCTGCTCAACCGGTTCACCCGCGGCATGATGCTCGTCGCCGGGCAGACGATGCTCGTCGTCGAGTGCACCCCGGCGGCCTACATCAACTACGCCGCCAACGAGGCCGAGAAGGCGGCGAACGTCAACCTCATGCACGTCGCCTCGGTCGGGGTCTACGGCCGGTTGTGGATGGCCGGCAACGAGGCCGACATCGTGACCGCCCGGGACGCGGTCGTCAAGGCCCTGGAGAGCCTCGATGGCCGGGGCTGAGTCCTGCCGGCGCCGGTTCGTCACGCGCGCCGATGTCGACGACGCACGGGCGGCGGGGATCGGCATACGGCTCGGGGCGCGGGATGTGCTCACGGACGAGGCGGCGACGCGGGCGCGGGATCTCGGCGTCGCCATCGAGCGTATGCCGACCGCTCCCGTCGCGCCGTCGGGGACCGCGTCCGCGCCGGCGGCCGGACCGGCGGGTGGGGACGCGGTGCTCCGGGCGGCCCTGCGAGCGGCCGTCGCGGCCGAGCTCGGGGCGGACACTCCCGGGCTGGACGAGGCCATCGACCGGGTTCTTGCGCGGCGGCGCGGCTGAGGCCGAAGAATCTCGATTGGGGCACGGGGTCTGGACGAAATCCGTCCGAGCCCAAAGGATGTGGGCTACGTCACCGATTGACGGCCCGAGATGAAGGAAGCCGCGATGCCCGAAGCCCACGAACCCGTCGTCGACGAACTCACCGAGGACGAGAAGCAGCTCGCCAAACTCGGCTACTCGCAGGACCTCGAGCGGTCGTGGTCCGGATTCTCCAACTTCGCCATCTCGTTCTCGATCATCTCCATCCTCGCCGGGTGCTTCACCAACTTCGGCGCGGGCTTCAACAACGGCGGCCCGATCTCGGTGTCCTGGTCGTGGCCGATCCTCGGGGTGCTCATCCTCATCATCGGGTTCACCATGAGCGAGCTGGTGTCGGCCTATCCGACATCCGGCGGGATCTATTGGTGGGCGGCCAAACTCGGCGGGCCGGCGGCCGGGTTCTTCACCGGCTGGCTCAACCTCATCGGGCTCATGGCGGTGACGGCAGGCGTCGCCTACGGGTGCGCGACCTTCATCGACCTGACGCTGAGCACCTTCTCGACGGGCTACGCGGCCGATTACTCCCTGACCCGGGTGTTCCTCATCTTCATCGTCGTTCTCGTCATCGGGGCGGTGCTCAACATCGGCCGGGCGCACCTGATGGCCGTCCTGAACAACATCTCGGTGTGGTGGCATGTCTTCGGTGCCGCGCTGATCGTCGTCATCCTCGCCGTGGTCCCCGACCAGCACCAGTCGTTCAGCTATGTCTTCACCGAGCGGTTCAACAACTCGGGCTTCTCCGGGGGCGGCACGAGCAGCGGGACGTTCTGGTTCATGGTCGTGCCATTCGGCTTCCTGCTGACGCAATACACGATCACCGGCTTCGATGCCTCGGCGCACCTGTCCGAGGAGACGGCGGCGGCCTCCAAGGCGGCGGCCCGGGGGATCTGGCAGTCGATCGCCTACTCGGTGCTCGGCGGCTACATCCTGCTGCTCGCCGTCGTCTTCGCCATCCCCAACGACGCGGCCGGGGCCCCGGACAACGCCGGCGTGGGGGCCGGTGGGGTCGCCTACATCTTCGTCCAGTCGCTCGGGTCCAAGATGGCCGCGCTGGTGCTGTTCATCTCGGCCGCGGGGCAGTTCTTCTGCTCGATCGCCTGCCTGACCTCGGCGTCGCGGATGACCTATGCCTTCGCCCGCGACGGGGCGATCCCCGGCTCGCGCCTGTGGCAGCAACTCAACGGCAGCAAGGTGCCGGCCAATGCGGTCATGCTGGTGACGGTGGTCTCGGCGATCGTCACCCTCCCCGCGCTCATCCGGGTCAACCTCGGCACCGACGCGGCGCCGCTGGTGGTCCCGGTGGCGTTCTATGCGGTGACCTCGATCGCCGTCATCGGGCTCTATCTCGCCTTCGCCATCCCGATCTGGCTGCGCTGGCGGCACGGTGACGCCTTCGAGGCGGGCTCGTGGAACAACGGGGCGAAGTACAAGTGGATGAACCCGCTCGCCGTCGTCGAGATCCTCGTCGTCTGCGCGTTCCTCATGCTTCCGTTCGTCCCCCAGGCGGTGCCGGGCAACAAGGACTTCGCGTGGAAGTTCGTCAACTACGCCCCCATCGTCACCCTCGGCGCCCTGATCTGCCTCGCCATCTGGTGGGTCACCTCCGCCCGCACCTGGTTCACCGGCCCCAAGCACACCATCGACCAGGCCGTCGTCGACGCCTTCGGCGACTGAGTCGCGCCACGACTCCTCCGCCCGATGGCGGAACGTCCTCGGCGCAACGGAAGACTTCCGTTGCGCCGAGGACTTTTCCGTGGCCCGGCTCCCGGCCCACTTTATTTTATCCAATCGACCTGATATCAAATAGGGAGACCGGCCGCGCCGCGGCCACGACGAAAGGCGTCTCCCGATGACCGAGATCCCGCTCACGTGGTGGCGCACGCCGGCGAGTGCGAGGACGACCGCGACATCCCCGTGCTCGACCCGCGCGTCATCCGGCACGCGACCATCTTCGGTGCTGAAGCTCACGCGCGCGTGACGTGATCCCGCCGACTCCCGGACGAGAGCGGGTGGCCGGATCGGCCCGCGGAACGCGACCCCTTCGCGATCACCCCGCCCCCGTCTGGTTCGCGCTCGGCCTCCTCGTCGCGCTCGCCGGCGCGTGGTCCCCGGGGCTCGGCTGGGCCGCCATCCACCTCGTCGTCCTCGGCGGAGCGACGCTCTCGATTCTCGTGTGGTCGAGCCATTTCACCCAGGCGCTCTTGAAGACTCGGGCGACCCGAGCGGACGAGCGGGCGCAGGATCGCCGCATCGTCCTCCACATCGTCGGCACCCTCCTGGTGATCGGCGGCGTCATGACCGTGCGCTGGCCGGTCACCATCGCGGGCGCCGCGCTCGTGTCCGCCGCGGTCGGGTGGCACGGCGCGACCCTGATGCGCGACGTGCGTGCCGCCCTCCCGGGTCGGTTCCGGATCACCGTCCGCTACTACGTCGGCGCGGCGCTCCTCCTCCCCGTCGGTGCGGTGTTCGGTGTGCTGCTGGCGCACGGTCCCGACGAGACCGGCGAAGGACGCCTGCTGCTCGCCCACACCGTCACGATGCTCCTCGGCTGGATCGGGCTGACCATGTGCGGGACGCTGGTCACGCTCTGGCCGACGATGCTGCGGACGCGCCTCGACCCCCGCGCCGAATCGCTCGCCCGCCATGCCCTGCCAGTGCTGATGGCCGGGGTGCTCGTGACGGACGCGGCCGCCCTGCTGGCGCCGTCGCCACGATGGGCGGGCATCGGCCTGCTCGGCTATGTCGCAGCCGTGCTCTGGTGGGCGCGTGCGCTGGTGCTGCCCGCACGGACCGCTCCGCCCCGGCACGCCGCGACCTGGTCGACGGCCGCGGCCCTCGGATGGTTCGCCGCCACCCTCGTCCTCGTGCTCGTCCGAGTCGCGACCACCCCCGCGTGGGCCGAGCTCCCCGACGGCTACCCGACGGCCGCGATCGCGGCGGTCGTCGGGTTCGCCGCTCAACTCCTGATCGGCGCGCTGTCGCATCTCGTCCCCGTGGTCATCGGCGGTGGTGCCCGTGCCGTGCGCGCCGGGCAGGGTGTCATGGATCGGTATGCCGTTGCCCGCGTGCTCGCCGCCAATCTCGGCCTGGTCGTGTGGCTGGGCCCGGTCCCCGGGTTCGTGCAACGCGCGGGGGCGGCCGTCTGCCTGCTCGCATTGGGTTCCTTCCTCGCCCTCATGCCGGCCGCCTTGCTGACCGCGCTGCGCGAGAAGGCATCGCGCGCCACCCAGCCGCCTCTGACGAAGGCCGAGCGGCTCCCACGTGACCCGGGGATCTGGTCGGCGAGACAGGCGCTCGCTGCGGTCATCGCGCTCGCGCTCGTGGTCGGTGCCGCCGTCGTCTGGCATGGCTCCGACCGCCCGCACGCACCGGTGACGGCCTCCGGCCGGACGACCCGGGTCACGGTCGAGGCGGTGGGCATGGCGTTCCGCCCCGACCGCATCGTCCTCCCGGCCGGCGACCGCCTCGTCGTCGACCTCGTCAACAGGGACCCGACGAGCCCGCACGATCTCGTCCTCGCCAACGGCGTCGACAGCGGACGCGTCATGCCGGGCGGGCGGGCCACCGTCGATGCCGGCGTCATCGACACCGACCTCGACGGCTGGTGTTCGATCGTCGGCCACCGGCAGATGGGGATGACATTGCGGGTCGCGGTGACCGGGACGAGCGCCAACCCCCCACCCACCTCCGGCGTCCCTGCGAACGCCGGGTCCACCCCACCGACCCAGGCCGATCCTTCTGTTCCCGGAAGCTTTCGTGCCGTGGACCCGCGGCTCCCAGCGCTCACGGACAGCGAGATCCATCGCGTCACCCTGACCGTCCAGGAGCGGACTCTCGAGGTCGCACCCGGGGTTCGGCAGAAGCGCTGGACCTACAACGGCGGCGTTCCCGGTCCCACCCTGCACGGCCGGATCGGCGACACCTTCGTCGTCACGCTGGTCAACCGGAGCACGATGGGCCACTCGATCGACTTCCACGCCGGCTCGGTCGCTCCGGACCTCCCGATGCGCACGATCCCGCCGGGCGCCTCGCTCACCTATCGCTTCACCGCCACGAGGGCCGGCATCTGGATGTATCACTGCGCCACCATGCCGATGAGTGCGCACATCGCGGCCGGCCTCTATGGCGCGGTCGTCATCGACCCACCCGGGCTCGCCCCGGTCGCGGCGAGCTATGTCCTGGAGGAGGGTGCGGCCTACGTCGGCGGGGACGGTCGGACCACCATCGCAGAGGTCGACGCGGACGCGGTTCTGGCGCGCCGCCCGTCCTTCCTGACCCTCAACGGGGTCGCCTACCAGTACGACCACCGCCCCATCGACATCCCTGTCGGGCAACGGATTCGCGTGTGGTTGCTGGCGGCCGGACCGGATGCGGCCCTGTCCTTTCACGTCATCGGGGGACAGTTCGACACCACCTATGCCGAGGGTGCCTATCTGCTGAAGGACGGGCGTGACGCCTTCGGTGAACGAGGAGGCGGGGCTCAGGCGCTCGCCCTCCAGCCGGGGCAGGGCGGTTTCGTCGAGTTCACTCTCCCCGAGGCCGGGACCTATCCGTTCACGAGTCACGTCATGACCGACGCCGAACGAGGAGCGCACGGGCGCTTCGTGGCCCGCTGACCCTCGGGCTCAGGACGTCGTGGACGGCGGCGAGAACCGCACGAGGCACCTGTTCGGCGTCACCAGTGGCTCGAGGACATAGCGCGACTGCGACGTCCCGGACGACGCGGCGGCCTCGGCCAGGCCGTCGAGTATGCCGCGGTGCACCGCGCAGATCAGGTCCTGGTGGGTCTCCACGTCAGCACGGAACGGGCAGTTGCGCAGGACGACCTCGCGCGGCCGGATCGCCGGTCGTGGTTCTGGGTCGAAACCCATGTCGGAGAACAGGTCGAGCAACGCCGTGGTGGTGGAGCGTCGACCCCGGGGTCGCTCGGCCTCGGTGAAGGACCGGCGTGCCCACGCCCGACCGGCCGCGACCGCCTCGGGGATCGGATCCGCGGCGGTCTCCCGGAGGTGGTCGACGAGGATGCCGGCGAGCAACTGGTAGTTGCGTTCTCCGCTGCGCGCCCCCGCCGCAGTCGGCTCGAAGACCGCCCGGGGGCGACCCCGCTGACCGGAAGCCACCTCGTGCCGTTGCACGAGGCCGCCCTCCTCGAGTGCGGCAGTGTGGAAGCGGACCGTGTTGGGATGCAGGCCGAGATCGGCGGCGAGGCGATCGACATCGACCGGGTCGCTGGCCGCCCGGATGGCCGCCAGCACTCGCGAACGGGTCGCTCCGGCGACCTCGGTGCGCTGCATCATGATCGGATTTTATCCAACGCGATCGGGGTCAACCAGAGTGCCCGGGCGCGAAGGTTCTCCGCGCGCTAGGTGCCCGCGCCCACGTATTCTCACTATGCTCCGTGGAATAAATGGGACCACCGTCACCGCCCGAGGAGCAGGACATGACCATCGTCATCGTCGGAGCCGGGCTCGCCGGCGCGACCGTCGCCACCGAACTTCGCGCCCGCGGGCACGACGGCCCGGTGACGCTTGTCGGGGCGGAGGAGCACGCGCCATACGAACGGCCACCGCTGTCCAAGGGCTTCCTCCTCGGCAGTCAGCCGTTCGAGAAATCCCTTGTGCACGAACCGGACTGGTATGCCGCGAATGACGTCGACCTCCGCCTCGGCACCAGGGTGACCGGGATCGACCGCGCGGCTCGGACCGTGCGTCTGAGTCCCGCGGACGGCGGTCCGGAGGAGGACCTCCCGTATGCCGCGCTCGTCCTCGCCACCGGCGCCCAGCCCCGGCACCTCGCCGTGGCCGACGGCGCCGGGCCGCCGGTGACCTACCTGCGCACCGTCGAGGACAGCCGGGCGTTGAAGGAGGCACTCGGGGAGGGGACGCGCGTGGCGATCGTCGGGGCCGGATGGATCGGGCTCGAGGTGGCGTCCGCGGCGCGTGCGGCCGGCAGCGAGGTCACGGTGTTCGAGACCGCCGAGCTGCCGTTGTTGCAGGTGCTCGGGCCGGAGGTGGCGACACTGTTCGCCGACCTCCACCGGGCACACGGCGTGGACCTGCGGCTCGGCACCCCGGTGACGGCGGAGGACCTCGCCGACACGGACCTCATCGTCGTCGGGATCGGCGCCAGCCCGGACACCCGACTCGCCGAGCAGGCGGGACTCGATGTGGACAACGGAGTCCTCGTCGACGCCGGCCTGCGCACCTCCGATCCACAAATCCACGCGATCGGCGACATCGCCAACCAGGACCACCCGACGCTCGGGCGGCGCATCCGGGTCGAGCACTGGGACAACGCGATCGAGCAGGCCAAGGTCGTTGCCCACAATCTCGCCGGTGAGTCGGAGGAGTATGCCCGTATCCCGTACTTCTTCACCGATCAGTACGACCTCGGGATGGAGTACTTCGGCAGCGTCGGTCCCGACGGCTACGACCGGGTGGACATCGAGGGCTCGATCGATGTCGCCGCCGGGGGCGCCTTCCGCGCCCACTGGGTCAAGGACGGGACGGTGGTCGCGGCCATGCACGCCAACGACTGGGATGCCACCGACACGATCCGCGCGAGCATCGGCACCGCTCGCTGAGCCTCACCCCCGTCGAGAGGCCGACTCAGCCCCGTCGAAAGGCCGATTCAGCCCCGTCGAGAGGCCGATTCAGCCCGGTCGAAAGGCCGATTCAGCCCGGTCTTGGGCCCACGCTCTGCCCGGGAGAGGCGATCGAGCCGTGCCCGAGATCAGTCGCCCCGCAGGATGTCGGCGAGGACGACGGCCTCGTTGTGCTCGGTGTCCCGCGCGGCATACAGCAGCGTGATGACGTCGTGCGTGCGGCAGAGGTCGCGCAACTCGGCGAACGCGGGCGAGTCGGCGAGCTCGGCCCGATAACGCTCGGCGAACTCGGCGAATCGCGCTGGGTCGTGGCCGAACCACGTCCGCAACTCGGTGGACGGGCCGACATCCTTCAACCACAGATCGAGGTCGGCGCGCTCCTTCGACACCCCGCGCGGCCACAGGCGATCCACCAGAACGCGAAAGCCATCCTCGGGCGTTGGTTCGGCATAGATCCGCTCGATCCGCACCGTTCCCATGGACCTCGCCTCCCGCGTCCATCCCGACCGGGTCTCTCCCGGCTCTCCCCAGTCTGCCTCGCGATCGACCGGCTCGGCGGGGAGAGATCCCGACCGACCGGGATTGGGGCATTCCCGGCTACCGTGGGGCCGTCACCCCATCCCGGAAGGCACCGCATGAGCCAGATCGTCAGCTTCGCCACGGTGTCGACCGCGGGACTGGAGACCTCGCCCGTCGCCGACGCGCTCGCCGGCTTGCGGGCCAACGAGGCCCGGTACTTCAGGAACAAGTACGACCACACCTTCACCGTCACCCCGGCCGACGAGGACCCGCAGACGGTCGAGTGGGTCAGCCGCATCCTTCGCGACGAGCGGGGCATCGTCATCGCCTCGCCCCCGCTCGAGGTCACGGTGTGCGACGTCGACGGCATCCACTGGGTCCATGTCTTCTATGAATCCGGCCTGGCCATCAATGTCCTGTGGACCGTCGAGCCGGGCGGCAAGCGGGCCGTCGGCTTCAAACTGTCCGAGGGGATGGAGGTCCCTCAGGAACTCGCCGCCTTCAAGTTCGCCCGGCAGAAGTCCAAACTCGCCGGCACCATCCGCGGCTCCTACTTCGTCATCAAGGGCGATTACTGACGGCCCCACCTCCACAGACCTCGGCGAGGCCCGCCGGCCAGCCACTATCTTGGGCCGATGCGCGCACTCACGATCGTCCCGGTGCCCGGCCCCGGCGCCGAGGACGTGCTCATCGGCCCCGACGGGCTCGCCTACACCGGCACCGCCGACGGATCCGTATGGGCGATCACCCCCGACGGCGACACCCTCCGCCGGATCGGCACCACCGGAGGCCGCCCCCTCGGTCTCGAGTGGCTGCCCGACGGACGCCTCCTCACCTGCGACGCCAAGCGCGGCCTGCTCGCCCTGACGCTCACCGACGGACACGTCGAGGTCCTCGCGGAGCGCGTGAGCGGCATACGAATGCGCTTCTGCAACAACGCCGCCGTGCTGGACGACGGGACGATCTGGTTCACCGATTCGAGCACCCGCTGGGGGGTCGAGGAGTGGAAGTCCGACCTCATCGAGGACACCCGCACCGGCCGGCTGCTGCGGCTCGCTCCCGGCGGGGAACCCGAGGTCGTCCTCGACGGCCTCAGCTTCGCCAACGGGGTCGCCCGCTCGGCGGACGGCACGTTCGTCGTCGTCGCCGAGACGGGTCACCGGCGGCTGCGTCGGGTGGCCGTCACGGACGGCCGCCCGGGCGCCGCGACGATCTTCGCCGACGACCTGCCCGCCCACCCCGACAACATCGCCCTCGGCTCGGACGGCCTGATCTGGGTCACCTACGCCTCGCCGAAGGACCCGGCCCTGACCTTCCTCCAGACGCGCGCCAGGCCCTGGATGCGGGCCGCGGTCCGGCGCTCCCCCGACGCCCTCAAGCCGAAGCCGAAGCGGACGGCGCGGGTCGCGGCATACGACGAATCGGGAACCGTCGTCCACGACATATCCTGCGACGCCACGGGCTGGCACATGGCGACGGGGGTGCGCGAGCACGACGGCCGGGTCTGGCTCGGCAGCCTCGTCGAACCGGCCATCGCGTGGTTCGATCGGTGATCCATCTCGTCAGGAGAACGACATGAGCAGCCTCGCCCGCGCGGCATACGAGAGCCTCGAGCCGTTTCACGTGCTCGCCTACTTCAATCCGTATGCCGCGGACACCGCCCGCGCGGCCGGTCTCGACGACCTCGGCATCTATGTCGGCGGGCGCGCCGCGCCGCTCGGCCGGTGTCCGTCCGCGGTGGTGACGGCGACGTTCGCCAACTTCACCCCCGCCTTCATCCACCACGGCTGGACGCAGGCCCTCTCCGTCGGCCTCCCCGCGGCCGAGGCCGCCCGGACCACCGCCGTGGATCGCGCCCTGCGCGACGCGCTCGGCCCGCGGATCGACGACCCCGACCTCAGCGCGATCGTCGACGCCGTGCGCGTCGGCATCGTCGAGGCCCCGTATGCCGGCCGCCCCCTCGCCGCCGCCTGGGCCGCCCACCCGTGGCCGGACGAGCCGCACCTCCAACTCTGGCACGCGATCTCGGTCGCCCGGGAGCACCGCGGCGACGGGCACCTCGCCGCGCTGGTCCTCGCCGACCTCGCGCCGGTCGAATCCCTCGTCCTCCACGAGGCGCCCCACCCCAACCCGGCCATCCGGCGCCGGACCATGGGCAAGAAGGGCCTGCTGCGGACCCGCGGCTGGACCGAGGCCGATTGGCAGGCTGCCACCGAGTCCCTGCGCGAACGGGGAATCCTCGACGCCGCCGGCGCCATGACCACCGCGGGCGGGGCCCTCTATGACCGGCTCGAGGCCCAGACCGATGCCGCCGCGGCCCGCCTGTGGGCCGCGGTCCCGGAGGCGGAGGCGGCCCTCCGCCGGGCGCGTCCGTTCGTCAAGGCGGTCATCGACACCGGCTATCTCCCGGGGACGAAGGCCGCAGCCCCGGCCTCGTCACCCGTCGATTGACCCGTCGGGCATGGGCGTCTGAAGCGCTTGACGAAACGCGATGCCCACGGCCACGGCGGCCATACCCCGCCCGCTATCCGGAGACATCCCACCGGTGCGAAATGAACGTGCCCCCGGCACCGACATCAGCACCCACCCGATCCTGCGGTCGCGTGCACTCTGGTCCTGGGGCGTCCATCGACCTCGGGTCGATGCGTTCAAGGTGAGCAACGATCCGCGGTGCACCGAGAAGCTCATCGACGTGAGGTGGCGGCCTCGACCCATATGTAAGGGGTGGGGCCGCCCGTTCCAGCCCCAGCATTGGGAATAACAACTGCTCGCCTCCGCCGCCGGGAGTGCGGTCGCGAGGCCGCAGCAGGCGGGCGATGTGGCGAGGTGGCACATGAATCTCGCCCGGGTCGGCATACCAGTTGCAGTCGCATCGCGCCAGAGTAAGGTGGGCCTCCCAGGACGAAGCAACCAATCAGAGCCGAGGCACAGATGACCGGGATTCCGGATGTTGATTTCATGATAGCTCATGCTCGCGCGGAACAACAACGAATGGCTGGTTGGCACGCATACCAGCAACACCAGGCCTTCCTCCGTCAGCAACAACTCGCGCGCCAACAACCAGATATCAACAGCAAGAACACTAGGCGACGAATCTGGTGGACCCTGGGTGGCGCGGCTGGCCTCACGGCCTGGGCCCTTGCCGCCTCGGTTCGCAGCAAGAAGAGCTCTTGAACAAAGCGGGTGGTTTGGAGCCGGGCAAGCCGTGATGGCGCTCGGAACCGTTAGGCGGAGTAGGCCTGGTCCTGGGTCGTCAGGGCTGATCGGTCCCGTAGGTCTGAGCGCTCTTCCTGGCTTCTGGTCGATCCGGCGAGTCGGGCCCGAGACACGTCGGCCAGCTCCACAGCCCCTCGATCTCACAGACTTCCGAGGAGCTGGTCTCAGCCGTGTCCCACTCGAGGGGTCGGCTAGTCCTGTCGTATCGCATTCGCTTCGGCCTTCATGGCGCCGGGTCTTGGACAAACGCTTGACTGACAGGCGCACGCACCGAAGTGGAGGGGGACGCCGGGAAACGGAATGATGACAGCAAGCCGAACCATTTGCACTCCCGGGAAGGCGTGGTGGACGTGACGCTACCCGTGCCCACCGCGCCCCTTTGGGGGGTTGGAGCGTGGCCAGCCGCGGCCGCATCACGCCCTCGCACCCGCCGGTTCCATCAGTTGGCTCGTGGCCTCTACGCGATGGTTGCCGCTGGTGGAGTCGGTATCACACTCGTACGGACCCGAGATGTGGAACCGCGCACGGTCCCGGTTCTGGTCGTCATTTCCATCGCGTTGTCGGCGCTGGCCGTATTTCATAGCCAAGGGCAGACAGTAGGGCTGGTCACGGCGACCGCAGCCTGCCTGCTGACGACGGCTTTGCCTGTCACGGTCCAATCCGCTATGCAAGGGCACGTCCTTTACCTGCTTACCTGGTACGCGGCAACCATTGTCCCAAGCTGGACCGCCCTCGCTCTTGCGGTGGCCTCGTCGGCCGTGACCGTGTCGGTTCGCTGGGCTCAGGGTGGAACAGTTGATGGCTTGACCGCGGTTGGCGAGTTGGTCCTGCTGGGTGGCTTCGCCGTGGCCGCCGCGTTTATCCGGCGGGCCGGCGTAAATGCGGTGATCGGAGCGGACGCATCGCTTGAGGCCCGTCAGCGGCAGGAACTGAGCGAGCGGCTGGATGAGGCTGACGCCACGGCAGTGAGTCGGGCACGCCAGGCGCTGCACGACGAAGTAATCGGCGTGCTAGTCGCGATGTCGTCTGAGACCACTGATTATCCAGAACTTCTGGAGCGGACTAGCCACGTCGCGGACCGGCTGGATGGGCGTCTGGCATCCGCCGAATCCGAGTACACCGCGATCCACACCCTGTTGGAAGACGTCACCCGAGGGTGTGGTCTGCAGGTCCGCCTGCAAATGGGAGATCGCGCTGAGCATTGGCCGAGCTTGACCGACGTCCAGGCTGGCGTTGTTCATCGTGCTGTCGGGGAGGCCTTACGCAACACGG
>JBDIAJ010000091.1:0-16683 GCA_039812345.1 Nostocoides sp. | reverse complement strand
CCGGGGCGGCCGGAGTCGCCCACGGGTCCGCCTGAGGCGCGCCCGCCGGGGCGGCCGGAGTCGCCCACGGATCCGCCTGAGGCGCGCCGCCCGGGGCGGCCGGATTCGCCCACGGATCCGCCTGAGGCGCGCCCGCCGGGGCGGCCGGAGTCGCCCACGGGTCACCCGCGCCCTGACCGGACCAGCCGCCCCAGGTTGCGTCGGGGTCGGCCAGGCTCGGCCCGGAGTTCCCGGTGCCGCCGGGGTCGGCGAGGCCCCCGGACTGTCCCTGGGCCGCAGCCGCACCGGCGAGTTCCTGGAGGCGCCTCGGGACCTCGGCAAGCGCCTTGTCGATCATGGCCTGGCGCGTCGGCAGGGGCGCGTCCCCGCTGACGAGGAGCAGCAGGCGCCCGTGTCCCGCACCGAGGTCCGGTGCGTTGAACAAGGCCCAGCTGTTGTGGACGGCGAGCGGCAACACAGCCGCGCCGCCCTTGCGCGGGCTGGCATTCATCTCGGAGACGCCGGCGGCGCCCGGTATCGTGGCCAGCACCGTGCCCGGACCGAATGGCGACCAGCCGTTGCGGACGCGCAACTGCGCCGGGCCGACGGTCAGCGAGGTGGCTCCGCCCGCGGGGATCGGGACGTTGTCGCGCAGTTCGTTCGGCTGAAGGGCGAACGGCATACCGCCGCGCATGACCTGGCCGTTCTCGACGGCGACATTGAAGACGCCGCCGAGCAGGGGGAGGGGCGGGATCTTGGAGTTGATCCGCTTGACGAGATACATCAGCCCGATGGGAATCCCGATGCCGAGGACGAGGGCAACGACGAAGGCGCCGATCGCCCTGCCCAACACGAGGGGCTTGACGAGGTTCGCCGCGAACCCGACCTGCTTGGTGCGGGACGCCCCCGGCTTGTCCGTCGAGTCGAGGTGAGCGGTGAGGGTCCCGTTGGCCGAGCCATTGGCCGCCGATGCCGTGGTCAGCGTGACGGGGATGTCCTTGGACTCCCCCGCCGCGAGCTTGACACAGGACGACGCGCTTCCGGCCGAACTGGTCACGCCGATCGCGCCGGCCTTCTCCGGCGCGGCGATGACCTGCGGCGTGTCGAACCACACGCACCCGGGGCCGGTCGCCTTGACGGTCGCGGCGAGTTTCGCCGTGCCCCTCGCGGTGCCGAAGGTCACCTTGTCGGCGACGGTCGGGAATCCGGGCGGGGCCAGGACGGGCACGTCGACGTCGACGGACACCGGCGTCATCGCCGTGCCCTTGATCGGCTTCCCCTTGGCGGGCTTGATCGCGGCGGTCGTCAGCTTCACCGTGGCGGTCAGGGTCCCGGTGCCCTCGGCCGCGTCGGTGAGGTCGAGGCTGAGCGGACGGCCCAAGGCCGCCGCGTCGAGCCCGGTCGCGACCGGGGTCTCGCGTCCGCTCGCGTCGGTGAAGGTCGCGTCGACGGACACCGTGCCGAGCAGGGCACTCGGGTCGACCGCCTTCCCGGCGTGGTGGCGCAGACCGATACCGATCGGGACGGCCTTGTCCCCGGCGTGGATCGAGTCCGGCAGCGTGACGGTGGGTTCGATGTCGGCGGACAGTTCGATGTTCGCGACGGACTTCTGGCCCGCGGACGAACTCTTCGGATCGACGAAGGCCACCGACCAGGCGCCGGTCCAACTGCCCATCGCCTTGAAGTCCAGCGCCACGGTGTGCGGCGACAGCCCGTCACTCGTGACCTCGGCCCCACCGACCCTCGTCTGCTTCTCGCCGGCCATGGGCACCTCGACGGGCTTTCCGGTCGGCGGCACCACGTACAGCTTGAGGCCGTCGGGCTTCGCGGAGGTCGCGACATGAACCCGGGTGATGGAGTCGTCGAGGACGAACTGGCCCGTGGCTTCCGGGCAGATCTTGCCCTGGCAGATCTCGAGGCGACGCTGCACCGGCAGTTGGCCCGGTGTCCGGAGCGCGTCGAAGGCCAGGATGAGCGCGTCGATGTCCCCGGCGGGGTGGTAGTCACCGGTTCCCGCTGCCGATACCGCGCCACAGTCGTTCTCGCCGAGGGCGATCGACTTCATCAGGCCGAAGTCGGACTCGGTCGCGGTCCCCGACGCCAGGCCGATGGCGAAGGTCGCGATGCCCGAGGAGCGCACCTGGTCGGCGACACCGCCCTTGCGGCACAGATCCTTGGCCGCCGCGGCGGTCGCGGCGGCGTTGTCGGTCTTGTCGTCGAGATAGGGCTTGACGACGTCCTTGCCCTTGGCGCCGACATACGTCGAGAAGGCGTCGAGCTTGCCGTCGCTGAACCACAGGATGGCCTGGCAGGTCGACCCGCCGTGCTGGGCCCGCTGCGCCAGCGCCTGGCGAGCGCCGTCGAGCGCCATCCAGTAGTCGGTCTGCTGGCCGGAGTTGCGCGAGCGGAAGGCCTCGAGGTCGTCCTTGAGCTGCGGGTAGTCCGCGCCGGCGTCGAGCCACCGGCCGGACGCGTCGGCGATGCTCCCGGAGAAGCCCATGGTCTGGATGGCGATCTTGACCCCGGACTCGACGCTCAGGGCGCTCCACTGCTTGATCAGGTACTTCGCCGCATCGACCCGGGCACCGCTGGGATCGCTCTGCTGCAGCGAGCCGGACTCGTCGAGGAGGATGACGACGTCGGCGGTCTTCCGGCCACTCAGGCAGGCACCGAACTTCGCGATCCCGGTCGACGTCCCCGACGGGTCCGCGGTCGGGACGGAGACCGCGCGGGTCGGCGCGGCGGTCGCTGGGACGAGCGCGGCGAGGCTCGAAGCCCCGACGGCGAGGACGGCGGCCGTAGTCAGGCGCAGCAGGCGGCTCATCGGGTCGCCACCCAGTTCGCGATGACGTATGCCGAGGCCACCACTGCGAGCAGCGCCACGACTCCGACGGCGATCGTCGCCGGACGCACCCAGGGCCCCTCGTAGGACGCCCGGGCTCGTTGCCGTTCGTCACGCTTGACGAACTCCCCGAGGACGAGCACGGCGACCGGGCCGGCGAGCAGCCAGCTCACCGCGGCCACGGGGAGCGATCCGTCGAGGACGAAGGCGGCGACGAGAGCGCCAGCGAGCGCCAGCACCGCGCCCGCCGCCGCCCCGGCGAACCACGGCACGGGGGGCTTTCCGGCCGGAAGCATCACCGGGAGCCCGGCGTCCGCGTTGGGATCCCAGATGTCGCCGCTGTTCGGCCAACCTCCGGTCCCCGGCTGCGGGTCCCCGATCACGGTGGTGTCCCAGCCCGGACCCGCCTGTGGTGTGGTCGGCTGGCTCTCGGCGCCGGACCACTCGAACGGGTTCTCGCCGCCTGGGAAGGGGTTCTGTCCCGTTGGGTTCGCAGACCCGCCACCGACGCCCGTGGCGTTCTCGAAATTCCAGCTCATGAGTATTCCTCTGCACCGGCGGATCGCTCTGTCACCACCCGCCGCCGCTGGAGGCAGGGCGAGCCGGTTGCCAACCTGCCCGAGCCGTCGGCACTCGACCAGTCCTCTCATTGGGGGACACGCCCGCCGGTCGCCGCGCCCGGCGCGGCATGTCCCTCGAAAAGGGGACACGCCCCGGGTCGCGGGCGATCCCTACAGTGAGGCTGGCGCGGCCTGACCGCGGCGCGCGCCGGCGTCGAGTGGGAGCGCGGCGGGAGAGGGTGACGAGATGGGCGATTCCTGGTCCACGGGCGACCTGCGCCTGACCGACCCCGACGCCTACCCGGGGATGGGCGCGCCGGCGCCGGGATCGGCATACGGCACCTGGGCCGGGACCGCGGAACCGGTGTATCCGAGCTACACCAAGCCGGCCACGACCCCTCCGCCGGGATTCCAGCCCACCCTGCCGACGCCGCAGGACCTGACCGTCTGGGACCGGGCGGCCTCGGCCCCGGTGCCGTACGCGACCCCGACGACCGTCGTGTCCGCCGCTCCGGTCACCCGCGCCAGGCGCCGCGGACGGATGGGCCTGACCGCGCTGGCGGTGGTGGTCGGCGGCACCCTCGCCGGGGGATTCCTCCTCTATCAGGCCGTCGCCTCGGTGAGCCTCATCTCCCGAGACCCGCTCGGCAACGGGTTGCTCTGGCTCACCGGCTGGGTCGGCATGGACGTCGTCATCACCGTCGGCCTGATCCTTGCGGTGATCGCCCTCATCCGCGGGGCGCGCCGAGGCCTCGCCGGCCTCTCCCTCGCCGTCGGGATCTTCATCACCCCACTCATCTTCCTCGGCGCCGTCCAGTTGGGCGCCGACGCCGTCCAGGAACGCGCCCGGACCCAGCTCGCGAACGCGGGGGGTGCCGCCGGCACCTCCCTCATGACGTATGCCGACGAGCACAACGTCGATCTCGGCCCGTTCCGCCCGATTCTCGCCGCCCTCCTCGACGACGGGCGCTGACCCCGCGCGGGCCGGCGCCTCGATCGGTCACCCAACCCTCGCTCCGCGTTCATCGTCCATCCCCGTGGTGGTCCCCGTGCCGGTGTCAGGCTGCTGACGCACCAGCCCCGTCACGTCACGCAGGAGAGACGCCCGCATGAGCATCCGTCCGTCGTTGGCCCTGGTCGGCCTCGCGACCCCCCTTCTCGCCGCGGGACTGCTCGCGGCTCCCGCCGCTGCCGGATCGAGCGACGGCGCACGCTCGCCGTTCGGCCAGGTCGCCGGTCCCAACATCAAATCCCCCGGGCTGACCAGCCCCGATGTCCTCGGGGCCGGGGTCGCGGATCTCGTCCGCGCCCAGGGGTCCATGCCGGTCGAGAACCCGCAGAACGGTGTCGGCTACTACGGCTACGACTCGATCGACAACTCCCCGACCCTCATGCCCCACTTCGAGGGTTCCACGGTCGTGGAGGCGCACAAGACCGAGCCCGACAAGAACACCTACCTCGTCCTGTCCGGGCAGACCGGTCCCGACACGACCTACGACTACGGCACGCACTTCCTCTTCCAGGGTCATGAGACCGGCTCGCCGGGCTATGTCACCCGGGTCAATCTCGACGCCGACGCCAAGCACCGCGTGACCATCCTCGCCAGCACCGACGTCGCCGGCGCGCCGCTGCCCAACTTCGACGGCAGCACGTGGAATCCCTATTCGAAGCAATTGCTGCTCACCTCAGAGAACGGCTGCGACGGCGGCGTGTGGGCGGGCCGTGCGGCATACGGGAGCTCGTCGACGTTCGCCGAGATGCCCGCCCTGGGCAAGGGCGGGTTCGAGGGTGTGCAGGTCGCCCCGAACGGATCGGTGTGGCTCGTCGAGGACACCGGCGGCTCGACCGCGGTGGACGGCAGCGGGAACTCGACCCATGCGAAGTACGCGAACTCGTATGTCTACCGGTTCACGCCCGCCGCGAAGGGCGACCTGCGAACCGGGACGCTGCAGGCCCTCCAGATCCTCCGCGCGAACGGAACGCCGATGGACACCGCGTCTTCGGTCACCAGCGCGGACCTCGAGGCCCTGCACACCAAGGGGACGTCCTACCGGACGCGTTGGGTCACGGTGCACACCACGACCGCGGCGAACCTGACCGAGACCTTCTGCGCGACCGACGCCGCCAAGGCCGCCGGGGCGACACCGCTCAAGCGCCCGGAGAACGGCGTCTTCCGACCGGGGACGAACTTCCGGGAGTTCTACTTCACCGAGACCGGTGACACCAACGCCGACAGCATCGCCAATGGCACGTATGGCGGGTGGGGGGCGGTCCTGCGGATCACCCAGGCGTCGGCCGGGGCGGGCACCGGACGGATCAACGTGGTGAAGAACGGCGACCAGGCGCACACCGGCCTGGACAACCTCGCCTTCGCCTCCGCGAACCACCTCCTCGTCGTCGAGGACGCCGGCGACACGCTCCACACGCAACGGAACGCGCTCGACTCCGGATATGTCCTCGACGTCGGTGCCGCGACGTGGAGCCGCTTCCTCGCCGAGGGGCGCGACCCGTCGGCCACGCTCGACTCCGGGTTCCTCGACGCGGGCACGCCCGGGTTCGCCAACGACGGGGACAACGAGATCACCGGCATCCACGTCAGCGACGGGGATCCGACGGCCGCGGGTCTTCTCGGCGCCAAGATCCCGACCCCGTTCCGCACCGGTTGGCGGATCTTCTGGACCCAGCAGCACGGCGACAATGTGACTTACGAGATGGTCCGGAGCTGACCGCGACGGCCAGGCGCCCGGGCCAAGCCCGGGCGCCTGGCCGTCACCCTGGGGGGCGACCCCCCGCCGCCCCGTAGGTTGGGCTCATGCAGGCCATCACCATCCCTCAGCCCGGCGGGCCCGAGGCCCTCGTCCTCGCCGAGGTCCCCGACCCCACGCCCGCGGCCGGAGAGGTGCGGATCCGGGTCGCCGCCGCCGGAGTCAACCGGGCCGACGTCATGCAGCGGATCGGCGTCTACCCCCCGCCGCCGGGGGCGTCGGCATACCCGGGGCTCGAGGTCAGTGGCACGATCGACGCGCTGGGGGACGGCGTGACGACCTGGGCCGTCGGCGACGCGGTGTGCGCGCTGCTGACCGGCGGCGGGTATGCCGAGGCCGTCTGCGTCCCGGCCGGTCAGGTCCTCCCGGTGCCCGCGGGCGTCAGCCTCGTCGACGCCGCGGCCCTCCCCGAGGTCGTCTGCACGGTCTGGTCGAATGTCTTCCTCACCGCGAATCTCCAGCCGGGAGAGGTCTTTCTCGTCCATGGCGGGTCCTCCGGGATCGGGACGATGGCGATCCAGCTGGCCCGCGAGGCGGGCGCGACCGTCGCCGTGACGGCCGGTTCCCAGGCCAAGCTCGACGTATGCCGCGACCTCGGCGCCCGCATCCTCGTCAACTACCGGGACGAGGACTTCGTCGCCGTGGTCAGGGCCGCGACCGACGGCGCCGGCGCGAACGTCATCCTCGACAACATGGGCGCGAGCTATCTCCCCCGGAATGTCGAGGTCCTCGCCACCGCCGGCCGGCTCGTCGTCATCGGCCTCCAGGGCGGGACCCGGGGCGAACTCGACCTCGGCCGGCTGCTCGCCAAGCGCGCCGCCGTCATCGCGACCTCTCTGCGCGCCCGCCCCGCGGCCGAGAAGGCGACGATCGTCGCGGCGGTGCGCGCGCACGTCTGGCCGCTCATCGAGGCGGGCCGGGTGCGGCCGGTGGTGCACGCGGCATACGGACTGGGTGAGGCCGCCGCGGCGCACCGCGACCTGGAGTCGAGCACCCACATCGGCAAGATCCTCCTGACTCCGTAGCCGCGTCCGCCCCGTCCCAGTCGTGGGCTACCGCCTGGTAAGTCGGGTGATCACCCGACTTACCAGGCGGTAGCCGGGTCGGTGGGTGCCACGCTCGAGCCGCCACAACACCGCGCCACGCCGGGATGGGGCCGTGCGTTGACGCCCGCCACATACTCGGTATAGCCTCTCGGCAACGCAATACTCGGTATGTACCCGACCCGGGGATCCGAGCAGCGAACGTGGAGAGGAGTCACCGATGTCGGTGAAGCTCGGTCTGCTCGCCCTCCTGGCGGAGCACGCGATGTATGGCGCGCAACTGCGCAGCGAGTTCGAGGCCCGCACCGGCGGGACCTGGCCCCTCAACGTCGGGCAGGTCTACACGACGCTCGCCCGGCTCGAGCGGGACGGGCTGGTCGACCAGGACGAGGCGGCGGACGAGGAGGGCCGGATCCGCTACCACCTCACCGACCGCGGACGCACCGAGGTCATGGCGTGGTGGGAGACCCCGGTCGATCGTGACGACACGCCCCGCGACGAACTCGTCATCAAGCTCGCCCTCGCCGTCACCACGCCCGGGGTGGATGTCCGCCAGGTCGTCCAGACCCAGCGAACGGCCACGCTGCGCCACCTGCGCGACCTGACCCGCCTCAAGGTCCAGGCCGGGGACCGCCAGGGGAGCGCCACGGCCACCCGCAACGACCTCGCCTGGCTGCTGGTCATCGAGAACCTGATCTTCGCCGCCGAGAGCGAGGTCCGCTGGCTCGACCACGTCGAGGCGAGCCTGGCGCGGGCGGCGAGCACGCGGCATACGGACAGCGCGAGCGCCGCCCCCGGGCGGGCCACGACCACGCACCCAACCACCGACAGCCTGCAGGGGGCCCGAACGTGACCACACCGATCCTTCGTCTCGTCGACGTCATGCGCACGCACGGCGCCGGCGACACCGCCGTCCACGCCCTCCAGGGGGTCAGCCTCGACGTCTTTCCCGGCGAACTCGTCGCCGTCATGGGCCCCTCCGGGTCCGGCAAGTCCACCCTCCTCAACCTCGCCGGCGGGCTCGACAAGGCGACCAGCGGCCAGGTCTTCATCGAGGACGCCGAGATCGGCAGTCTGTCCGCCGGGCAACTCGCCGCCCTGCGCCGGCGCCGCGTCGGCTTCGTGTTCCAGGACTTCAACCTCATCCCCTCGCTGACCGCGGGCGAGAACGTCGCCCTCCCCCTCGAACTCGACGGGACCTCGGCACGCCAGGGCCGCCGGCTCGCCGGCGACGCCCTCGACCTCGTCGGCCTTCGGGACCTCATCGACCGCTTCCCCGACAAGATGTCCGGCGGCCAGCAACAGCGCGTCGCCATCGCCCGGGCCCTCGTCGGAGACCGGCGCCTGGTCCTCGCCGACGAACCCACCGGCGCCCTCGACTCCCACACCGGCGAGGGCGTGCTCCGCGTCCTGCGCGAGCGGTGCGACGCGGGCGCGGCCGGACTCCTGGTCACCCACGAGGCCCGCCACGCCGCCTGGGCCGACCGCGTCGTCTTCCTCCGCGACGGGGTCGTCGTCGACACCACGGGCCGGCCCGACGAGGTCGGCGACCTCCTCGCCGGGGCGAGCCGCTGAGATGACCACGCTGACCACGCGGCCCAGCGCCGCGACGCTCCCCCCTGCCTCCACGGGATCCTCCTCGCGCCTCCAGCGGTGGCTCGCCAGCTGGCGCATCTCCTTGACGATGGCGCGCCGCGACGCCCTGCGTTACCAGGGCCGCAGCGCCCTCATCCTCGTCATGGTCGCCTTCCCGGTCACCCTCATCGTCGCCGGCCTGACCCTCGGCGCGACCGCGCAGACGACGCTGCGTGAGAGCATCCCCGACCGCCTCGGCAATGCCCAGGCCGTCATCGAGAGCTTCGGCGACCAGGTCACCATCCAGGGAGTCGACGGCTCCTATTCGATGGGCTCGGCGGATACCGCCAAGGCCACGCCGATCCCCGGCATCACCGCCGACAGCGACGTCGCCGCCCATGTCACCGCCCTGTCCGCACTCACCCACGCGACCGTCATCCCGATCCGGTTCGGCGACTTCCGCTGGGTCGACGGCGCCCGCCGCCCCTACGGCAATGTCGCGTATGCCGATCTCCCCGTCGATCTCGGCAGCAAGCTTCGGCTCACCTCGGGTCGCTGGCCGACGTCCAACACCGAGATCGCCGTCACCCCGGCCGGTGTCGCGCAGGGCCTGCCGACCTCCGGCCAGGTCACGCTGCGCATCGGCGAGAGCGACCGTGTCGTGACCGTCGTCGGGCAGGGCATCCTGCGCGATCCCTCCATCGGTATGCCGCTGATCCTCACCACCGCCCCGTGGGAGGGGGCCAACGCCTGGCAGACGCAGTACCTCATCGAGCGCGACACCCCGATCCTCTGGCCCGAGGTCCGGGAGCTCAACGCCTACGGCATCGGCGTGACGAGCCGCGCCGTCATCGAGAACCCGCCCTCCCAGGCCGACCTGCCGCCCCAGGCGCGCAGTGTCACCGCCGACAACGACAACGAGACCCGGCTCGTCGCGGCCATCCTCGGCAGCACCCTCTTCCTCATCACCGCCCTCCTCGTCGGGCCCGCGTTCGCGGTCAGCGCCGGCCGCCAGCGCCGGGCGCTCGCGCTCGCCGCGAGCAATGGCGCCGAGACCCGCCAGTTGCGCCGGTCCGTGCTCGCCTCGGCGGTCGTCCTCGGTGTCCTCGCCGTGGTGATCGGAGCGGCCCTGGGCGCGACCGCGGGACTGGGCGCCGCGGCATACTGGCGCTGGTCCAGGCCGTGGACGACGCTCTTCGGTCCCTCCGACATCCCGTGGATCGCCGTCCTCATCGTCGCCGGATGCGCGACCCTGGCCGCCCTCACCGCGGCCCTCATCCCCGCGCTGCGCCTCGGCCGCCTCGACATCGTCGGGGTCATGAAGGGCCAGAACGTCTCCCCGCCGCACAACCGGAAGCTGCCGATCATCGGGCTCGTCCTCTTCGTCATCGGCGGGGTCGGCGTCTTCCTCGCGGTCGTCAAGTCCTCCGCCCTCGCCGCGGTGGTCGGGATGGTCGGCCTCCTCGTCGGCCCGCTGCTGGTCATCCCGCTGCTGCTGGTGTGGGTCGGCCGACTCGCCGCGCGCTTCCCGGTCACGGTCCGGATGGCCACCCGCGACGCCGCCCGGCAGCGGCACCGCTCGGCGCCGACGGTCGCCGCGGTCATGGCCGGCAGCGCGCTGCTGTCGACCTTCGCGGTCTATCTCGCCAGCGACACCAAGTTCCAGGCCCGGCAGTATGTCCCGGCCACCGTCGCCGGCGAGGGCTTCGTCTATGCCGGGGACCCGCAGTCGCGGGAGGAGTTCAACTCGGTCGTCGCGACCTACGCGCCGACGTGGACGGTCGTGCCGGAGTATGCGGTGCAGCCCGACTACGGTCCCGCCGGGACCGCCACCCCCCAGACCGAGCCGTTCCTCGCGATCCTCCCCAAGGGCTGCAGCCTCGCGCAGACGATCCCCGACTACTCCGGCAGCGCGGATCCCTATGCGGGCAATCCGTGCATCGAGGCCAGCACCTTCGGCGGCCCGCAGCGCTCGGGTGTCTCCGTCATCCCGGCGGCCGAGATCGTCCGCCGGCTCCGGTTGACCGGTGCCGACGCCGCGGCGGTCCGAGGCGGCGCCGTGGTCGTCGCCGACGCCGCCTGGGCACCCGGCGGCACGGTCACCTTGGCGTATGGCGACCGCGACCTCCCCCAGTCGACCGACCCGAACACCACCCCGCCGGCGGGGAAGGTGGTTCGCTCCGAGACCGCGACGGTGCCGGCCGTCGCCGCGACCGACGCGGAATACGACCGCGGCGCCATCGACAACTACGTCGGCCTCATCGTCCCGGCCGAGAAGGCCAAGGCCCTCGGCGTGACGATCGCGCTGTCGCAGTACCACCTCTACGACCCCAACGGGCCGATCAGCACGGCCGCGGAGAAGAAGGTCACCGAGCGGCTGTCCACCGCGACCCATCTCCAGATCGAGCGCGGTTTCCAGCGCCCGGACTTCCGCATCCTCGCGATCGTGTTCGGCATCGCCGCCTTCCTCCTCGTCACGGTGACCCTGATCAGCACCGCGCTGGCCCTGGCCGAGCAGCAAGCCGATATGGGCACCCTCGCCGCGGTGGGGGCGACCAAGAAGACCCGACGGCGCTTCGCCGGGGCGCAGGCGGCGACGGTCGGCGCGGTCGGCGTCGGGCTCGGCATCCTCGTCGGGCTCGTCGCCGGGGTGGCGCTGGCCTATCCCGCGACCTCCCACGGGTGGGACCAGGTGACGGGCCGAGAACTCACCCTGAGCCCGACGATCGGCATTCCGGTCCTCCACCTCCTCCTCATCCTCGTCGGGGTGCCGCTGATCGCGGCGGCGATCGCCGCCGCGTCGATCCGGCGAGCGCCGACCGTCACGCGACGCGCCTGAGGCGCGGGCGCCGCGTTCCGCGGGCCGGGGTGCGCGCAGGGGGCGCACCCCGGCCCGCGGCGCGGCGGCATCCGCCCTGACCAGACGGGGTGCCGACGAGGACGACCATGAGGTAACAACTCGGCCCTCAGCCGCCTCCGTGGCGAGCGCGGCGGGGGCATCCTCGGCATACTGTCTCGTCGTGACCGACCGTCAGGGCCTGCGGAGCGACCGCGACTTCGTGCGGTTCTGGACGGCCCGGCAGATCTCGGTCATGGGCTCGCTGGTCACCGCGGTCGCGCTGCCGGTGCTGATCTATCGGCTCACCCACTCGGCCACCCTGACGGCGATGACGACGATGCTCGAGGGGCTGCCCTATCTCCTGTTCGGGTTGTTCGCGGGGGCCCTGAGCGACCGGTGGAACCGGCGTCGGGTCATGGTCGCCGCCGACCTCGTCTGCGGGGTGGCGATCGCGAGCATCCCCATCGCCCACGCCACCGGTCACCTGGCCATCGGGCACGTCCTCGTCAGCGCCTTCCTCAGCCAGACCCTCGTCGTCTTCTTCGACGGAGCGGCCTTCGGCGCGCTGCCGGTGCTCGTCGGACGAGAACGGATCGGGGCGGCGAACGCGGCGATCTGGGGGTTCGGCGGGGTGCTCGACCTCGGCGTGCCGATCATGGTCGGGCTCCTCCTCGGCTTCATCCACCCGGCCGACCTGCTCGCCCTGGACTCGGTGACCTTCTTCTTCTCCGCTCTCCTGATCGGGTCGATCGGGCGGCCGCTGACCGGGGATCGTGACCACGTCCCGCCGTTCGCGCCGCGGCAACTGGTCGCCGAGGTGCTCGAGGGGGTCCGCTATCTGTGGCACCACCCGGGGATCCGCCCGATGACCCTCATCGGGATCCTCCAGTCGATCAGCGGCGCCGGGTTCATGGCCCTCGCCGTGCCGTATGCCGACCGCCTCCTCCACGTCGGGACCTCCGGCTGGCGCTTCGGTCTCCTCTTCGCGTCGTGGGGGGTCGGCGGGATCCTCGCCGCCGCGCTGACGACGCGGCTCCTCAAGCGTCGGACCGCGGTGTGGCTCAGCCTCATGGGCCTTCCGGTGTCCGCCGTGGCCGGGCTCGTCGTGGCCCTGACCGGCTCGTGGCTGGTCGCCGTCGTCGGGATGGTCGCGTGGGGGACGACCTATCAGGCGGTGATCATGAACTCGATCACCTATCGCCAGCAGGTCACCCCGGAACACCTCCTCGGCCGGGTCGTCACCGCGGGGCGGATGCTCGCCTTCGGGATCGGGTGGACCCTCGGGGCCGCGGTCGCCGGGACGATCGCCGCCGACCTGGGCGTCCGGAAGGCGATGGTCACGCTGGTCAGCGTCGGGGCGGTGGCCGCGGCATACGCCTGGTGGTCCCCGTTGCGGGGGCAACGGCATACGGATCCGGAGATCGACGGCACGACCGCATCGGACGGATCCGTGACACCTCGGCACTCGGCCCCCTAGCCTGGGACGAACGCCGGGCACGGCCCGAGCACCAAGGCGAGGAGGCCCGCATGACCGCAGCGCCCATGACCCAGACCGATCTCCTGCACGAGTTGACGCCGATCGTCGAGCGCGAACTGAACCGCCACGAGAAGGCGGCCAAGGAGTGGTTCCCCCACGACTACGTCCCGTGGTCGGACGGACGCAACTTCGACGGGCTGATGGGAGGCGAGCCGTGGAGCCCGGACGACGCCGACGTCACCGAGGCGGCCCGGTCCGCGCTGATCGTCAACCTCCTGACCGAGGACAACCTCCCGAGCTATCACTTCGAGATCGCGACCGCGTTCGGGCGGGACAGCGCCTGGGGAGAGTGGGTCGGCCGGTGGACCGCCGAGGAAGGCCGGCACGGGACCGCGATCCGCGACTATGTCACGGTCAAGCGGCTGGTCGATCCCACCGAGCTGGAGCGGATGCGGATGCAGCACATGGGGCAGGGCTATCGCTCGCCCCAGGACGGGGACATGCTGCGGACGGTGGCCTACGTCAGCTTCCAGGAGCTGGCCACGCGGATCTCGCACCGCAACACCGGGGTCTACACCCGTGACCCGATGTGCGAGCAGTTGCTGCAGCGGATCGCGGCCGACGAGAACCTCCACATGATCTTCTATCGCAACCTCCTGGCCGCCGCGCTCGAGCTGGCGCCGGATCAGACGGTGAGCGCCATCCGGGATGTCGTCGTCGGTTTCCAGATGCCGGGGGCGGACATTCCGGGATTCCAGCGCAAGGCCGTTGAGATCGCCGTCGCGGGGATCTATGACCTGCGCTCGCATCGGGACGAGGTGCTCGTGCCGGTGCTGCGCTATCTCAAGCTCTGGGAGTTGGAGGGGCTCGCCGGCGCGGGCGAGGAGTCGCGGACCGAGTTGAGCGCGTTCATGGACGACCTCGAGCGGCAGGCGACGCGGTTCGAGGACAAACGCGAGACGCTGAAGTCGCGGATGGGGATCGCGTGACGGGGTCTTTGGCAGGATGGCGCCCATGACCCAGACCCCTCCCGAGACTCCCGACCCGACGACCGCCGGAAGCGGAGAGACCGCCGAGGGCGAGCGGATCGTCGTCCTGACGCCCGAGGGGATGGGAGTGGCCGAGCCGTCGTCGGACGACCGCAACCCGGCCGACCTCATCGAGCAGCCGGCCAAGGTCATGCGCGTCGCCTCGATGATCAAGCAACTGCTCGAAGAAGTGCGCAGCGCGCCGTTGGACGAGGCGGGCCGGGTGCGGTTGGCGCAGATCCACGCCCGGTCGATCGCCGAGCTGAAGGACGGGCTGGCACCGGAGTTGGTCGACGAACTCGACCGGCTGGCGCTCCCGTTCAGCGAGGGGACACCGAGCGATGCCGAGCTGCGGATCGCGCAGGCGCAGTTGGTGGGGTGGCTGGAGGGGCTGTTCCACGGCATCCAGGCCGCGCTCGTCGCGCAGCAGATGGCGGCCCAGGCGCAGTTGCAGCAGATGCGCCGCAGCCTGCCGCCCGGTCACCCCGCGCGGGAGGAGGCCGGTCCCACCCCGGGAGGTATGCCGCCCGGCATGGTCCCCGGGAATCCGGGTCTCGTCCCCGGTGACCACGCGGGCGGGACGGGGCAGTACCTGTAGGAGGCACGCGGCATACGGGCTGAGGGGACCGGGGTTGACTGACCCCCGCTGGCAGCGGTTCCTGGTCCCGCTCAGCCACAGGGGCGCGCCGCGGAGGTGGTGGCGGCGAAGACGTCGAGATTGTCGGTGGTCTCGCCGTCGTCGGGGATGTCTCCGGGGACGATGTCACCGGCGTGGGAGGTGAAGATCACCGTCGCCCCGTCATCGGTGACCGCCACTCCCCTGCTGTTACCGGCGGGTGGGCGACCCTGCCGGGTGACCGAGACCAGGACCCGCCGCCCCGTGTGGCGGTCCCAGCGATAAACATCCGCCCGGCCGCTGCCATCGGCGCGGGCAAAATTGAGCAAGACCCAACGGCCGCCGTAGCTCACCGCGGTGGCCCCGCCAAGCCACGTGTCGTGAACCGAGTTCACGACGGAGAGGTCGCTGGTGCGCTGGACCACGACGTTCATGTCATCGGTCTCCGGTTTGCGGTTCCAGGTGGTGACCAGCAACCGCCCGTCCCCGCTGAGCTGGGTGTGGTAATGGACGGCGACCGCTCCGGCCGGGCCGCGCCCGACGTGCCGGGTGATCCCGGTGCGGCGGTCGAGTAGATAAAGCTCCCGCTGGTGCCACGCCGAATCAGCCGCGGTGTAGGCCAGGTAGCGGCCGTCAGCGCTCATCGCCTGCACCAGGCGGACCGCGCCGTACGAGCCGAGCATCGACCACCGGTGGGTGACCCAGTCGAACACCGCAGTCCGTTCGATGGTGACCTGGTAGTCGGCACTGGCGTACCACACCTCGCCGGCGGCGAGCCGGCCGTCCGCGGAGACCGCGTGAAGTTCGACCCCACTGTTCGGCAGCCCGGTCGCCGGCCCGCTCGCCTTCGGCATCCGGGAGGTCTCGACCCGCCCGGTACGCAGGTCTTTCCGCAACAGCCATCGGCTGGCGTCGGTGCCCGGCGGGGTCAGGGAGGAGGGCTGACCCACCATGGTGGTGTAGCGGCCGTTGCCGCTGATCAGTCCCCAGTAGCTGCCCGTGGCCGGATGGCCGGCCCGGTCGCTGGACACCCACCGGGTGCGGTCCCTACCACGTTCCCGCAGATACATCCCGAAAAAGCCGCCGTCGTCCGGCGCCCCCGGCTCCAAGATCCGATTGCTGGTATCGAACGCCACCCGGCAACCGTCCGCACTGGCCGTCGCGCCACCGACACCATTACCCGGCCGCCCGGCAAGGTTGACCGACAACGCCGCCACCCGCCACGGCGACCCGCCACCAGCCCCGGACGCCGGCGCCGCCGCGAACCCCGCCACGGCAACCAGCACAACACCGGCCCCCGCCACCGCACGCCCCCGGGACACCCCACCACCACGCTGCCCGAGACTCACGAGGTCACCGGCTCCCACCGGGTGATCTTGATATTGTCGATGTCCCCAGCGTAGGTGTCACCATTGGTAGTGTCCCGAGGCTTTTTCCCGATCGAGATCTCATCGGTGGGGGCCACCCAGATCCCGGGCTTCGACTGATGCCCGTTCCCCGGCCGCACTCGGGAGATCCACTCAGCCACAGGGGCGCGCCGCGGAGGTGGTGGCGGCGAAGACGTCGACATTGTCGGTGGTCTCACCGTCGTCGGGGATGTCTCCGGGAACGATGTCACCGGCGTGGGAGGTGAAGATCACCGTCGCCCCATCATCGGTGATCGCGACCCCAAGGCTGTCACCGGACGGTGGGCGACCGTCGCGGGTGACCGAGACCAGGACCCGCCGTCCCGTCTGGCGGTCCCACCGATAGACGTCCGCCCTGCCACTGCCATCGGCGCGGCCGAAACTGAGCAACACCCAACGGCCGTTGTGACTCACGGCGCTGGCCGCGCCAAGCCGCGCCGAGTGCATCGAGTTCATGACGGCGAGATCACTGGTGCGCTGGACCACGACATTCATGTCGTAGGTCGCGATGTCGCGGTTCCAGGTCGTGACCAACAACCGCCCGTCTCCGCTG
>JBDIAJ010000090.1:0-17094 GCA_039812345.1 Nostocoides sp. | reverse complement strand
GGGTGACCTGCCGAGCCGGGTCACGCGGCATACGGAAGACGCGCGGTCGCGACGGGGCCGGGTCGCCCTCGTCGGCGGCGGACCCGGGGCGGAGGACCTGATCACCGTCCGCGGGCGCCGGCTGCTCGCCCAGGCCGACGTCGTCGTCACCGACCGGCTCGGCCCGACCGGGCTGCTCTCGGGGCTCCCGGGACACGTCGAGGTCATCGACGTCGGCAAGCGGCCGGGTCATCACCCCGTGCCCCAGGAGGCGATCAACGACCTCCTCGTCCGGCACGCGCGCGCGGGATCGTTCGTCGTCCGACTCAAGGGCGGCGACCCGTTCGTTCTCGGCCGCGGCGGCGAGGAACTGCTCCACTGCGCCGCCAATGGCGTTCCCGTGGAGGTCGTTCCGGGCGTGACCGCGGCGATCTCGGTGCCGGCCGCCGCGGGAATCCCGGTCACCCACCGGGGGATCACGACATCCTTCGTCGTGGCGTCGGGCCACGACGGGCCCGACGCCGTGCTCGCCGCCGCGCGCACCGCGGCGCCGGACGCGACCCTCGTCCTCCTCATGGGCACCGCCCGCCTGCGGGACACGGCCGACGGGCTCATCGCGGCGGGGCGCCGCCCCGACACCCCGGTCGCCATCGTCGAGTCCGGGTGGACCGACCGGCAACGGACGACGGTCACCACCCTGCGTGACGCGTATGCCGATGCCCTCGCCGCCGGCGTCCGCCCACCGGCCGTCGTGGTCTTCGGTGATGTCGTCGGTGTCCGCGCCCAGGCCGAGGCGACGGCGAGCATGCTCACCGCGCGCGTCGGGTCGCCGGCCTGACCGGGGGCGGGCGGGCGGCCCCCGCGTCCGGCGCGGACCCGGACGTCGTCCTCCTCGCGCACGGATCCCCGGATCCGCGGCACGCGCGCGATGTCACGACCCTCGCCGCCGCGGTCCGGCGCCGCCTCGCCGCGTCCGTCTCGGTCGCCTATCTCGACCACCACGGACCGGCGATCGAGGAGGTCGGCCCGGCCATCGCCGGGCTGAACGGTCCCGTCGTCGTCGTCCCGGTCCTGCTCACCCGGGCCTTCCACACGCGCGTGGACGTGCCGGCGGCGGCGGGGCGCCTGGCGGCGACGTCGGGTCGTCCCGTCGTCGTCGCCGATGCCCTCGGCCCCGATCCCCTGATCGGGGTCGCGCTCGGCGACCTCCTCGGCGCGCCGGCGCCGCCGCGCGTGCTCGTCTACCTCGCCGGCAGTTCTCGGGTCGAGGCTGTCGAGGAGGTCGTCGCGGGGTTGCGGCCCGGCCTGCCGCCGGGGATCCGCGCCGTGGCCGCCGCGACGGTCGACGACCGCCTCCCGCTCACGGCTGCGCTGGAGCGACTCGGGGGTCCCGCCGGCGTGGTCGCCGTGAGCTGCATGATCGCCGAGGGGGTCCTGCGGGACCGGATGGTGCAGCGGTGCGCGCTGAACGGCATACCGATGGTGGACGGGGTGTTGGCCGACACCCCGGCGCTCGCCGACCTCGTCATCCAGCGGGTCCGGGAATCGCTGTCGGACCCGCGTAGTTGACTTCCGCCATGAGCATGTCGGCGTGGCAGGTGATGCACAGTCTCACCCGGGACGGCAGCGTGGCGGAGACCAGGCTGCCCCCGGGAACCACCCGACGCGTCCTGTCGTATGCCGCGCCCGTCCGCGCGCTCATCGTCGCCTTCCTCGGGCTGGTCGTCGTCGACGCCCTCCTCGTCGTCGCCTCGCCGCTGCTGCTGGCCCGGCTCGTCGATCACGGCGTCATCCCGCGCGATCGCTCCGTGGTGATCACCCTCGCGCTGATCGTCGCCGGCATCGCCGTCCTCGACGCCATCGTCTCGGTGTGGTCGCGCTGGTACTCGGCGCGGATCGGTGAGGGGCTGATCTACAACCTCCGCACGGAGGTGTTCGCGCACGTCCTGCGACAGCCGATCGCGTTCTTCACCCGCGCCCAGACCGGTGCCCTCGTCAGCCGGCTCAACAACGACGTGATCGGGGCCCAGCAGGCGTTCACCAGCGTCCTGTCGAGTGTGGTCAGCAATGCCGTCTCGCTCACCCTCATCGTCGCCGCGATGATCGCCCTGTCCTGGCAGCTCACCCTCGCCGCGCTGGCGTTGGTGCCGTTCTTCCTCCTCCCCGCCCGGTGGATGGGGCGGCGGCTGGCCGCCCTCTCGCATGAGCAGATGAACCTCAACGCCGAGCTCGGCACCCGGATGACCGAGCGGTTCAACGTCGGCGGTGCCCTGCTGGTCAAGCTCTTCGGCGATCCGGTCCGCGAGGACCGCGAGTATGCCGACCGGGCCGCCCGGGTCCGCGACATCGGCGTCCGGATCGCGATGAATCGGACGATCCTGTTCATCGCCCTGACCTTCATCGCCTCCCTCGCCACGGCGATGGTCTACGGCTTCGGCGGGGTGATGGCGATCGACGGCAGCCTCACGGTCGGCACGCTCATCGCCCTCGCCGCGCTGCTCGCCCGGCTCTATGGCCCACTGACGTCGCTGAGCAATGTCCGGGTCGACGTCATGACCGCGCTCGTCTCCTTCACCCGGGTGTTCGAGATCCTCGACCTCGCGCCCAGCGTCGTCGAGGCCCCCGACGCCCGGCCGCTGCCGGCCGGGCCGGTGCGGGTCGAGTTCGATCGGGTGGCCTTCGCCTATCCGGGGGCCGACACGGTCTCGCTGCGCTCGCTCGAGGTCGGGGCGACCGGGGACCGGGGTCCCGGCACGCAGGTCCTGACCGACATCAGCTTCACCGCCGAGCCGGGTGAACTCGTCGCACTCGTCGGGCCGAGCGGGGCCGGCAAGACGACGATCACCAACCTCCTCGCCCGGCTCTATGACCCCACCGGTGGCGCGGTCCGGCTCCAGGGGATCGACCTGCGCGACGCGACGATGTCCTCGGTGACCGCGAGCGTCGGGGTCGTGACCCAGGAATCGCACCTCTTCCACGACACCATCCGCGCCAACCTCCACTACGTCAAACCCGGTGTCTCCGAAGCGGAGATGATCGCCGCGCTGCGGGCGGCCCAGATCCTCCCGCTCGTCCAACGCCTCCCGGAGGGCCTCGACACGGTCGTCGGCGACCGCGGCTACCGCCTCTCCGGGGGCGAGAAGCAGCGGATGGCACTGGCCCGGCTGCTGCTCAAGGGCCCGGGACTCCTCGTCCTCGACGAGGCCACCGCGCACCTCGACAGCGAGTCCGAGGTCGCCGTCCAGGCGGCGGTCGAGTCCGCCCTCGCGGGACGGACCGCGATCGTCATCGCCCACCGGCTCTCCACGATCCGGCGAGCCGACCAGATCCTCGTCGTCGAGGACGGGCGGATCGTCGAGCGCGGTCGTCACCATGAGCTGCTGGCGCGCGACGGTCTGTATGCCGATCTCTACCGCACCCAGTTCGCGGACGCGCACGCGCCCGACCCGGCGCCGGTCTGAGCACGCCCGGCGCGGTCTCTCACGCCGCCGGAATCCGGCAGCGCCGCGCCGGCCGCATCGCGACCACTCGGGTGAGCGAGATCACGCGCTCCGAGGGGGGTCCGGGGGTCTGGTCGGAGCGGCCCCTCCTGCCCTACCCTCACGATCCAGGTGAACGGTGCATGAACGGGAGGTGACGGGACGATGGCGACCCTGACGATTCTGGCCATCGTCGCCGTCCTGTTCGTCGTCGTCTTCGACTACACCAACGGATTCCACGACGCGTCCAACATCATCGCCACCGTCATCGCGAGCCGGGCCATGACCCCGGCGCAGGCCGTGGTCGTGGTCGCCGTCTTCGAGTTCCTCGGCCCCATCCTCGGCGGCACCGCGGTCGCCAACACCATCGGCAAGGTCGTCCAACTGGGCGACGTCGACGCCGTCAAGGCGGTCATGATCATTCTCGGTGGCGTCTTCGCGGCGATCGCGTGGAACCTCGGGACGTGGTGGATCGGCATACCGTCGTCGTCGTCGCACGCCCTGACCGGCGGACTGTGCGGGGCCGTGGTCGTCGCCGTGGGTTCCGACCACGTCGTCTGGGGATTCACCGATCTCGCCCGCGGCGAGTTCCACGGTGTGGCCAAGGTCCTCGTCGGCCTGCTGATCAGCCCGGTCGTCGGCTTCCTCGTCGGATTCCTTCTCCAGAAGCTGATGTCGCGCCTGCTGCGCCGGGCGAGGCCGGGGATCAACAAGACCCTCCGCCGCGCGCAGTGGGTGACCTCCGCCTGGCTCGCGTTCTCCCACGGCGCCAACGACGCCCAGAAGTCGATGGGCATCCTCACCCTCATCCTCCTGCTCTCCGGGCGGATCGCCCATTTCGCCGTTCCGTTCTGGGTCGTCCTGATGTGCGCGACCGCGATCACCCTCGGCATCCTGTCGGGCGGCTGGCGCATCGTGCGGACGGTCGGTTTCGGGATCTACAAGATCCGCCCCCTCCACGCGCTGGATGCGCAACTGACATCGGCGGGCGTGATCTATGCCGCCTCGCTCGTCGGGGCCCCCGTGTCGACGACCCATGTCGTGTCCTCCTCGATCATGGGCATCGGCTCGGCCGAGCACGTCCGTGACGTCCGGTGGAGCAAGGCCAAGGAGATCCTCGCGACCTGGGTGATCACGATTCCGGGCTCGGCGCTGCTCGCCGCGGCCATCATCCTCGTCGTCCGACTGTTCTGGTGACCGCGAAAAGAAGCCCCATGACCGACCCCGAGAGTGCCCCGATGCGCCTGGTGCACAAGGTCTTTCCCAAGAGCGCCGATTTCTATGCGCTGCTGCGCGACCAGTCCGCGGCGGCCGTGGAGAGCCTGTCGCTGCTCGGGGAGTTCATGGAGGCCGACGGGGATTCCGACTTCGGCGACCGGGTGAAGGCGAACGAACGGTCGGCGAATCTGTTGCGGGAGGCGAGCATGGCCGCCCTCAACTCGGCGTTCTCGACGCCGATGGACCGGGAGGATCTCTATCGCGCGATCTCGACCCTCCAGCGCATCACGACCTACGCCCGGACGACCGTCCGGGAGATGGAGGTGCTGCGGGTCTCGGCCGACGCCCACACCATCCGGATGGCGGCCCTCCTCCACGACGGGGCGATGGCGCTCGACCAGGGATACGGGTTGCTGGAGAAGGACCCGGCCGCGGGGGAGAGCCTCGCCGACCGGGCCCGGGTCTGCGAGCGTCGCGTCGAGAAGGAGTATCGCCGCGCGCTCGCCGACCTCTTCGACCCCGCCGAGGACGTCCGACGCCTGGAGAGCCTGGATGGGCCGACGGGGCCCACGGCATACGCGATGGTCATGGACGTCTTCAAACGACGCGAGGTCTATCGCCACCTGTCCAACGCCGGTGACCGCATCGCCCGCGCCGGTGACACCCTGCACGACATCGTCGTCAAGCTCGTCTGACCGAGCGGCCTACTCGTCCTCCTCGTCCCAGATCCGCACCTTCTTGGGCTTCACCGGGCGACGGGACACGGTCGCCCCGGCGTCGCCGTCCGGCTCCGCGTCGCCGGGGTCGTCGCGCAACTGCCGCCGCAGACCGAAGAAGGTGAGGACGAAGCCGAGGGGCATGCTCACCCACCATTGGTAGGCATAGGCCTGGTGCGGGCCGAGATCCTCGCTGGGCGCCCCGAGGGGGATCGGCTGCTGGGGCGCGTCCGTCGACGGTCTGACGTCGCCGGAGGCATCGGGACTGTCGAGTTGGAGGTAGGCGCCGAGCACCGGCCGGCCGATCGCCGCGCCCGCCTCGGGGAGATTGATGCTCGGCAGCAGACCCGGCGTCGACGTCTTCCCGCGCGAGGCCTCGCCCCGGCGCAGCCACCCCGACACCGTGACCGTCCCGCCGGGCGCCACGACGACGGCCGGCAGGGCGGCCGCTCCCTTTCCGGTCGGGGCGACCCACCCGCGGTCGACCAGGAGCGTGTTCCCGTCCGGCAACGCCAACGGGGTGAGGACCTCGAAACCGTTGGTGCCGCGGAAGGTGCGGTTTCGGGCGAGCACCTGCGGCGCGGCATACGTCCCGGTGGCGGTGACCCGAGTCCATTCCCGATCGACCGGCATCGGGTCGGCGGTGAGCAGGCCCGTGAGCGGAACGGCCGGCGCGTTGTAGTGCGCCTCGATCCGTTGATTGCGTTCGTGCTTGGCCTCGTACCGGTGGTATTGCCAGAACCCCAGGTGATAGGCCCCGAGCGCGAACAGCGCGGACAGCAGGAGCGCGCCCAGCCACTTCGGCGAGGCGAGGGCGCGGATCACCCGGTCACGGTACCCGGCGCCGGTGCGCGAATTTCACGAGGCCCGGGGCGGCCCGGGCGCCTCGGCGACTTAGGGTTGCCTATGTGACCGATCTGCCGATGCCGACGCGCCGCCCGGACGGGCCGCTCATCGACGCCTTCGGGCGGATCGGCCGTGACCTGCGGGTCTCCGTCACCGACCGATGCAATCTGCGATGCACCTACTGCATGCCCGCCGAGGGGCTGCCGTGGCTGCCGAAACCGGAGATGCTCACCGACACCGAACTCGTCCGGGTGGTCGGTGTGCTCGTCGGGCTCGGGGTCCGGCAGGTCCGGCTCACCGGCGGCGAGCCCCTGCTGCGGCGCACCCTGGTCGACGTCGTCGGGGGGATCGCCGCGCTCGAGCCGCGGCCGACGATCGCGATGACCACCAATGGCATCGGGCTCGACCGGCTCGCGGCGCCGCTCGCGGCGGCGGGGCTCGAGCGGGTCAACGTCTCCCTCGACACGATCGATCGGAGCGAGTTCGTCGCGCTCACCCGGCGCGACCGGCTCGCCGATGTCGAGCGGGCTCTGAAGGCCGCCGCCGACGCGGGCCTGACGCCGGTCAAGGTCAACGCGGTCGCGATGCGCGGCGTCAACGACGGCGATGTCGCGGATCTGCTCGAGTGGTGCCTGGCCCGCGGCTACGAACTTCGGTTCATCGAGCAGATGCCGCTCGACGCGGGCCACGAGTGGCAGGCCGGCGCGATGGTGACCGCGGACGAGATCGAGACCCGGTTGCGGGAGCGGTTCACGCTGACCCCGCTGCCCGGCCGGGGGAGCGCCCCCGCCGAACGCTTCCTCGTCGACGGCGGACCGGCGACGGTCGGGATCATCGCCAGCGTGAGCCGGCCCTTCTGCGGGGACTGCGACCGGGTCCGTCTGACCGCCGACGGCCAGGTGCGCAACTGCCTGTTCGCCAACTCCGAGGCTGACCTGCGGGCGCCGCTGCGCGCGGGCGCCACCGATGCCGAGCTCGCCGGCCTCATCCGGGATGAGATGTGGCGCAAGGCGCCCGGCCACGGCATCGGCACGGCCGACTTCCACCAGCCCGACCGCCCGATGTCGGCCATCGGCGGCTGAGGACGGTCAGTCGCGGTGAGGCGGCGGGGGGCTGATGGCCGGCGCGGCATACGTCGACGGGAGCACCGGCGTGACCACGCCGACGGCCCGCGGATGCACGGCATTGGCGAACACGACGGCGATATAGGGCAGCACCACCGCCATCGCGACGGACGTCCACCGCATCCACCCGTGCAGCGGCACCGCGGCGACGAAACAGACCGTCCGGATGAACATGGTCATCAGGTAGCGCTTGATCCGCGCCTCCTGCTCCTTCTCCAGGCTCTCGGGCGCAGTGGTGACCGACTGGATCACCACGGGCGCCCGCTTCCGCATCTCCCCAGCGTACGTCCGTCGCCGCCGGACATCAGGCCCCGTCGTCCACTAGGTTCGTCCTACCGGCCCTCGCCCGCGAAGGAGCACGCTCAGCATGACTGCCCGCAACGTACTGGTCACCGGCGGCAACCGGGGGATCGGTCACGCGATCGCCCTCGCCATGCGCGACGCGGGGCACGACGTCGTCGTCATGTCCCGCAGCGGAGATGCCCCGGACGACCTCGTGGCGGTCGCCGGTGACGTCTGCGACACCGCGTCGGTGGACGCCGCGTTCACGGCCGCCGAGGCCCACTTCGGCGGGCCCGTCCAGGTCGTCGTCGCCAACGCCGGCATCACCCGCGACGGCCTCCTGATGCGTATGCCGGATGCCGACTTCGACGCCGTTGTGGACACCAATCTCGCGGGCGCCTTCCGCTGCGCCCGGCGCGCCAGTGCGGGGATGATCCGCAAACGCTTCGGCCGGATCGTCTTCATCTCCAGCGTCGTCGGTCTGTACGGTGGTCCCGGCCAGGCGAACTACGCGGCCAGCAAGGCCGGCCTGGTCGGGCTCGCCCGGTCGATCACCCGCGAACTCGGCGGCCGCGGCATCACCGCGAATGTCGTGGCCCCCGGGTTCATCGAGACCGACATGACCGCCGAGCTGCCCGAGGACCGGCAGAAGGCCTACAAGGAGGCGATTCCCGCGGGGCGGTTCGCCACACCGGCCGAGGTCGCCGCGGCCGTCGTCTTCCTCGCCTCCGACGAGGCGGCCTATATCTCCGGGGCCGTCATCCCGGTCGACGGCGGTCTCGGCATGGGTCACTGAGCCCGGCCCGAGCGTCATCCCAGCACCCGCCCACCCGAACCCGGCCACACGGCATACGAAAGGACCGGCATGCTCCTCGAGGACAAGACCCTCCTGATCACCGGGGTCCTGATGGACTCCTCCATCGCCTTCCACGTCGCGCGGCTCGCGCAGGAGCAGGGTGCGACCGTCATCCTCACCTCGTTCGGGCGGACGATGAAGATCACCCAGACGATCGCCAAGCGCCTGCCGACGACTCCGCCGGTGGTCGAACTCGACGTCGCCGACCAGGAGCACCTCGACACGCTCGCCGCACGGCTCGGCGAGCACACCGATCGCCTAGACGGCGTCCTGCACTCGATCGGTTTCGCGCCCCAGGGGGCGTTCAACTTCCTCGACGGCACCTGGGCGGACGTCTCCATCGCCCTGCAGGTCAGCGCGTACAGCCTCAAAGCCCTCGCGGTGAGTGCCCTCCCGCTGATGTCCAGGGGCGGCTCCCTCGTCGGCCTCACCTTCGATGCGACCTTCGCCTGGCCGGTCTATGACTGGATGGGGGTGGCCAAGGCGGCCTTCGAATCGACGAACCGCTATCTCGCCCGGGATCTCGGACCCAAGCGGATCCGCTGCAACCTCGTCGCCGCGGGGCCCGTTCGGACGACGGCGGCGAAGTCGATCCCCGGGTTCGAGCAGTTCGAGAAGGTCTGGGACGAGCGGGCGCCGCTGGGCTGGAATGTCAACGATCCGGTGCCCACCGCCCAGGCGTGCGTCGCGCTGCTGTCGGACTGGTTCCCGGCGACCACGGGCGAGATCGTCCACGTCGACGGCGGCGTCCACGCGATGGGCCAGTAACTCCTCGATGACTCCCGTCACCGCCGAGGAGGTCCGCCTCCTCGAGGGCCCCAACCTCTACTTCGCCCGGCCCGCGCTCAAGGTCCGGCTCGACCTGAGCGCGTATCTCGAGGCGCCGGCCGCGCAGGTCAGCCCGATCGGAGTGGCGCTCGGGCTGCGGGCGCGCGCGGGGGGGCCCGGGTCGGCGCAGCGGCAGGCGTTCATCCAGCGGGTGGCGGTGCACGGCATCCGGGCGGTGGCGCGGGCGGCGGGGGTCTCCCGGGTCGGCGTCCGGGTCCGCCCCGGGCACGCGCCCGGTCACGTCACCGTCGCGGCCGTATGGCGATCCCGCGCCCGCGCGGAGATCCTCGGGGACGGCCTGGCCCCCCTCCTGCAGGCGCTGCTCGACGGCGCCGATCCCGCCGTCGCCTGCGCCGAGCTCGCCGCTCAGATGGCCGCCGCCCCCGCGAAAGATCCGGCGGCGGTGCGAGTTCCGCGCGTCCCCGTGGTGTCGATCACGGGCACGAACGGCAAGACGACGACGACGCGGATCGTCGCCCACCTGTGCATGACCGCCGGCCGGACGACGGCGTGGAGCTCGACCGACGGCATCGTCGTCATGGGCGAGGTCGTCGAGCCGGGGGATTACTCCGGGCCGGCCGGCGCGCGCGGGGTGCTGGACACGCCAGGGCTCGACATCGCCGTGCTCGAGACCGCCCGCGGCGGGCTGCTGCTCAAGGGCATGGGCGTGACGACCAATGACGTCAGTGTCGTCACCAATGTCTCGGCCGATCACCTCGGGCTGCAGGGCATCGACACCCTGGATCAGCTCGCCGAGGTCAAGGCGATCATCACGACCGTGACGAAGCCCGACGGCTGGGTCGTCCTCAACGGCGAGGACCCCCGCGTGTGGGCGATGCGGACGCGGAGTCGGGCCCGGCCGTGGGCGTTCGCGCTCGACCCGTCGGCGCCCGCCCTGCGGCAGGCGGTGGACGCGGGCGGTCGGGCGATCACCGTCGTCGACGGCGACGTCACCGTCCTCGACGCGGGCGGGCGCACCGACCGGATCGTCGCCCTCGCCGACGTCCCGGCGACTCTTGCGGGGCTGTCGATCCACAATGTCGCCAATGTCCTCGCGGCCACCGCCGCGGGGTTGGCGATCGGGCTGCCGCGCGAGGCCGTCGCCGAGGGACTGCGCACCTTCGTCACCGACGCGCGGCTCAACCCCGGGCGGATGAACATCTACACGATCCCTGTTGCGGGCGGCTCGGCGACGGTCATCCTCGATCTCGCCCACAACGAGGCCGGGCTCGAGGCGCTCCTCGCGGTCGCGCGCGGGTTGACGCCGCCCGGTGGGCGGGTGCTGCTCGCCCTCGGCACGGCGGGAGACCGGACCGACGCCATCCTCGAGGCACTCGGGGAGATCGCCGGACAGGGCGCGGACCAGGTGGTCATCGCGCACAAGGAGCGCTACCTGCGCGGCCGGGCGACCGATGAGTTCGAGGAGCACTTCGGGGCCGGGCTGGCCCGGGCCGGCCTGGCGGTGGTGGACGCGCACCCCAACGAACTCGCCGCCGCGACGGCTCTGGCGGCGTATGCCGGGGACGGTGACGTGCTCGCCATCATGACCCATGAGCAGCGCGGTGAGCTCGTGGAGTGGATCGCGAAGGCGGGTGGACAGGCGGACGACGCGGACGGCATACGGCGCAAGGTCGTTGCCGCGCAGGGGAGACACGAGCGGGAGGCCGACCTCGATCGCCTGTGGACACTCACCGGCGACGACCGGGACGCGGCCGCGACCGATCTGCTGCGCGAGGCTCCCGGGGACGCGCGGATCGTCTATGAGGTCGCCGGGGTGCACGACGCCGCGGGGCGTGAGGCGGAAGCGGTGCCGCTCTATGAGCGGGCGCTGAGCCTCGGCCTGCGCGAACCGCAGCGTCACCGGGCGCGTGTCCAACTCGCGTCGAGCCTGCGCGTACTCGGCCGGCCCGCGGAGGCGCGGGAGATCCTTCGGGCCCTCGAACACGAGCGCCCCGAGAGCGCGGCCGTCACGGCCTTCGCCGCGCTGACCGACCTCGACCTCGATGCTCCGGGCCGCGCGGTCGCCGCCCTGATCGACGCCCTCCTGGCCCGCGCCACCGACGACGACGCGCGTCATTACCGCTCCGCGCTGATTCGGTATGCCGCCACCCTCGATCACGGATGACGCTCACGCCAGACGAAACCCCCGGTCACTCGCCAGCGTGCGTGCGCCCGCTGCGTCGTCCGGTCCGGATCGACACATGGGCGCCCGCGTCGGGCGGCTGAGGGCTACTCCCAGTCGGGGTCGCCGGCGCGATCGGTGGCGCGAGCGCCGGCCTGGGCGGCGTGGGTGATGGTCTCCAGTTCGGCGACCACCTTGGCGTGCTGGTCGACGCACAGGACGACGATGTCGCCGGGGTTGGCTCGGGCCACGCAGTGGCGCACCGCGGAGACCTCGTCGAGCACGGTCTCGATCTGCCGGACCCGCACCCCACCGGCCGCCTGCGCCGCCTTGGCCCCTTCGGTGATCAACGCCGCCGATTCGCCCGGGGCGCGTCCGCGCAGGCGTTCGTCCTCGCGGACGACGATGACGTCGAAGAACTTCGCCGCCGCTGCTCCGAGGTCGCGCAGGTCCTGATCGCGGCGGTCGCCCGCGGTGGCGATCATGCCGATCCGGCTGATCTTGCCCCACTCCGACGTCACCGCCTTGGTGTCGGCATACCGGTCGACGAACTGTCCGAGGACCTCCATGCCGGGAGCGTTGTGGCAGTAGTCGACGAACACCTCGACGCCGCGGACGTTGATGAGGTTCATCCGGCCGGGCGAGAGATAGTAGCTCGTCGTGAACGTCCGCAGCCCCTGCCGGATCTCGTGCAGACCGACACCGGAGGCGAACGCGGCCCCCGCCGCGGCCATCGCGTTGGCGACGTTGAACATCGCCGTCCCGCCGAAGGTCGCGGGGAGGAGGTGGGTCCAGGCGAGCTGCATCGAGCGCGCACCATCCCGTATGACGATCATGTCGCCGCGATCCGTCGGCTCGAGCACGAGCGCCTTCCCACCGCGCCGCAGCCGCCGCTCGATGAACGCCCGCTCCGGGCTGTCGGGCGGCTGGATCGAATACCAGATGACCGACCCACTGCACCGGTTGCGCATCGCCCGCACGAGCGGGTCATCGGCGTTGAGCACGGCGAATCCGTTGCGCGGCACCGCCTCGACGATGACCGCCTTGACGTCGGCCAGCTGTTCGAGGGTGTCGATGCCCCGCATCCCGAGGTGGTCGGGCGCGATATTGGTGACCACGGCGATGTCGTTGCGGTCGTATCCGAGACCCTCCCGGAGGATGCCGCCCCGGGCCACCTCCATCACGGCGAGTTCGACGCGCGGGTTCTGCAGCACCATACGGGCCGAGCGGGGGCCGGACGCGTCCGCCTTGATGACGAGCCGCTCGTCGATGACGACGCCGTCGGTCGAGGTCATCCCGACCTTCTTGCCGGTCTCCTTGAAGATGTGGGCGATCATCCGGGAGGTCGTCGTCTTGCCGTTGGTGCCGGTCACGGCGATGATCGGCACCCGCGACGGGGCACCCGGAGGGAAGAGCAGGTCGACGACCGGCTTGGCGATGAACTGCGGCTCGCCGATCGTCGGGTGCGTGTGCATCCGGAATCCGGGCGCCGCGTTGACCTCGCAGATGGCGCCGCCGGTCTCGCGCACCGGCTGGGTGATGTCGGGACAGATGAAGTCGATGCCGGCGACGTCGAGCCCGATCATCCGGGCCGCCTCCTCGGCGATCTCGACGTTGTCGGGGTGCGCCTCGAAGGTCCGGTCGATCGAGATCCCGCCCGTCGACATATTGCCGGTCAGGGCGAGCTTGACCATCTCACCGTCCGGTGGAACGTCGTCCATCCCGAAGCCCTGCTCGCGGACGATGGCGATCGCCGCGTCATCGACCTTGATCCGGGTGAGCACCTTCTCGTGCCCGACGCCGCGCCGCGGGTCGGCGTTCGTCGTCGCGACGAGTTCCTCGACCGTATGCCGACCATCACCGACCACATGCGCGGGCACGCGCTCGGCGATCGCCCGCATCCGGCCGCCGATGATGAGGCAGCGGTAGTCCTTGCCGGTGATGAACGACTCGACGATGACCCACCCGCCGCGCGACTCCTCCATCGCCACGGCGAAGGCCGACCGGACCTCGTCGTCGGTCATCAGGTTGAGCCCGACGCCGCGGCCGTGATTGCCGTCGAGGGGTTTGACGACGACCGGATGCCCGACCCGCCGCGCCGCGGCGACCGCGCCGTCGACGGTGCGCACCGTCTCCTGCTTCGGCACCGGGAGGCCGGCCGAACCGAGCAGCCTGGTCGTCATGTCCTTGTCGCTGGCGATGTCGACGGCCAGAGCGCCGGTCTTCGACGTCATCGTCGCCCGGATCCGTTGGGCGTGCACGCCCTGGCCGAGTTGGACCAGGGAAGCGGCGTTGAGCCGGATATAGGGGATGTCCCGGCTGACCGCCTCCTCGATGATCGCCTGGGTCGACGGGCCGAAGGCGGTGCGTTCGGCGCGGCGGAGGAAGTAGTCGAGTTCGTCGGCGAAGTCGAAGCCGTCCTCGGGCGCGATCAGGTGATTGATGAGCCGCACCGACAGCCGCCCCGCTGACAGACCGACGCCCTCGTCGGCATACCCGTAGACGACGTTGTAGACACCCGGGCGCCCCTTGACCATCCGGGTCTTGCCGCGGCGCTGGTCGTGTCCGGCCTCCTGCTGCAGCTGCAGCGCGATGTGCTCGGCGACGTGACCGAGCCAGGTGCCCTCCCGCAGGCGCTCGCCGAAGCCGCCCTCGTGGCCGCGCGAGCACGAATGCTCGGCGACGCCGGGCAGAAGTTCGAGCAGGGCGTCGGTGAAGCCGGGCAACTGGTCGGTCGGATAGCCCTCCAGGACACCGAGATCCACGGTGAGGTGGATGGCCGGCTCGTACGACCAGATGTTGCCGCCGCGATAGACGCGCTCTTCGACGATCCTCAGCTCGGGAGCGGCGGGTCCGGTCGGGGTGGGACGATCCTGGCTCATCTGGACTCCGAACTTCTGGGGGACGGGAGCGGCCGGCGTGGTCGCTAGGGACGGCTGGACTGCGCGATGGTCAACGTGATGTCGGGATCCGGGTGCCGCTCGACGAAGTCGAGGAGCACGAGTTTCTCGAGGTCGAAGGTAGCGCCTGCCGGCAGGCTGTGGACCACGGCATTGGACACCAGCAGCGGTGCACCGGTTCGGGCGTCGGGGGCGTCGGTGATCGCGGCGCGACAGTCGAGGATGTGCACCCCACCCTTACCGTGCACGGTGGCCCTGGTCCCGTCGACGACCTCGAGCGCCGTGTTCTCGTCGATGCCGATGCCGATGAGGTTGGGGGACATGGCGATCAACGACATGAGCCGGCCATAGCGCTGGCGCTCGGCGAAGTGCTGGTCGATGACGACACCCTCGAGCAGGCCGAGTCCCTGGCTGAGCTGGCTCGTCCGCTGTCGCGGGGTGATGCCCTCGTCGCCGAGCGAGATCATGAACTCGCTCATGATCGACGCGCCGGCCGAGGTGCCGGCGATGACGGCGCCGCGCCGGTGCGCCCGCAGGATGGCCTCGCCGAGCGCCGTCCCCGCGAAGACCTGACTCAGCCGCAACTGCGATCCGCCGGACATGAAGACGCCCGTGGCCGCGTCGATCGCCGCGACCGCGGCCGGGTCGTCGGCGTCACGTCTCGTCGCCGGGTTCACGCTGCTCCACCCGCCGATGCCGATCCGGGTGAACACCTCGGCGTATGCCGCGACCACCTCGTCCTGGAAGGACGAGGCGGTCGGGATGATGACGATCTGGGCCTTCCGCCCACCGGCGAGCCGGACGAAGCGCTTGAGGATGCTCGCCCGGCCGCGCCGGTCCTCGGCGCCGCCGATGATCAGGAGTCTCTGGTGCGGCGGCGCGGCGGAGGGAGCCATTCGGTCAGCCTAGTTGAGGGCGGCGGGCCGGGCGTGCAGCCGCGGGGGTGTCCCGCGCCGTCAGCGCTCGACCTGCGCCTCCTTGCCGACGATGGTCAGACCCGACTCGGTGACGGTGAAACCACGGGCCTCGTCGTGCTCCTTGTCGAAGCCGATCATCGTGCCCTCGGGCAGGACCGCGCCCTTGTCGATGATCGTCTTGCGGACCTGGCACCCGCGTCCGATCGTCACGCCGTCGAGGACGACCGAGTCGTTGACCTCGGTGTAGCTGTGGATCCGCACGGCCGGGCCGATGACCGAGCCGGTCACCCGGGCTCCGGAGATGACGACCCCGGGGGAGACGGCACTGTTGAGGGCCTCGCCGAAGCGGCCGTGGTGACCGTGGACGAACTTCGCCGGCGGGTAGGAGGTGTAATGCGTGTAGATCGGCCACTCGTAGTTGTAGAGGTTGAACACCGGGTGGATCGAGACGAGGTCCATGTGCGCGTCGTAGTAGGAGTCGAGCGTGCCCACGTCGCGCCAGTAGCCCCGGTCGCGATCGGTCGAACCGTCGACGTCGTTCTTCTTGAAGTCGTAGACGTAACCGGCGCCCTGGCCGACGAAGCTCGGGACGATGTCCCCGCCCATGTCGTGCCTACTGCCCTCGAGGGTGTGGTCCCTGGTGACCGCATCGACGAGGACGTCGGCGTCGAAGACGTAGTTGCCCATCGAGGCGAGCACCTCGTCGGGCGCGTCCGGCAGACCCTTGGCGTCGGTCGGCTTCTCCCGGAAGGCGGCGATCTTGGTCGGGTCCGCATCGTCGACCTCGATGACGCCGAACTGGTCCGCCAGCTTGATCGGCTGCCGGATGGCAGCGACGGTGACCCCGGCGCCCTTCTCGATGTGCTGCTCGACCATCTGCGAGAAGTCCATCCGATAGACGTGGTCGGCGCCGACGACGACGACGATGTCGGGCTTCTCGTCCTTGATCGTGTTGAGCGACTGGTAGATCGCGTCGGCCGACCCGAGGTACCACTGCTTGCCGATCCGCTGCTGGGCGGGGATCGGGGCGACGTAGTTGCCGAGCATCGTCGACATCCGCCACGTCTTGCTGATGTGCCGGTCGAGGCTGTGGGACTTGTACTGGGTGAGGACGACGACCTGCCGGTAGCCCGAGTTGACGACGTTGCTGAGCGCGAAGTCGATCAGGCGGTAGATGCCGCCGAACGGGACGGCCGGTTTGGCCCGGTCCGCCGTGAGCGGCATGAGCCGCTTGCCTTCACCCCCAGCGAGGACGATCGCGAGGACCTTCGTTCCCTTCTTGTTGGCCATGGCATGAAACCTAGTGGGTGCCATGCTCTCTCGGCGAGCGGTACCGGACATCAAATTCGAGGGCGTCGCCGGGGTGCCCTGGCAGGCTCGCGCCGCACGCACTAGCGTTCCATCCATGCGCGTCGACATCCTCAGCAAGGAATATCCCCCGGCGATCTACGGAGGCGCCGGCGTCCATGTCGCCGAACTCGTGCGGGCCCTGCGGGCACGCGGAGACATGACCGTTCGCGTCCACTGTTTCGGGGCGCCGCGGGACGAGGCGGACACCTTCGCCTACCCCGACCCGGCCGAGCTCGCCGGGGCCAACGCGGCCATCCAGACCCTCGGCGTCGACCTCGAGATGGTCACCGGGACCGAGGGCGCCGACCTGGTGCACTCGCACACCTGGTACGCGAACTTCGGTGGGCACGTCGCCAGCCTTCTCGGCGGTATGCCGCACATCATCAGCGCCCACAGCCTCGAACCGCTGCGCCCCTGGAAGGCGGAACAGCTCGGCGGCGGCTACCGCGTCTCGTCGTGGGTGGAGAAGACGGCGTA
>JBDIAJ010000089.1:0-17115 GCA_039812345.1 Nostocoides sp. | reverse complement strand
TTCGGCGGACCGCGTGGCCGTGGGCCGCGCGGCGGCGGTCGGCGCGGTGGCCCGCGGCGCCCGCGCGGTGACGTCCGGCTCGCCACGCTCTTGCTCATCGCCGAGGAGCCGCGCAACGGCTACCAGGTGATCGAGGAACTCTCGGTCCGGACCAACGGCGTCTGGCGGCCCAGCCCCGGCGCGGTCTACCCCGCGCTCGCCCAACTCGAGGACGAGGGGCTGATCGAGGCGACCGAGACCGACGGCCGCAAGGCATTCGCCCTGACCGAGGCCGGGCGGGCCGCCGTCGACGACGCCAAGGACGCCCCTCGCCCCTGGGAGACCGCGACCGCTGACGCCAGCGAGGCGCTGGGTGGCCGCCCCGGCGGGCAGATGTGGGAGGCTTTCGGGCAGACCGCGATGGCCGCCCGAGCCGTGGCCGCGACCCGCGACCCAGCCGCTCTCGCCGACGCCGCCCGGGTGCTCGACGACGCCCGCCGGTCGCTCTATCGGATCCTCGCCGATGGCCCCCAGGACGCTGAGGTGCAGGACGCACCCGCGGACACCGAGGCCGACGGTTCCGAGGACGCCCAGGACGACTGAGCCCCAACCGAATCCGACGCCGCCCGGCCGACCCCCTCGGCCGGGCGGTGCGCACTCCTGATGCCCACCCTCCCCTCGCCGAGTGTGGGGGAAACGTACGAGTGTGGGGTGTCAACCACGCGGTCTCGGCGGAAAACCCCACACTCGGCGGGCTCCGGCGAGGGGGGCCCCCGATCAGTAGTACCAGGGGTAAGGGGACCAGTCGGGCGCGCGCTTCTCCAGGAACTGGTCGCGCCCTTCCTGCGCCTCCTCGGTCATGTAGGCCAGCCGGGTGGTCTCGCCGGCGAAGAGCTGCTGGCCGACCAGGCCGTCGTCGATGAGGTTGAAGGAGTACTTGAGCATCCGTTGGGCGGTCGGGGACTTGCCATTGATCAGGCGGCCCCACTCGAGGGCGGTCGACTCCAGGTCGGCGTGGGGGACCGCGCGATTGACCGTGCCCATCCGCACCCCGTCCTCGGCGGAATACTCCTGGCCGAGGAAGAAGATCTCGCGCGCGAACTTCTGGCCGACCTGCCGGGCGAGGTAGGCCGAGCCGAAGCCGCCGTCGAAGGAGCCGACGTCCGCATCGGTCTGCTTGAACCGTGCCTGCTCGATGCTGGCGAGGCTCAGGTCGGCGACGACGTGGAGGGAGTGGCCGCCGCCCGCCGCCCAGCCGTTCACCAGGGCGATGACCACCTTGGGCATGAACCGGATCAGCCGCTGACACTCCAGGATGTGCAGTCGGCCGAGACGGGCCTGGTCGATCGGATTGGGCGCTGCCGACCCGGTGGACGTGGACTCGTGCTCGGTCTCGTACTGATAGCCCGCCCGGCCCCGGATGCGCTGGTCGCCACCGGTGCAGAAGGCCCACTTGCCGTTCTTGGCGCTCGGGCCGTTGCCGGTCAGCAGGACGCAACCGACGTCCGCCGACGTGCGCGCGTGCTCGAGGACCCGGAGCAGTTCGTCGACCGTGTGCGGCCGGAAGGCGTTGAGGACATCGGGCCGATCGAAGGCGATGCGGACCGTGCCGTGCTCGCGCGCGCGGTGGTACGTCAGGTCGGTCAGGTCCTCGAAGCCGGGGATGCTCGCCCATCGCTGCGGGTCGAAGATCTGGCTCACCCCGTCGATGGCACTCATGGCGCGCACACTATCGGCCCCCTCGAGTCCGGGCCGCGGGGGAGCCGGGTCCGCCGCCCCACCCGATGCCGTATGCCGATCCCCCCGCGGGCGGCGTGCCTCAGCCGCGCCGGACGGACGCCAGGCGCTCCTCCTCCTCGTCCTGCAGGCATTGCGGGGTCGCCGTGGCCAGGGACTCCAGCACCTCGTGTCCGGCTTCCTCGGCGGCCGGGGCGTGGTTGGTCGAACGCAGCGGCACCGACCGGATGAAGGCCGTCGCGACGAAGACGAGCGCGAGGATCGGCAGCCCGAGCAGGAAGACCGCGTGCAGCCGCTCGGCGAGCCCCTGGCGCACGGCGTCGGCCACGGCCGGCGGCAGCTTGCTCATCGCTGCCGGGTCGAGCACCGACCCGACGCCGATCTCCTGGCCGGCGGCGGCCATCTTGGCCGCGGCGGCCGGCGGCAGGTGGCCGAGGATCGCCGCGTGCAGGCCGCTGGTCATCACGGTGCCGAAGACCGCGATCCCGACGGTCGATCCGACATTGCGGAAGAACTGCACCGATGCCGTGGCGACGCCCAGATCCGCACGGGCAGAGGCATTCTGGACGAGCAGGGTGAACTGCTGCAGACACAGGCCGAGACCGACACCGAGCACGACCATGGCGATCGTCAACTCGCCCGACGTGGCGGCGTGCGTCAGGCGGGTGAGCAGCCAGACGCCGACACCCATGAGCGCGACGCCGGCGAGCATGATCTCCTTGTAGTGCCCGGTGCGGGTGATGACCTGGCCGGCGAGCACGCCGCAGACGATCAGGCCCAGCATGAGCGGGAGCAGGATCAGGCCGGAGTTGGTCGCGTTGACGCCGATGACGCCCTGGGCGAAGACCGGGATGTAGATGATCGCCCCGAACATCACCATCGCGACGCCGAAGGCCGCGACATTCGACAGCGTGAAGATCGAGTTGCCGAAGAGCCGCAGCGGCAGGATCGGCTCGGCCGCGCGCGACTCCGCGACGACGAAGGCGGCGAGGAGGAGGGCGCCCACGGCATACAGGCCGAGGATCACGCCGGAGGTCCACGCATAGGTCGTGCCGCCCCACGACGTGGCGAGCAGGATCGCGACCAGGCCGGGCGTCAGCGTGGCGATACCGGCCACGTCGATGCGCGCGTCGCGGCGCTGATGCGGGATGTGCAGGAAGCGGAAGACGACCCCGGTCGCCACCAGCCCGAACGGAATCGAGGCCCAGAAGAGCCAGCGCCAGCCGAGGTTGTCGGTGATCCAGCCACCCGCGAGCGGCCCCGCCACCGAGGTCACGCCGAAGACGGCGCCCATGATCCCCTGGTACTTGCCCCGGTGTCGCGGCGGGATGATGTCGCCGATGATGGTCTGCGCCAACGGCATCACCGTGCCCATGCCGAGGCCCTGGATGGCGCGGCCGGAGACGAGCGTCCAGAAGTTCGGCGCCAGCCCGCACACCAGCGAGCCGATCATGAAGACCGCGAGCCCGGCGAGATAGAAGCCCCGGCGGCCGTAGAGGTCGGAGAACTTGCCGACGATCGGCACCACGATCGCGGAGACGAGCATGGCGGCCGTGGCGACCCAGGAGTAGTGGTCCATGCCGCCGAGCTCGGCGACGATCCGCGGCATCGCCGGCCCGACGATCGTCTGGCTGATCGACGCGACGAACATCCCGAGCATCAGCCCGATGAAGATGCGCCGGCCGGCGGCGTCGAGATGGAACTCCGGGGCTGGGGTGGCGGGACTACTCACCCACCAAGGTTAGGGGCATATGTGCAGAGCCTGCAAGTTTGCAGTGAATGCACTGTTACTCTTGTCGTATGCCGCTCCCGCCCGCCACGCTCGCACCGGCTCCCGATGTGGTCGCCGACGGCGCGGAGTGCGGTCTGCGCGAACGCAAGAAGCGCGAGACCCGCCAGGCGATCCACAGCGCGGCGCTCGAACTCGCGCACGAGCGCGGGGTCGACGCACTCACCGTCGACGCGATCGCCGAGCGCGCCGGCGTCTCGCCGCGCACCTTCTTCAACTACTTCCCGACCAAGGACGACGCGATCACCGGCGGGGGGAGCGACCTCGATGCCCTGACGGCTCTGGTCGCGTCGCGGCCGGCGCACGAGTCGGTGCGTGACGTCGTGCACGCCATCGCCCTGGTGCGGATGGAGGCGCTCGAGGGCGACCCCGAGAGCTGGGCGATGCGCCGCGAACTCACCCTCCGCGAGCCGGCCGTCGGCCTGCGCTTCCTCGGCATGTATGCCCGCGCCGACCGAGTGATCGTCGAGGCCATCGTCGCCCGTGCCCGGGCGGCCGCCGGCGACGACTGGTCGGTCGACGCCGAGTTCGCGATCGCCGTGCAGGCGCACGCCGCGCTCGGCGCGGTCCGGGCCGCCATCCGCATGCACCTGGCCGGCACGTATGCCGGTGCCCCCCTGCGCGACCTGCTCGATCGGGCATACGACCTGCTGTGAGCCTCGCCTAGACTTCTCGGGCCGGCAACACCGGCCCCCGCCCTCGTAGCTCAGGGGATAGAGCACCGCTCTCCTAAAGCGGGTGTCACGCGTTCGATTCGCGTCGGGGGCACGGCGCGGCACTACCCGTCGGCGCACATCACCCCGCCCCGGACCCGACCGGTGCGGGCACGGCGACGATCTGCAGCGGCTCGTCCCCCGAGCATCGCCGCAACGGGTCGACCGGCCGAGTGTCGATCGCCGAACCGTTGACGAGCGAGACATCATCGAAGGCGGGGCGGCCCTCGATCACATTGGTGAACCGGTAGCGCCGGACGGCCGTCAGCCGGCAGGTCGGGCCGAAGTCGAGCAGATCGAAGGCGGACGGCTGCCCCACCAACTCCTCGCTCCCCGGACCGGCGACGAAGTGCGAGAGCGGACCGCCGCCGGTGAACGTCCCCGCCTGGAGCCGGTTGCCCTCGCGGTATGCCGTGTGCATGTGCCCGTTGATGAGCACCCCCGCCCGCGGGATACCCTCCACCGCCCACGGCTCGTGCGAGACCACGACATCCACGGCCGGCCGCTGGGCGAACGCCGCCATCCAGCGCCGCTTCGGCGGCTGGGACTTCTCCACCGACCCGGTCCCGCTGTCGCCGTAGTAGCGCGCGTCGTTGAACCCCGCGATGCTGATCCCGGCGACGGTCACCTCGTCATACACCGAGGAGTTCGGCTGTAGCAGAATGACATTGGGGATCCGAGCGAGTCGGTCCAGCACGGCGGTGTCGGTCGGCGACGTCGCGTCGTGATTGCCCCGAACGAACAGGTAGGGCACGCCGAGCGACGCGATCCCGGCATAGATCCCCGACACCACGCCCTCCTGCTCGGTGCCGAAGTTGACCAGGTCACCGGCGTCGATCACGAGATCGACGTCCTCGCTCTCGATGATCGACTTCATCAGCGGATAGAAGTCGGCCGCGTGGATGTCGGAGACGAGAAGGACGCGCAGGACCCGCCCGGACGCGATCTCCTGGGGCTGATAGCGCTCCTGCAGCGCGGCACTCAGCGCGACGAGGTTGCGCAGGTAGGGCGTGACCTGGGCCGATCTCGCCGCGACGTCGTCGAAGAGGCCCACGTTGTCCTTGACGACGCCGAGCAGCCCGGTCGCGTGGATCTGCGTCGGGGTGGCCGACCGGTACGTCGCCGCGGCGCCCCCACCCACACCACCAATGGCGAGGACGATCCCCCCGAGCGCGACGGCGATCGTCCGCGGCCCCGGCCGCTGCCGCCGCCACAGCGCGCCGACGGCGACGGCGATCAGCGCGGCCACACTCGCCCCACCGACGAGCCGTATGCCGAGCCCCCACGCCGCCGCCTCGATCGCCGCCCGCTGCTCGGCGGCGGTCGGCTTCAACGCCTCGATCGACGCCCCGCGCGCGGCGACGGTCTCGGTGATCGTCCCCTTGACCTGCGGCACCACGCGCAGTCCGGGCGCCAGGCCGGCGAAGTCGATCCGCACATCGCCGAGCACCGTCTCGACGGTGACCCGTCCCGAGTCCCGCGGATCGGGCGAGAGCGACACCCGCGCCTGGAAGTTCGTCGTCGACGTCGTCACCGGCCACACCACCGTCGTCACCACGCCGGCGGCCAGGCACCAGCCCGCGACGAGCGCGAGCGCCGCCGCTTCCCGGGCGCGCACCGACCCCAGGCGGCGCCCCGCCCGCCACCACTGGCGGATCGCCTCGGCCGCCAGGCACCCGAGCGCGGCGAGGACGAAGACCCGCTCGAGGATGCCGTATGCCGCGCCGCCCCCCACCGCGAACCCCGCCCCGCTCGCCAGCCCGACGAGCACCCCGCTCACGCTGCGCCCCACCACCGACGGCCCCGGCCGTTCCCCGAGCGCCGGCCCGCGCCCGCCACCCGGCCGCTCACCGAGCGCCGGCCACAGCGCCAATCCGGCCGCGGCGAGGATCGCCAGGCCCGCCTGGGACACCGACCAGCCGACCCCCGACCCGCGGGGCAGGATCCCGACGAGCACCAGCGCGACCCCGGCGACGACGAGCGCGAGGCTCGACGCGCGCGACCGGCCGGGCAGCGTCCGCCCGACGACCGCCACCAGCAGCCCGGTCACCACGAAGAGGCCAACCGCCACCCACCGGTGCGGCGTCCCGGGCGCGGTGAGCACCGTCAACGAGGCGCGCGACGCGGCATACCCGGCGGGTTGGAGACCGGCCGCGAGCCAGCCGCCCACCCCGAACACCGCCACCGCGGCCAGGCTCGCGGCGACCGCGAGCCGGGGTGCCGGGCGGTCGAACTCCATCAACCGAGCCTAGGTCGCCCACCCGGGGCGCGGGCGTTCAGCGCCCCACCGCCTCCGCGGGAATCGCCGGCACCGGCCCCGCCACGAGCTCGACGAACTTGTCCGCCAACGGTTTCCACGTTCGCCGCAGCTCCGCCTCGGCGGCGTGCACGGCCGCGGACGCCGCCGCCAGATCGATCCCGTGACCGAGCGCCTCGGCCGCGGACGGCTTCTCGACGGTCCACCCGTCGAACACCTCGGGCGAGACCTCGGGGTGGAACTGCACGCCATACGCCCGCGACGCGAACCGCACCGCCTGCGGACTCCCGTCCGGCGCGGTGGCGAGCACGACCGCACCGGGCGGGAGGGCGAGGGCGATGTCGTTGTTCCACTGGACGGTCCGCGCCCCGTCGAAGCCTCCCAGCAGCGGGTCGACGCGCCCGGCATCGGTCAAAGCGACCGGCGTCAGGCCGGTCGAGTGCCCGCTCGGGTTGCGCCCGGCCGCGCCCCCGAGCGCGACCGACGCGAGCTGGTGGCCGAGACAGACGCCGAGGAAGGGCCGACCGTCGGCGACCGTCCGCGCGATCAGCGCCCGGGTCGCCGGCAGCCACGGGTAGTCGGCGTCGTCGTTGGCCCCCGCCTCCCCGCCGAGGACGACGAGCGCGTCCGCGTCACCGATGCACTCCGGGACCCGCGCCTCGTCCGTATGCCGATGCGCCGACACTCGCCGCAGGCGAACCCCCCGCTCGGCCCACCACTGTCCCAACCACGCCGGCGGGCACGCGTCCTCGTGTTCGACGACGAGGAAGGTCAAAGCCGCGCTCACCCGACCGCGATCTCCTCGTCGGTGGCCCGCCGGACGACGATCCGCGTCCACGCCCCGACATAGATCCGGTTGTCGCCGACCTCGGTCTTGGGACCGACGGGGATCGGGTCGTCGGGCAGCGGCCCGGACGCGGGACCGACATACGTGCCATTGGAGGACTGGAGGTCCTCGACGAACCACCGGGACCCGTCGGTCGTCAGCTGGGCGTGCCGGCGCGAGACGCCGGGGTCGGCGCTGCAGTCGATGTCGGGGACGATGTTGCGGCTCGAGGACACCCGCCCGATGAGCGCGCTGGCGATCCGCAGCGGGACCACGACCGGCAGCCCCGCGGACGGGAGGGGGTCGGTGGCCTGCTGATCGGCATACCAGTCCGGGTCGATCCACACCTCGGCGACCCATTGGAACGGGATCCGCGGCGGTATGCCGCTTCCCCCGCTCGGGACCGCCTCACCGACCGCCGGCGTCTCCGGGGCCGACGCTGCCGTCCCGCCCTCGGGTGCCTCCGCGGCGGCACCGGCCGCCGGGTCGGCGGCCGCCTCCGGGGCCGCGGCCTGGCCCGCCCCGGCGGGCAGGGCCCCGGTCGTGAAGTCGTAGCCACACGCCTCGCAGAACAGGCTGTCGGGGGAGTTCGGGGTCGAACAGTTCGGACACTCCTTGGGCCCGGACGGTGCCGGCGCCGCTGGTGCGGCCGCGCCACCGACCGGCGGGAGGTCGAGCGAGTTCCCGCTCCCCGCCGGCGCCGCGGGCTGGGCCCCGGTGCCCGGCGTGACGGCGCCCGCGGGGATGGGCGACCCGCACACGTCGCAGTAGTCCGTGGACTCCGAGGTGTGCCCGTTGGGGCAGACGGCGCTCACTTGCGCACCCGGGTGGTCTTGGTCGACGCGGTGTCGAGGGCCATCTCGTCCAGCTTCTCCACCTGTTTCTTCAGCCGCACCGTGCCGGTCTCGGCGTTGTCGATCTCGACGACCTTCTTCAACCGTGAGGTCATCTCGTCGTTGCCCGCCTCGTTGGCGAGCTGGACGGCCCGGCCGAGCTTGGAGGTCGCCTCGGCGTCGCGGCCGGCGGCCTTGGCGGCCAGGCCATCCTGGATCGCGGCGGCGAGTTCGGCCTGCCCGGTGTACTGCGCGACCTGCGGGTTGATCCGCGCGGTCAGCGCGTCGTCATTGGACCACTTGGCCTTGACCAGCGCCTGCGCCTTGACCTCATCCCCGACCGAGAGCTGGACCCGGGCGGCCAACTGCTCCTGCCCGACGGTCTTGGCCGGGAGGCGGACGGCGACGTGGTAGTCCCGGTCCTCGTCCGACCAGGCACCGGTCGGATAGCCGCCGGTGAGCGGGTTGACCTCGCGGCGCCGCGTCGTCAGGTCCTCGAGGTTGGGCGAGACCTGCTTGACGAAGAGCACCTGCGCGCCCTGCGGCGCCCAGACCCGCAGCTCGGCGTTGGCGACGCCGCGGGACATCGAGGTCCGCATGAGCGCCTGGAACTCCTGCGCCATCTGCTCCGGCCGCGGGATGAGGTCGACGGTGCCGAGCAGCGCCGACGCGATCCGGCGGACCTCGTCGACCTGCCACCGGTCGCCGACCCCGCGGCAGTCGGCCTGGAAGACCCCGACACACGAGTTGATCGCCCAGGTCAACTGGTCGGGGGTCTCGTGCTCGTTGGCACCGTCGGTCAGGAGGATCGCGTGTCGGCGCAGGTTGGGCGGGGCGGTCTCGAAGACCTGGCGCGCGGCGAGCAGCCACTGGCCCATCGCCGTCCCGCCGTCGGCCCGGAACCCGCGCACCGCCTGCATCGCCGCCACCCGGTTCTGGGCGTTCATGACGGCCAGGCCGGGGACGGGGGCCTGCGGATAGACCTGCCAGGCCAGGTGATTGCCGGCGATGATCGCGAACAGGGTCCCGTCGGTGATCTCCTGCAACGCGGCGGTCGCCGCCAGTGTCCCCTGCTCGATGCCGCGCGCCCCCATCGACCCGGAGGTGTCGACGATGATGACCTCGACGCCGCCGGGGGCGCTCGTGTCGGCGACGGCGCCGGAAGCCCCGGACGCCGTGATCCGGACGATCGCGTGGACATCCGTGGCCCCGTCGGCCAGGAACTCGTTCTGGAAGGCCTCGGCCACGAAGTCAGCCATGGGCGCCATCCCCTTCTGTCGATGCCGAATCCACCCGCGCGAGCGCGACGGTGATGTTGTCTGCTCCCCCCGCATTATTGGCGAAATCCACCAGTGCGCTGGCCAAGTCGCTCGGCGAACCGCCCCGCCCCTCGCCAGTGAGGCGGGCGACGAGCGCCTGGAGGTCCTCCGCCGCCGAACAGTAGTTCCACAGCCCGTCGCTGCACAGCAGGAGCCAGCCGGCCACGTCGAGGGCGACCTCCTGGGTGTGCGGAGTCAGGTCGTCGGGCGCGTCGATCCCCAGCCATCGGGTGATCGAGTGGGCCATGGGCCCGGTCTCGGCCTCCTTGCGCTCGACGCCGGCGGCGATCCGGTCCGCGGCATACGAGTCGTCGCGGGAGAGCTGGACGGCGCCGCCGGTGCCGTCGGGGAGCCAGTAGATCCGGGAGTCGCCGACATTGCCGACGACCGCGGTGCGGCCGGTGACGACCGCGCCGGTGAATGTGCACGACGGCGGGGTCGGGTCGGCGCGGTCGGTGACGGTCGCGATGACGGCCGCATTGGCCGCCTGGACCGCCTCGCCGAGGCGACGGACGGCCGCGGCGCGGGTCGCCTCCGGCGTGCCGACCCCGGTCGCGAGCGGCTGGTCGAGGACCCCGCGCGCCGCCCGGGCGCCGGCCAGGCTTGCGATGTGGGAGTCGGTCGTGTTGGAGACGCCGTCGCAGACGACGAGGACCGCGCGGGTGCCCGGGGTCGCCTCCGCGGCGAGCGCGAGGGCGTCCTCGTTGCGCGTATGCCGCCGACCGATGTCGCTGACACCGCCCACCCAGGTGGCCGGGGCCTCCTGGAGGTGGTCGCGCGGGTCGGGTTCCTTGGCGCCGCAGTGGTCGCAGTAGCCGTCGAGATAGCGCCCCTGGCCGCAGGACGGGCAGGTGGGGGCGATCACGGGGGCCTGCTCGTAGGCGCTGCGCGCGCCCGGGACGACACCCGTCCACCCGATGTCGAGCGGGGACTCCTCCCCGGCGACCGGCGGGAGCGGCGTGGCCGGCGGGGCGGGCGCGGGGAGCGCGGACGGGTCGACATTGGCGTGGCTGACCGGGGCCGGACCGCCGGGTCCCGGGCCCTCCCCGGGCAGGTGCGGCGGCACCGCCGTCTTGACCGGCGGGGTCAGCCGCGTCGGGTCGCCGTATGCCGAATCCTCCGCCCGGGGTGCCCCCGATGCCCCGGGTGCGGGGGCAGGGGCGGCGTTCGCGGCGGGAGCGGTCGGCATACCGGCGAGGTCGTGACCGCACGCCTCACAGAACTGAGCGCCGGCGGGGTTGCTCGCCCCGCACGAGGAGCAGAGGAGATCGCTCACCGCGGGCCTCCCAGCGCGCGCTCCGCCCGCCGGCCCGGCCGGGCCGATCGGGGTGTCCGTCGAGGGTCGGGTCGCGCGGTCACACCAGGCTCCAGGGTCGTATGCCGTTCGCCTCGTCCACCAGACGCAGGCGTTCGATCGGGTTGTCGGTGTTGGCGGCGAGCTGGCGCAGGGCCGACTCGAGGCCGGCCTTCATGCCCTCCGCGGTCGCCGGGAAGCCGCCGACCTTCTCGCCCGGCTTCGGCCCGCCCTTGGTCACTCGGGTCAGCGCGGACCGGTAGGCGTCGACGGTGATCTCGGCGCGGCGCCGCGGGCTGAACCCCGCGCTGCCCATCGTGTCGAGGCTGGCGGCGAGGTCGCCGAGGCCCCGCGGTTTCGAGACGAGCGCCTCGGCCCAGTGCTGGCGGGCGAGCGGATATGCGCTCGACCCGGGCGGGACCAGGGTCAGCGCCTGCTGGATCCCGTCGAGGTCGTCGCGCGCCTCCCGCAACCGGGCCAGCCCGAAGGCCGCCTGCGGGACGTAGGCGGCGTCCGTGCGGGCGCACACGGCATACATCTGCTCGGCGATGTCGGGATTCCCGGACAGTTCGCAGGCGAGGGCCAGGCCGAGCTTGGGGGCGAGTTCGCCCGGGACCTGGCCATAGACGGCGTTGAAGGAGCTCTGCGCCGACTGCGGGTCGTTGCGGGCCAGCGCCCCGAGCCCGGACATCCACACCGCGCGCCACTCCCACGGGTCCTCGGCGAGCAACTGGCCGACGACCTGGTCGAGCAGCGGCCAGGTCTGCGACTCCAGCGCGGCGCGGGCCTGGGCGAGCCGGACCTCGGCGGAGAACCCGGGCGCCCGGTCCAGGGCCTGGAGCCGCTCGACCGGCGGCATCGAGTCGATGGTCTGGAGCCACCCGGCGTGCGGGTCGCCGGTGTCCCGGCGCAGCCTCGGCAGGTCCTCCCAGGTCATCTGCGCGTCGCCGGCGGGCGGCGGCTCGAACAGCAGCGACGCCGCCGATGTCTGCGCCGCCCCGATCCCCCGGTCCTGGGCGACGACCTCGCGCAGGACCCCGAGCATCTGAACCCGCATCTCGTCGGCCGAGACGAACCGGTCGTCCGGCGACGGGGCACACGCCTTGAGCAGGAGCCGATAGAACGAGTCGTAGCGGCGGAAGATCTCGACCTGCTCCGGCGGTGGGAGCGACTTGACATAGGTCGTCTGGTAGCCGCGGAACTCCATCGTCAGGACGACGAGGGTGCGGCCGATCGTGTAGATGTCCGAGGCGACGGTGCAGCCCTGCTCGGCGACCTCGGGCGCCTGATAGCCGACGGTCCCGAAGATCGCCGAGTCCTCGTCGTCGATCCGGCGGACCCCGCCGAGGTCGATGAGCCGGACCTCGTCGCCGATCTGGATGATGTTGTCGGGCTTGAAGTCGCAGTAGACGAGACCGAGATCGTGGAGGTACTGGAAGGCCGGGAGGATCTCGATGACGTAGGCGAGCGCCTGGTCCACCGGGATCGGGTCATAGGTCCCGGCCGCCTTCATCCGCTGCTTGAGCAGGGACTTCAGCGAGGTGCCGCCGACGTACTCCATGACGATGTAGCCGTCGTTGTTGTGCGAGACGAAGTTGTAGATCTCGACGATATTGGGATGGCTGACCTGGGCGAGGAAGCGCTGCTCGGCCAGGGCCGCGGCGAGCGCGTCGGGGTCACCGGAGTTGAGCAGTCCCTTGAGGACGACCCACCGATTGGAGACGTTCCGGTCGCGGGCGAGATAGATCCACCCGAGGCCACCATGGGCGAGGCAGCCGGCGACCTCGTACTGCCCGGCGACGAGATCGCCCGGCTTGAGCTTCGGGCTGAAGTCGAACTGGGTGCGGCAATTCGCGCAGAAGCCGGAGGTCCGCCCCGGCTGCCCGTCCCGGCCGCGGCCGACCGGCTCACCGCACTTGGGGCAGAACCGCTTGTCCTCCGGGACGACCGGGTTGCGCAGGACCGCGGACGCCGCGTCGATCTCCGGGACGGGCGGCACCGAGGTCACCCCGGCGCCGATCCGCGCGGTGCGCATCCGCCGCGACTCGCTGGACACCCGGCGGGTCGAGACGGTGCCACCCGACTTCGCCCGCTCCGAGCCGAGCGCGGTCGCCTCGAGCCGGCTCGAGACCCGCGACACGGCGGACCCCGCGCCCCCCATCGGCGTCTCGCCGCCGACCGGCCCACCCTCCGGCGTGCCGCAGACGTCGCAGTAGCCGTCGACGATCCTCCCCGAGCACCCGGGCTGCTTGCACGGGGACCCGGAGACCCCGATCGGGCCGGACGGCGCCGGCGCGGGGGCCGGGGGCGTCTTCGGCCGCGGGGGCGGCGCTGGCATCGTCGCCGACCCGGCGGCGCCCTTCGACGGCGGAGGCGTGGCGGAGGTCGCGACGGCCGGGGGCGTCGCCGACGTGGTCCCGGTGCCGGGAGCACCCGGCATACCGCAGACGTCGCAGTAGCCGTCGACGACGGTTCCGGTGCACCCGGGCTGCCCGCAGGCGTTGGGATCGCTCATGTCAGAGGGCCTTTCGGGTCACGGCCTGGAGATAGCTCTGGTATGCCGCCATCAGCGCCCGGGCGCGCACGAGCGGCGTCGGCTTGGCGGCGAGGGCCGTCTCGAGCTGCGCCTTGAGCGGGGCGAGGTCGGCCCGCTCGTCGGGGGTGATCTCGGGTGACGCGCTGGCCTGGGCGTCGAGGGCGCCCATGAGCCCGACGAGTTCGTCGCGTTCGGCGAGGGCCCGGGCATACGTCTCGTGGGCCTGGTCGAGGGCCCGCCCGACGAGGGCGAGCCGCTGGAGGAGCGCGTCGACGGCGGCCGGGTCGTCGGGGACCGCCCCCAGGGACCGGACGTCGGGGACGGCCAGCCGCGGCGCCGGCGTCACCAGATCCAGACACTGCGCCTGCATCGTCCGTATGGCGTCCCCCCGCGCCGCGAGTTCGGTCATCAGCGTGTGCGCGGTCGCCGCGTCGCGTTCGTCATCGTGCCGGCGCGAGGCGGCGACGATGAGGTCGCGTTCCTTGGCGGCGACGTCGATCTCGAGCGGGCCGAGGAACCCTCCGACATCGGCGCCGCGCTTGGCCCGCTCGGTGACGTCGAAGAGCCGCTGCTCGTAGCCGACGAGGTCGCGGGCGGCCTGGTCCCGAAGGGTCCCGGCGGGGGTCAGGGTGATCTGGTCGCGGATCCGCTCGATCCCCTCGCGGATCGCCTTGACCCGGATGCCGATGTCGAGGCCGCTCGGCTCGAGGGCGAGCCGGGCCCGCAGGGAGGAGGTCATCGCGTCGGAGAGCCGGCACGCCTCGGGAAGGGAGACGGCGAGGGCACCGTCGGCGGCTCCGGGGGTGCGCGAGCGGGCGGCGACGCCCCCGGCGCCCGGGGTCACGTCGAGCCGGCCCCAGATGAGCGTCGAGAGCTGCTCGGCCTGGACCGCGCCCACCCGGCCGGAGTCGAAGGTGACCCGGAGCAGTTCGTAGCGGTCGGAGATCGCCTTCCACAGCGCCATCGAGACGGTCATGTCGTGGGTCAGGGCGTCGCGGTCGGTCTGGTTGGGGGCGTTGAGGGCGGCCTGGTCGATCGCGTCGAGTTGCTTGCGCCGGTCATCGATCCACAGTCCGAGGTCGGTGAGATAGCGCAGGGCCTCGGCCGCCGTCACCGGCACGCCGAGCCGTCCGGGGGCGCGGGGGGCGCCGCCGGACGGTCCGGTCGTCAGGCCGAGGTCGAGGCTCATCCGCGACCGTAGTTCGGGGTCGGCGGGTTCGGGGCCTTGCCGAGGCGCGGGGCGAGCCAGGTGTTGTAGATCTGCTTCCACTCCCCGTCGCTGCGGACCTGGGCCAGGACGGCGTTGACATAGCGGACGAAATAGACGTCGTCGCTGTTGATGCCGAGGCCGTAGGGCTCGTCGGTGATGGCGGGGGCGTCGGTCACCACGGCATACGGATCCTGGGCGGCGAGCCCGGCGAGCACGGTGTCGTCGCCGGTGATCGCATCGGCCTGACCCTGTTGGAACTTCACCAGGCAGCCGGTGTGGTTGTCGGCGGTGACGACGTCGACGCCGGCCACGGATTGGAGCTTGGTCAGGCTCGTCGTCTTGGTCGGTGCGCAGACCCGCTGGCCCTTGAGATCCTCGAGGGTCTTGGCGGACGAGCCACGGGAGACCAGGACCTTCTGGCCCGCGTGGTAGTACTCACTGGAGAACGCGATCTGCTGCCAGCGGTCGCAGGTCATCGTCATGTTGCGGGCCACCAGATCGACCTCGCCGCTCTGCAGGAGCGGGATGCGGTCGGCAGCCGTGATGACCCGCCACGTGACCTTGTTCTCGTCCCCGAAGAGCTGCTTGGCGATCGTCTTGGCGATGTCGATGTCGAAGCCCTCGATGGTGTTGGTCAGCGGGTCGCGGGCCCCGAGGAGGTAGGTGTCGGCGGACACCCCCACGATGAGCCGGCCGCGGTCGAGGATCTTGCGCATCCCGGCGTCGGTGATCGACGAACTGGACGGGATGCTGGAGAGCGGCCGGTAGCTCTCGGTCGCCGTCGTCGGGTCGCACGCCGGGGCGGAGGACGTCGATGACGACGATCCGGCGGGGGCGGAGGCGGACGCGGCCGTGGGGAGGGGCGTGTCGGCATACTGACCGCCGGCGCAGGCGACGAGGGCGCCCGTCGAGACGAGCGCGACGGCGAGGGCGCGCAGGGTGCGGCTCATCGGTACTCCTCGATCCGCCGGGTCATCGATCGCGACGCCGCGAGGGCCGCGAGGACGCCGGCGAGGCCGACGAGCCAGGGGAAGAGCGGCCGCTCGAGCCGGCCGAGGGCGTCGACGGCGCCCTTGACCTTCTCGTCGAGGATGCCGGAGGAACTGGTGTCGAAGGCGCTGAAGAGCGCGTTGGCGCTCCCGGCCTTGGTCGTCGTCGCGTCGGCGACGGCCTGGTTCCAGTCGCCGCCGTCGTCGAGCGCGCGGATCTTGGTGTGCGCGCTGTCGTATGCCGCGAGCTTCGCCGTCAGGTCGGGCGAGGCCCCCGCCGCGAATCCGGCCTTGTCGAGGTCCGATCGGGCCGCGGCGACCGCGGCGACGTAGGCCTTCTGGTTGTCCGCCCCGGATCCGCGGCGCACGAGGGTGAGGCTCTCGTTGGACTTCGCGTCGTATGCCGCGCCCCGCGCCGCCGCGAGTTGGACGGCGGAGGTGAAGTCGCCCTTCTTCACCGAGCTCATCGTCGAGGTGGCGCTGATCATGGCGGTGACGATGAGCCCGAGCCCGACGGCGACGAGGACGATGGCCGCCGTGAGGGGGACGTTGAGGATCCGGTGCGTGCGGTGGGCGAGCCACCATGCGATATAGGCGAGGATCGCCAGCGTGAGCAGGCCGACGACGAGCGCCACGATGGCGACCGTTCCGGCGCCGAGTTCGGTCTCGGCGCGGGTCTGGTTGGCCGTCGTGAGGTTGGCGACGATCGGGAGGATGTCGCTGCGCAGCTGGCCGCTGGCGACGGTGAGGTACTGCGCGCCGACCGGCAGGGTCTGCCGGTTGTAGGTCCGGGCCTGGGCGACATAGTTGGTGTAGAAGCCGAGCTTGTCGTTGAGGGCGGCGAGGGCCTTACCGTCGGCGGGCTGAGCGTTGGCCGCGTCGGCGATATCGGTCGCGACGCGGGCGATCGCCTCGTCATACGTCTGACGCAGCTCGGCCGGCTCGAGACCACCCTGGAGGAAGCCATTCGTCGTCGCCGCGTCGGCGCGCAGCAGGTCGGTGTAGATCTGCTGGACCCGGACGACCTGCTCGGTGTTGGCGCTCGCGCGGTTGATCGACCCGTCGAGGTCGCGGAGGGCGAAGAACCCGGTCAGGCCGAAGGCGAGGGCGAGCACCGACGCGACGATCGCGTTGATCCGCATCCGGCCGGGGGTGCCGGTGAAGAAGTGGCGGCGGGCCGCGGCGCGGGTCTGGGCGGCGCTCGCCCGGGTGGGGACCGCGGGTGGCGCGGTGGCCGCGGTGGCGATCTGCGTCATACGCCGCTCTCCTGGTCGGTCGTGGTGTCATCGGTCGGGGTGTGGTCGGCCGGGTCGGGGGCGGGGCCGGGCTCGGCCCCCATCCGATCCGGGCGCTGCGCGCCGTCGCTCCCGCCAGGCCCATCCAGCCTCGCCCCGGCCCCGTCCCCAACCCGCTCATCACACTCGGCGACCGCCGTGTCGGGGGCGGGGCCAGGCTCGGCCCCCATCCGATCCGGGCGCTGCGCGCCGTCGCTCCCGCCAGACCCATCCAGCCTCGCCCCGGCCCCGTCCCCAACCCGCTCATCGGACTCGGCGACCGCCGGGTCGGGGGCGGGGCCGGGCTCGGCCCCCATCCGATCCGGGCGCTGCGCGCCGTCGCTCCCGCCAGGCCCATC
>JBDIAJ010000088.1:0-17118 GCA_039812345.1 Nostocoides sp. | reverse complement strand
GGGCGCCAGTTGAGCTCAGCCACCGCCCCAGCGTGCCACGCCACCCCCCCTCCCCCCGTCGAGGGGTCGGATATCCCCGGTCGAGAGGTCAGATATCCCCGGTCGAGGGGTCAGATATCCCCCGTCGAGAGTTGGGCGGGTTCGGGTGGTGGGCATCCCGGTCGGGACCGGCGACCTCCGCGGGAACGGGCGTCGAGCCCGTCAGCCGATCCCGAGTGCGTCGACGACTCGGGTGATCGGGTTGGCGAGGCCGTGGTCGGCGGCCAGGCGCGACATCGCGCTCAGGTCGGCGATCCGGGTCGGCAGGACAGGGTCGATGTCCGGCACCGGCGCGTCCAATGCGACCCGCACGACGAGCGGGCCCACGTCGAGATACGCCGCCCCGGCCTCGAGATTGCGCCGCTGCGCCCCCTTGATCGCCGGATCGCCACCGTCGATCGCCGCGCGCAACCCCACGAGGGTGCCGTATGCCGTGATCAGCTTCGCCGCTGTCTTCTCACCGATCCCGGCCACGCCCGGCAGGCCGTCGCTGGTGTCGCCGCGCAGGACGGCCATGTCGGCATACTGCTCGCCCGTGGCGACGCCGTATCTCTCGGCGAGAAAGGCCTGGTCGACGACGTCGGGGGAGCGGACTCCGCCGCGCGCCGTGTAGAGCACCCGCACCCCGGCCGCGTCGTCGACGAGCTGGAAGAGGTCCCGGTCCCCGGTGACGACGTCGATCGGCATACGGCCGTGGAAGCGGGCGACGAGGGTCCCGATCGCGTCGTCGGCCTCGAAACCATCCGCCCCCAGCCGGCAGATCCCGAGTGCGGCGAGGGCCTCCTCGATGATCGGCACCTGGACCGCGAGCGCGTCCGGCACCTCCTCTTCGACGACCTCGGAACTCGCCGCGACCCGGTGCGTCTTGTAGCTCGGGATCGCCTCGACCCGGAACTGCGGCCGCCAGTCGTTGTCCCAGCACGCGACGAGATGCGTCGGCCGGTGGTCGCGCACGAGGGTGGCGATGAAGTCGAGGAAGCCGCGCACCGCGTTGACCGGCGTCGCGTCCGGATGCGGTCGGTCGTCCGGGACGCCGAAGAACGCCCGGAAATACAGGCTGGCCGAGTCGAGGAGCATCAGGCGCGGCGCGGTCATGGGCGCATCGTAGACGCCGCCTCGCCCGCCCGGACGCGAGGAACTGCGTCGCGGCGGCGCATCGACGCTCGCATCTCCTGCCGAAACGGCGCCCGGGCCGTATGGTGTGCACCGTGGAAGACGTCGACCGCGCGCTGGTCACCTTGCTGCGCAAGGACGGGCGCATGAGTTACACCGACCTCGGCAAGGCGGTCGGGTTGTCGACGTCCGCGGTCCACCAGCGCGTGCGCCGGCTCGAGGAGCGGCGGGCCATCCGCGGCTACACCGCGCGCGTCGATCACGAGTCGCTCGGGATTCCGTTGACCGCCTTCGTCGCGATCACCCCGTTCGATCAGTCCGCCCCGGACGACATTCCCGACCGCCTTCACGCGGTGCCCGAGGTCGAGGCCTGCTACTCGGTCGCCGGCGATGCGAACTACCTGCTCAAGGTCCGGGTCGCCACGCCCGCGGCGCTCGAGGAACTCCTCGGGCGGATCCGGGCGACCGCCGCCGTCTCCACCCACACGACGATCGTCCTGTCGACTCCCTGGGAGTGACGCGGTCCGTTCAACGGGCGATCGCGGCTGACGTCCCGGCGGTGACCGCGAGCAGGTCCGCCGGCGCGAGTCCGACGTCGAAGCCCCGCCGCCCGCCCGAGACATAGATCCGGTCGTATGCCGACGCGCTCGCGTCGAGCACGGTCGGCAGGACCCGCTTCTGGCCGATCGGCGAGATCCCGCCGACGACATAACCGGTCAGCCGCGCGGCCTCGTCGGCCGCCGCCATCCGGGCCCGCTTGGCAACCAGGGCGGCGGCGAGCGCCTTGAGGTCGAGACTGCGGTCGACGGGGACGATCGCGACGGCGACCCGGGCCGGTCCGTCGTCGAGATCGACGAGGAGGGTCTTGAACACCTGCGCCGCCGGCAGTCCGAGCGCGTCGGAGGCCTCGAGTCCGTATGACGTGGCCAGCGGGTCGTGGACATAGGCATGGGTCGTGAACGCGATCCCGGCCCGTTCCAGGGCGGCCGTGGCCGGGGTCCCGCCCCGCTCGAATCCCTTCGCCATCGGCCCGGTCCGCGCAGGTCTCGGGTCAGCGACCGACGAGGCCGCGGACGCCGACGGCCATGAGCGCCGTGGCCGCCGCACATGTCAGGAGGCCGGTGACGATCTGACCGTCGCGCAGGAACATGAATGTCGCCACCATCGCCGACAACCCGCCGAACAGGGCGATGAGCCGCAGGGCCCGCAGCGCCTGGGGGTTTCCTCGCTCCTGCCGGGCATCGGTCACGGGCCAAGCCTATCCAGTGCCGTGCGCGCGGCCACCCCCGCCCGGTCTCGGGTCCCCGGCCGAGGTGGGACCCCGTGCGCCGGTCACGACGGGCCGTCGTCAGCGGGTCGGGGCAGGTCCAGCCAGCCGGGCGCCAGACGGCGAAAGTCGGTCGGAGACAGCGCGCCCGCGCCGGCGGGGAGGGCCCCGAGCAGCGGGACCCCCAGGCCGGCGAGATGGTCGCGATTGCTCCGATCGATCCGGTCGGGGTGGGCGGGCCACGAGCCGATGATCAGGCCCGCCACCTCCAGGCCACGACGCGCGATCGCCTCGAGCGTCAGCTCGGTGTGGTTGAGGGTGCCGAGGCCCGCCCGGGCGACGACGATCAGGGGCGCGCCGAGCCCCCCGGCCAGGTCGGCGATCGTCGATCCGTCCCCGTCGAGCCGGACGAGCAGGCCGCCGGCGCCCTCGACGAGGAGGACGTCGACCGTGTCCGCGAGCCGGCGCAGGCGCTCGTGCTGATCGGCGAGTTCGGGCAGCCGGATGCCGTCGATCGCCGCGGCGGGCACCGGTGCCATCGGCACGGTGAGCCGGATCCCCTCACTCCTGCGGACGGCCCCGGCGAGTCGCGCGACCTCGGTGACGTCGCCGTCGTGGGCGGTGGCCACCCCGGTCTGGACCGGCTTGTCGACGTGCACGCGCAGGCCGGAATCGGCATACGCGACCGCGAGGGTGGCGGTGGCGATCGTCTTGCCCACCCCGGTGTCGGTGCCGGTGACGACGAGGATCCGACTCACCGGCTCGCGCCCCCGGCCGCGGCGAACTCGGCCCGAACGATCCTCGCGGCCTCGCGGACAGCATCGACCGGCAGTCCCGCGGTGGCGGTCAGCCGCACGCGGGAGATGCCGTCGGGGACCGACGGCGGCCGGAAGCACCCGACAAGGACCCCGCGGGCCCGCGCCCGATCGGCGACGACCCGGGCGACCTCGGCCGTGGGGCAGGGGATCGACTGCACCGGCCCGGCCGCTCGCGGGATGCCGCACTCCGCGGCGATGACGTCGGCGTTCGCGTGCAGCCGGGCGACCCGGTCCGGCTCGGCCGCGACGATCCGGCAGGCCTGGCTCGCCGCCGCGGCGGCCGCCGGTGTTAGGCCGGTGTCGAAGATGAACGTCCGGGCGGTGTTGACGAGGTGGTCACGCAGCGGCGGCGGCCCGAGCACGGCGCCGCCCTGGGCGGCGAGCGCCTTGCTCATCGTCGCCGTGACGATGACATGCGGCGCGGCGGCCAGCCCCGCGGCCGAAACCCCGCCCCGCCCGGCGCCGAGGACCCCGACGCCGTGCGCCTCGTCGACGAGCAGCGTCGCCTCGTGCTCCGCGCACACGCCGGCCAGGGCGCGCAGGTCCGCCGCGTCGCCGAGGACGCTGTAGATCGACTCGACGACGACGAGCGCCCGCGGCTGGGTCCGCCCCGACACCGCCGCCCGCACCGCCTCGACATCACCGTGCGGGACGAACTCGACGACGGCCCGGCTCAGCCGCGCGGCGTCGTGGATGGAGGCGTGGATGTGCGCGTCGAGGACGAGGAGGAGGTCCGGCCCGCCGAGGGCGGTGATGACCCCGACGTTCGCGGCATACCCGCTGGAGAAGACGAGGGCGCTCGGTGTGCCGGTCAGCGCGCAGATCTCGGCCTCGAGCTCCTCGTGGGCCGGGGTGGTTCCGGTGACGACCCGGGAGGCCCGCGCGCCGGCGCCGTGGACATCGAGCGCCGCGTGGGCCGCCGCGAGCACCCGCGGGTCGCGGGCCAGGCCGAGGTAGTCGTTCGAGGCCAGGTCGACGGCCTCGGTGGGCACCCGCGTCACCCGGTGGATGCCACGTTCGGCCCGCCACGCCTCACGCCGCGCGAGGAACTGCGCCATCGACTCCCTCATACCCGCCTCCCGCCGTGGACCTCGGCCACCGCCGCGACCATCCCGGCGCCGATCGCGGCGAGGTCCGCCTCCGTGCTGACGTAGGGCGGCATCGTGTAGACGAGCCGCCGGAACGGGCGCACCCACACCCCGCGCTCCAGCGCCGCCCGAGTGACCCGGGGGACGTCGACCGGCTCGGCGAGCTCGATGACGCCGACGGCGCCGAGCACGCGCACCTCATGGACGGCGGGGAGGGCGGCGGCGGGGGACAAGGCGGCCCGCAGCGCCGCCTCGATCCGAGGTATCTCGATCGCCCACGATGCGGCGACGAGGTCGACCGACGCCAGGGCGACGGCGCAGGCGAGCGGGTTGCCCATGAACGTCGGCCCGTGCAGCAGGGCCGGGTACGCGGACGCCGCGATGACCTCGGCGACCGGCGTCGAGACGACGACCGCGCCGAGCGTCATCGTCCCGCCGGTCAGCGCCTTGCCGACGCACATGACGTCGGGAACCAACTCGGCCCAGTCACATCCGAAGAACCGACCGGTCCGCCCGAACCCGGTCGCGATCTCGTCGGCGATCAGGATCAGGTCGTATGCCGAGGCCAGCCTCCGCAGCGCCGTCAGGGCCTCGGGCGCATAGGCGAACATGCCGCCGGCGCCCTGGAGGACCGGCTCGACGATGATCCCGGCGACGGTGCCGGCAACCGCGGCGACCGTGGACTCGGCGGCGGCGACCCACTCGGCGAGCGCGTCCGCGTCGCAGGCGAGTCCCTCGCCCTCCCGCCAGGCCCGCGGGGGCCGCGGCAGGAAGCGTTGGGCCGGAACATAATCCGGGAAGTCCGCGTGCATACCGTCGACCGGGTCGCAGACGCTCATGGCGCCCAGGGTGTCGCCGTGGTAGCCGCCGCGCAGGGCGAGGAAGCCGGTGCGCTCGGGGCGCCGCCGAGCCTGCTGATACTGCACCGCGACCTTGAGCGCGACCTCGACGGCGACCGATCCGGAGTCGGCGAGGAAGACGTGGTCGAGTCCCGGCGGGGTGAGGGAGACGAGCCGCTCGGCGAGCCGCACCGCCGGCTCGTGGGTGAGCCCCCCGAACATCACGTGCGCGAACCGGTCGACCTGGTCGTGGAGCGCCCCGTCGAGCACCGGGTGCCGGTAGCCGTGCAGGACCGCCCACCACGAACTCATCGCGTCCCGGGCGTGGAACTCCGTGCCGTCCTCGGCGACGAGGTCGAGCCAGACGCCGTCGGCGGCGGTCACGGCATACACCGGTGGGCCGTCTAGCGGGGCATAGGGATGCCACAGCAGGCCCCGGTCGCGGGCGAGGACCTGCGCCGGCTCCACCTCAGGCGTTGGCCGCGGCGGTGGTCCCGGCGCCGCGCTCGCGGATCACCGGGTGGGTGAGGCCGGCCTCCGGCGCGTCGGCGGGGACCTGCCCGACGATCTGCCAGCCTCCGTCGGCGATCATCGCGAGGTCGTCCTCGGCGGCCTGCCCCTGCGAAGTGAGGTAGTCGCCGAGGAAGAGACTGTTGGCCAGGTGCAGAGCCATCGGCTGCAGGGTGCGCAGGTGCATCTCCCGGCCCCCGGCCATCCGGACCTCGCGGTCGGGGCAGGCGAACCGCGCCAGCGCCAGCACCCGCATCGCCCGCTGCGGCGTGAGGTTCCAGTCCTGGCCGAGGGGGGTGCCCTCGAAGGGCATGAGGAAGTTGACCGGGATGGAGTCCGAGTCGAGCCCGCGCAGGGCGAAGATCGCCTCGATCAGGTCCTCGTCGCCCTCGCCCATGCCGACGATCAGGCCCGAGCAGGCCGACATGCCCGAGTGCTTGGCCGCGTCGATGGTCTCGACGCGATCGGCATACGTGTGGGTGGAGCAGATGTCCTCATAACGGGACTCGGCGGTGTTGATGTTGTGGTTGTAGGCGTCGACCCCGGCGTCGTGGAGGGCCTCGGCCTGACCGTCCTTCAGCAGCCCGAGGCACGCGCAGACCTCGACCTGCGGGTGGTCGGCCTTGATCTTGCCGACGATGTCGCCGACGCGTTGGACGTCGCGGTCGCTCGGGCCGCGGCCGCTCGCGACGAGGCAGACCCGAGAGGCGCCACCGCGAATGCCCTGGCTGGCCTGGTCGAGGGCCTGGTCGGGCTTCAACCAGCTGTACTTGAGGATCGGTGCGTCGGAGCCGATCCGCTGCGAGCAGTAGCCGCAGTCCTCCTGGCACAGACCGGATTTGAGGTTGACGAGATAGTTGACCTTGACCCGGTTGCCGAAGTGGGCGCGGCGCAGGCGCGCCCCCGCGGCGACGAGGTCGAGCAGCTCGTCGTCACCGGAACGCAGGATGCTGAGGGCCTGCTCGGTGGTCAGCGTGCCACCGGCCAGCTGCTGGTCGGCGAGGGCGGCGAAGTCGGTCACCCGGCCACCATAACGGCTAGGACAGAGCCAGCGCCGAGGCTTCCCGCGAGGCGGTCGCGCGCTCCACTGCCGCGGCGTGATCCGCGAGATGGTCGCGCTGCTCGCGCCACCACTGCTGCCCCTCCGCGGGCAGGGTGTCGATCGGGTCGTAATAGACGTACTCCCGCGAGAGTGCCTGCTCGTCGCCGGCCTCGATCGAGGTCCGATAGTGCTTGCGCCAGAACGACATTCCCTTGACGCGGTCATAGGTCTCGACCTGGTGGACCCACCGCTTGCCGACGAAAGGCACATCGCAGACGATCCGCGGGGTGGCGAAGCCGGGCAGATAGCCCATGATCGCGTGCTGGAGCTCCTGCGCGTGCGCCAGCGAGACCCGCCAGTGCTCGGCGAACGGGATCATGTCGCACATGTAGAAGTAGTACGGCGTGATCATCGCGTTGTCCTGCAACGAGAAACACAGATCGAGCAGCTGCTCGGGGGTGTCATTGACGCCCCGCATGAGGACGCCCTGGTTGCGGACGTCACGCACGCCGGCGGCGAGCATCGCCTTCGACGCCTCCGCGACCAGTGGCGTCACCGATGCGGCGTTGTTCACATGCGTGTGTATGGCGAGCGCCACACCCTGCTCCCGGGCGCGGGTCGCGAGCCGGCCCACCCCGTCGACGACCTCCTGCTGCAGCCAGTGCTGGGGCAGGCCCATCAGCGCCTTGGTCGCGAGTCGGATGTCCCGGATGTTGTCGAGGTCGAGGAGGCGGGAGAGGAAGGCCTCGAGGTTCTTCCACGGGAGGTTGGCCACATCGCCGCCGGAGACGACGACGTCGCGCACGCTCGGGTTCGCCTGGAGGTAGCCGAGCATCGCGGCATACCGATCGGCCGGCTTGCCCAGGAGCCGCAACTTGTCGACCTGGGGGGTCGAGTTCCCGACGATGTCCATTCGAGTGCAGTGGCCGCAGTACTGCGGGCACGTCGTCAGGAGTTCGGCGAGGACCTTCGTCGGATACCGGTGGGTCAGGCCCTCGACCGCCCACATGTCGTGCTCGTGGAGGCTGTCCCGGGTCGCGAAGGGATGGCTCGGCCAGTCCGTGCGCCGGTCGCTGAAGACCGGCAGCATGTAGCACCGGACCGGGTCCGCGAGGAAGGCCGCCGTGAACTCGGGCCCGGCCGGGGGCATCGGCGAGGCGGCGACCATCGTGTTGAGCATCTGCGGCGGCAGGAGCATCGACATCGTCGCGCGCTCATTCTGATCGCGTTCGAGGTCGGCATAGAACTCCTCGGTCAGGAGCCCGTCCATGACGTCACGCAACTGCTTGACGTTCTTGACACAGTGGGCCCGCTGCCACTGGGCACTGCGCCACTCACCCTCGGTGACCTCTCGCCACCCGGGGAATCGGGTCCAATCCGGCTCGACCAGGGGACGTCGGACGTAGGCGTACGGCTGCTCGACGGACGTTGTCATACGTGACAGGATAGACAAAGGAATGCGGTTGAGGCCAATCATTCACGCAAAACTTGCGGTTCCACATGTGTAGTGAAGGAGATTCTGCAGTGTCGCCTGCTCTCGGTCCCTCGTCGGACGTCGGCCTGCACCGGGTGCTCGACCCCGCCGGTGCCGCTCTCCCGCAGGCGGCGCGCCGCCTGGACGCGCGCCCCGAGCTGTGGCCCGACGAGGTGCGCATCGACGTCGAGACGCTCAATCTCGATGCGGCGTCCTACCGGCAGCTCGCCGAGAGCCACACCGGCCCCGACGGCGTCCTCGACACCGATGCCCTTCGGGCGCAGGTGCTCGACATCGTCGCCACCCGCGGCAAGATGCAGAACCCGGTGACCGGATCGGGCGGCATGCTGATCGGCACCGTCGCCGAGGTCGGACCGGACTCGACGCTGGGCCTGCGCGTCGGCGATCGGGTCGCCACGCTCGTCTCGCTGTCGCTGACTCCGCTGGTCATCACCGACGGCCTCGCGCGCTGGGACGGCCGGGACGAGAAGGTCCCGGCGGCCGGGCACGCCATCCTCTTCGGACGGTCCATCGCCGCGATCCTGCCCGAGGATCTGGCGCCCGAGTTCGCGCTCATGATCATGGACGTGTGCGGCGCGCCGGCGCTCGTGCACCGCGTCGTCTCCTCGTATGCCGACGACTCCGAACACAACGACCCCACCGGCCCGGCGCCGGAGATGTCCGCGGTGCCCGCCCCCGGCCACGACGGCCCGATCGTCCTCGTGCTCGGCGGGGCCGGGAAGTCCGGCTCGCTCGCCCTCGCCGCCGCCGGCGATGCCGGGGCGGGACGCCGGATCGCCGTGGTGCCCAACGAGATCGAGGCCGACCGGCTGCGCGCCACCGCGCTCGCCGACGAGGTCGTCATCGCCGACGCCCGCTCGCCGCTTGGGCTCGCGCAGGCCGTCGAGGCGGCGGGCGGCCCCGCCGACATCACCGTCGTCTGCGTCGACGTCCCCGGGTGCGAGCAGCCGGCGATCCTCGCCACCGCGCAGCAGGGCACGATCATCTTCTTCTCGATGGCGACCAACTTCGCCGCCGCCGCCCTCGGCGCCGAGGGCCTGGCCGCCGACGTGACGATGCTCGTGGGCAACGGCTACGTTCCCGGCCACGCGGCATACGCCCTCGATCTGGTGCGCCGCGATGCCGACGTCCGGGCGCTGTTCGAGGCGCGCCTGGTGGGGTGACCCGGCGTCGCCGACCGCGGCGATCCCGATCCGGGGTGTGACATCCTGCGGGCGACGGACATTACCCGGCATGAGACCACGAACCCGAGGGGTCCCCGGTGGATGACCCGGCCTTCGCCCGACTGTTCCGTGACCACGCTCCCCGGGTCCACGCCTACGCCCGCCCGCCACATCCGGGCAGACCAGTGCGAGGACGTCGTCTCCGAGACGTTCCTGCACGCCTGGCGCCGCCGGGAGGGGCTGCCCGCCGACCCGTTGCCGTGGCTGCTGGTGACCGCGCGGCACGTGATCGCCAACCGCACCCGCGGCGAGCGACGCGCCGAGTCCCTGTGGCGCCAGGCCGTTCACCACTACTGGAGCGCGCCGGCACCGACACCACCCGACGAGGCCGTCGCCGACCGCGAGGCGATGATCGGCGCGCTGGCCACCTGCAGCCCGGCCGAACGCGAGGCGTTGCTGCTGATCGCCTGGGACGGATTGTCGTATGCCGATGCCGCCGCCGTCCTCGGCTGCAGCGAGCGGGCCCTGACCGTTCGCGTCAGCCGCGGCCGGGCCCGCCTGTCCCGCCACCTGAACCCGGCGGCGAAGCCGCCGGATCTGCGCACCCCACGCCTGACTCTCCTGAAGGACACGCCATGACCGATGTGACCACCGACCCGTTGGAGCGGCTGCGGGCCGCCCGTCCCACCGCTGACCGGCTGGCGGTGGACCTCCCGCGCTCGGCCCAGGACCGAATCCTGGCCGGGATCGCCGGCTCCGCGGCGACGTCCCCGGACGTGACGGCATCCGCGGCTCGCCGAGGGCGGCGCTGGCTGCTGCTCGGGGCGGTCGCCGCCGCGGGCGCCGGGGCACTGGCGGTCGGCCCGGCGATCGTGGCCACCCCGCCGGCGCAGGCGTCCCCCCTCGAACGCCTCTCCGAGATCGCCGCCCGGACGGACACCGTGATTCCGGTCGGGAGGTATCTCCACCGCACGCAGACCTATTGGCAACTCGACCGCGACAGCGAGACCGGGCAGATCGCCGGGCCGCCGACGCAGGGCACCAGCGAGTCGTGGATCCGGTGGGACGGACGTCTGTGGCGCAGGGACAGCAATCCTTCGGGGACAACGGTGTTCACCTTCGGCGAGGCCGGCCGGTGGGCCCCGGCGCAGGTGGCCGACGTGCCCACCGAGCCCGATGCGCTGGCCGACTGGCTCCTCGCGAGCGCCGAGGCGGGCGACGATCCCGGTGGTCCGATGCCCGACGCGGGCGGTTCCCGCACCGACGCGGTGTTCCAGGCGTTGGGGGAGTTGCTGGGCACCGGCTACACCACGCCGGGAACCAACCGGGCGGCCTTCGAGTTGCTGGATTCCCTCCCCGGAATCGCGGTTTCACCGGCGCCCACGCCGGACGGCCGCCCCGGGGTGCGGGCGCAGTTGCGCTTCCCCAGTGGGGGCACGCACTACTACGTCTTCGATGCCGCCACGGCTGACCTGACCGAGGACGGCGGCACCGACGCCGACGGGGTCGTGCAGAACGAATCCCGGTTCACCCCGGGCACGGTCGGCGACATCCCCCAGGAGATCCTCGACACCGCGATCACCGATGCCCAATGGGCGGCGCGGCAGGGCGAACGGGAGGCGGCCGGGTCGTCGCCAGGTGCAGTCACTCGGCCGACGACGCCGCCCAGAGGTTGATGCCGGAGTCCACGGCGTGCTGGTCGATCGCCGCCAGTTCGGCGTCGGTGAACCCCAGGTTGGCGACCGCGCCGACGCTGTCCTCGAGCTGCCGCACGCTGGAGGCCCCGATCAGTGCCGAGGTCACCCGCTCGTCCCGCAACACCCAGGCGAGCGCCATCTGGGCGAGGGTCTGGCCGCGCTCCCCGGCCAGCCGGTCGAGGGCGGCAACGTGCTCGAGGCTCTCCGGAGTCAGCAACGACCCGCTCAGGCTCTTGTCCTGTGCGGCGCGCGACCCCTCGGGAATGCCCCGGAGATACTTGTTCGTCAGCATCCCCTGGGCGAGCGGGCTGAACGCGATGCACCCGACGCCGGTGTCGCCGAGGACGTCGAGCAATCCGTCCTCGATCCATCGGTTGAGCATCGAATAGCTCGGCTGGTGGATCACCAGGGGAGTGCCGAGGCCGGAGAGGATCTCCACCGCGTCCTGGGTCCGCGCCGGACTGTATGACGAGATCCCGGCATACAGGGCCCGCCCGGACCGGACGATGTGATCGAGCGCTCCCATCGTCTCCTCGAGCGGCGTGTCGGGATCGAAGCGGTGGCTGTAGAAGATGTCGACATACTCCAGCCCCATCCGCTTCAGGGACTGATCGCAACTCGCGATGACGTACTTCCGGGCGCCGCCGCCCTGGCCGTACGGCCCGGGCCACATGTCGTAGCCGGCCTTGCTGGAGACGATCAACTCGTCGCGGTAGGGCCGGAAGTCGCGCGCGTAGAGGCCGCCGAAGTTGCGTTCGGCGCTGCCATACGGCGGCCCGTAGTTGTTGGCGAGGTCGACATGGGTCACGCCCAGATCGAAGGCGCGCCGCAGGATGGCCTGCTGCCGCTCCAGCGGGACGTCGTCCCCGAAGTTGTGCCACATGCCGAGGCTGATCGCGGGGAGGACGAGGCCGGAGCGCCCGACCCTGCGGTACGGCATCCGCCCGTCATAACGACCGGCACCGGCGAGGTACTCGTTCGCGACGAAGGTCATGGCTGCCACCGTGCCCTAGATCGCTTCGATCTCGGGATAGAGCGGCTGCCACATCCGGTCGTAGATCTGCTGGATCGGGTCGGCGAGCGGCTCCCGGGCGAGCCCCTCCTTCTCGGCCTGCTTCGCCACGGCGACGGCGACCGTCGCCGACACCTGACGCAGGGCGCTGATCGCCGGCAGCAGGGGCGCCCCCGGTCGGTAGGCGTTGACCATGCCGGCCAGCGCCTCGGCCGCGGCGGCGATCATCCCCTCGCTGATCCGGCTCGCGCGGCAGGTGGCGACCCCGAGTCCCAGCCCCGGGAAGATCAAGGCGTTGTTGGCCTGGGCGATCGTGAATCGCACCCCGCCGTGGTCGACGGGGCCGAACGGGCTCCCGGTGGCGACCAGGGCCCGTCCGTCCGTCCACGCGAGGACGTCCGCGGGAGTCGCCTCGGCGCGGCTCGTCGGGTTCGACAGCGGGAAGATGATCGGCCGCGCGCAGTATGACGCCATCTCCTCGACGATCGATCTGGTGAACGCACCGCCGCGCGTCGAGGTGCCGATGAGGATGGTCGGTTTCGCGTTGCGGACGACGTCGGCCAGGGTGATGTGGGCCGGGTCGGCGACCGCCCAGCCGGACAACTCGGCCCGGGACCGGGCATACGGCCGCTGGAAGGACATCAGGCCCGGCTGGTCGTCGACATACAGCCCGTCGATGCCGATGGCATAGAAGCGGTCGTAGGCCTCCTCCTCGGTCTCGGATGCCCCGGTGCGCAGCATGGTGTCGCGGATGAGGTTGGCGATCCCGATGCCGGCACTGCCGGCACCGAAGACGCAGACCCGGTGGTCGTCCAGGGGCAGTCCGGTGACGTCGACGCCGGCGAGGATCGCCGCGAGGACGACCGCCGCCGTCCCCTGGATGTCGTCGTTGAAGGTGCAGATCCGGTCGCGGTACTTCGTCAGCAGGCGGTGGGCGTTGGTGGTGCCGAAGTCCTCCCAGTGGAGCATCGCGTTGGGGAAGAGCTCCTGGACGGTCGTGACGAACTGCTCGAGGAACTCGTCGTACTTCTCGCCGCGCACCCGGGCATGCCGCTCGCCGAGGTACATCTCGTTGGAGAGCAGGCCGAGGTTGTCGGTGCCGACGTCGAGCACGACGGGGATGCAGCGCCGCGGGTGGATCCCGGCCGCAGCGGTGTAGACCGACAGCTTCCCGATCGCGATCTGCACGCCACCGATGCCCTGGTCGCCGATGCCGAGAATGCCCTCCGAGTCGGTGACGACGACGAGGTCGACCTCATCCGCGCCGAGGCCGTAGTTGAGCATCGACTCGGCCATGACCTCGGGATGGTCGATGGACAGGAAGACCCCCCGCGGGCGAGAGAACTCGTGGCTGAACCGCTCGATGGCCTCGCCGATCGTCGGCGTGTAGATCACCGGCAGCATGTCCTCGATGTTGCTGGTCAGCAGGCGATAGAAGAGAACCTCGTTGCGGTCCCGGACCCCGGCGAGATGGAGGTACTTGCCGAGCATCGTCGTCGTCCGGCGGTACTGCATGTGGACCCGCCGGACCTGGTTCTCCAGGGTGGTGACGCCGGTGGGGACCAGGCCGACGATCCCCAGTTCCCGGCGCTGCTCGACCGTGAACGCGGTGCCCCGGTTCGTCGTCGGGTTCGTCATGACCGCGCGCCCGCGGGCCCGGATCCGCAGGGGGCCGAAACCCGTGGTGGTGTCCTGTTCGTAATCCCTGGTCGGCATACGCCCAACCCTGGCGCAATAGTGTGACTTCGACAACACCCTGGACGCTGACCCGGGAAGATATCTGCCGTTCACCAATTCGACACCTCCGCCACGCTTGCCAGGACGCGCCGAGCGCGATTGGGTTGGCACCATGGGGAATTCAGTGCCACTGGGCACCTACACCGACACCGATCTCGATCTCGACCTGAGGTGGTGGGCGGCCGCGAACTACCTCACGGTCGGCCAGATCTACCTTCAGGAGAATGTTCTGGTGCGCGAGCCGCTCGCGCCCGAACACATCAAGCCGCGCCTCCTCGGACACTGGGGCACCAGCCCGGGCCTGTCCATGATCTATGCCGTGCTCAACCGGGTCATCAAGAACACCGACACCGACTGGCTCTATGTCACCGGCCCGGGCCACGGCGGGCCGTCTCTCGTCGCCACGGCCTGGCTGGAGGGGACCTACTCCGAGATCTATCCGCGGGTCGGTCCCGACGCCGCGGGAATCCGTCGGCTCTGCCGCCAATTCTCCTCGCCCGGAGGCATTCCCAGCCACGTCAGCGTTCAGACTCCCGGGTCGATCCACGAGGGCGGCGAACTCGGCTACGCCCTGATCCACGCCGGAGGCGCGGCGATGGATCACCCCGACCTCTTCGTCGCCTGTGTCGTCGGCGACGGTGAGGCGGAGACGGGTCCGCTGTCGGCGTCCTGGCGGCTGCCCTACTTCCTCAATCCGCGCCGGGACGGCGCGGTCGTCCCGATCGTCCACCTCAACGGCTACAAGATCGCCGGGCCGACGGTCTTCGGCCGGACGAGCAATGAGGACGTCGAGGCCTACCTCCGATCCCAGGGCTGGGATCCGGTCGTCATCGAGGGCGACGACCCGCGCCAGGTCTTCACCGATCTGTATGCCGCCTTGGCCAAGGCCCAGGGCGACGTCCTCGCCATGCGCGCCGAGGCCCGATCCGACGCCGCCCTCGACGGGCCGAGCCCCGACCAGCGGTACACGTGGCCGGCGATCATCCTGCGCACCCCGAAGGGCTGGACCGGCCCGCACGAGGTCGACGGCATTCAGGTCGAGGGGACCAACCTCAGCCACCAGGTCCCGCTCTCGGGTGTCGTCGACAACCCCGAGCACCTGAAGATCCTCGAGGGCTGGCTGCACTCGTATCACCCGGAGGAGCAGTTCGACGCCTCGGGGCGGCTCGTCTCCGAGCTCGCCGCGCTGGCACCCGAGGGAGACAAGCGGATGTCGGCGACGCCCTACGCCAACGGGGGGAAACTCCTGGAGGAGTTGCCGATTCCGGAGCTGTCGGCATACGAGGTCGACATCGACGACCACCGGGGTGCCGTGTGGTTCGAGAACACGAAGTCGACCGGCGCGTTGATGCGGGACATCTATGCCACCGACCGCCGGCCCGACGGGGGCGGCACGTTCCGGTTGTTCTGCCCCGACGAGACGGCGAGCAACCGGCTGCAGAACGTCTTCGAGGTCACCGACCGGTGCTTCATGGGGCCGTCCGCGCCGACCGACAAGCAGCTCGGCCCGGACGGTCGGGTCATGGAGGTCCTCTCCGAGCACCTGTGTCAGGGTTGGCTCGAGGGCTACCTCCTCTCGGGACGCAACGGGATGTTCGCGACCTACGAGGCGTTCGCGATGGTGTCGGCGTCGATGGCCATCCAGCACGTGAAGTGGCTGCAGCACGCCCAGACGCTGCGGTGGCGCGATTCGGTCGCCAGCCTCAACATCCTGTTGACCTCGACGTGCTGGCGCAATGACCACAACGGGTTCTCCCACCAGGGTCCCGGCCTCATCGACTGCCTCATCCCGCTGGCGCCCGACGTGGTGCGGGTGTGGCTGCCGCCGGACGCCAACACGACCCTGTCGATCGCCGACCACTGCTTCCGCAGCAAGGACCACGTCAACCTCATCGTCGTCGACAAGCAGCCCCACCTGCAGTACCTCACCCTGGAGGAGGCACACGACCACTGTGCCGCGGGTGCGGGGGAGTGGGCCTGGGCCTCCAACCTCGACGAGAGCGGTGAACCCGACATCGTCATCGCCTGCGCCGGCGACGTCCCGACCCAGGAGGCCCTGGCGGCGGCCGAGCTGCTGCGCGACCACGTCCCCGACCTGCGGGTGAAGTTCGTCAACGTCGTCGACATCATGGCCCTGCTGCCGGAGAACGACCACCCGCACGGGTTCACCGACACGCAGTTCGATGATCTGTTCACCAAGGACAAGCACGTCGTCTTCGCCTTCCACGGCTACCCGCGGGCCATCCACCAGCTCGTCCACGGGCGGACCAACCCCGGGCGTTTCCACGTCCGCGGGTTCAACGAGCAGGGCACCACGACGACGCCGTTCGACATGGTCGTGCTCAACAAGATGAGCCGCTATCACCTGGCGAAGGAGGCGCTGCGGCGCTCGTCCCGGCGCACCGCCGGCTGGAACGAACTCGTGCGCCTGTGCGACCGCAAGCTCGCCGAACACGAGGTCTACATCCGGGAGCACCTCGCCGACATGCCGGACGTCGCGGCGTGGACCTGGGGCTCCGGGATCTGAGACGTCCACCACATCGCGACGTGCGGAGGGCTGGCGCCGGGCGCCGGCCCTCCCGCGGTGTGGCACAAGGTGAGCGGGATCACGTGACAGCCCGGCTCGACGCCGCTATGTTGGCGCACGTTCGGGCGTGCGGTGGGCACGCCTTCCGCTCGAGGAGCGTGCATCAATGGAGATGGGATCGGCGGCCGGGTCCGGGGCGCAACACAAGGACCATTCGAAGTTCCTCTACATGGCGGTCATCGCGGGCGTGGTGCTGGGGGTGATCCTCGGCCTGGTCGCACCCGATTTCGCCAAGCAGCTCAAGGTCATCGGGACGATGTTCGTCTCGCTGATCAAGATGATGATCAGCCCGATCATCTTCTGCACCATCGTCCTCGGGATCGGCTCGGTCCGGAAGGCGGCGACCGTGGGCAAGGCCGGCGGACTGGCGCTCGGCTACTTCCTGACCATGTCGACCTTCGCCCTCGCCATCGGCCTGGTCGTCGGCAACATCCTCAAGCCGGGGACAGGGTTGCACGTCGTCGCGGGCTCCGGCGCCGAGTATGCGAAGACGGCCACCGAGGCCGGGGGGCTGATCGGGTTCATCGAGGGCATCATCCCCGACACCATGGTGTCGGCGTTCACCTCGGGCAGCGTCCTGCAGACCCTGTTCATCGCCCTGCTCGTCGGTTTCGCCGTGCAGCGGATGGGGCCGGCCGGTAGTTGTCAAGTCAAATGAGACGCGTCCAGCCTAGTTTCTGGACGGTGATTCGCTCCCGCGTTTTGCGGGGT
>JBDIAJ010000087.1:0-17118 GCA_039812345.1 Nostocoides sp. | reverse complement strand
GTGGAGCAGCTCGGTAGCTCGCCGGGCTCATAACCCGGAGGTCGCAGGTTCAAATCCTGCCCCCGCTACGAAAAAGGGGCCCCTGACCAGCATCAGCGCTGGTCAGGGGCCCCTCTGCATGTCCGGCGGGGACCGCCGCGATTGCGTCTCGGACTTCGCCCTCGGCCGACTCGTCGAACTCCGCCCAGGTGCTCACCCGCCGCGGCCTTGCCGCGCCGACCGCGATCCCCGAGTCGCAGCGATTGTCGGTGCTCGGCCCTAAGGTCATCACATGACTCAACGCCCTCTCACGTCCCGAGCCACGACCCGGATTTCGCGACCGCGTTGGTCGCCGAGCAGTTCGACGCTTCCGTATTGGTGGTTTCCCTGACCATGAACGTCAGTCTCACGAGAGAACTCAGCGAACGAACCGAGGCGCGACGGGTGGCCGCGCTCGCGGCGCTCGACCCGGATCAGCAGGCCCGCCACGGTCAGTTCTTCACCCCGCGTCCAGCGGCTGAATTGATCGCATCCATTCCGCGTCTGCCGAAGACCGGTACGTTGCGGGTGCTCGATCCGGGCGCAGGTGTGGGCTCATTGGCGGCTGCCGTGGTCGAAAGGGTGCGCGAGGAATCACCCCCGCTCGAGGTGCACGTGGTGTGCGTGGAACTCGACGAGGCGGTGTTGCCGTGGCTGCGCGAGACTGCGCAGGACATGGAGGCGGCCGGAGCGATCGTCGACGTGGTCCACGCCGACTTCATCGCTGACGGCACCGGTGCGTTCTGTTCCACGGTTTTCGACGAACCCTTCGACCTGGTCGTGCAGAACCCGCCCTACGGGAAGTTGGCCGCCCGATCGCTGTACCGGGCCAGCCTCCAAGCCGAGGGCGTGGACTGCCCCAACGTGTATGCGGCGTTCATGGCTCTGGGCCATCGGATGCTGCGCAAAGGCGGCCAGCTCGTGGCCATCGTGCCCCGCTCGTTCGCCAACGGTGCCTACTTCGAGAACTTCCGGGCCGACCTGCTGCGCAGCGTTGCCCTTGATCGGCTGCACGAGTTCGGTTCCCGTTCCACGGTGTTCGCCGACACGGGGGTGCTTCAGGAGAACGTGGTGCTGAGCGCGACCAAGGGCGCACGACCGGGCGATGTGGCTCTTTCGCTGTCCGTGGGGCACACAGACGTCGTCGCGGTGCGCCAGGTGCCTCACGCGGCTGTGGTCCGGCCGGATGACCCCCACCGGTTCATCCGGTTCCCCGGCCAGAACGCAGAGGATGCCGTGGGGGACCTACCGGGGCTGACGTTGGCGAGGCTCGGTCTCAAGGTGTCCACCGGCAAGGTGGTGGACTTCCGGGCACGTGACTACCTCACCGATGCCGAGGCTGACGCCTCCGTGCCGTTGGTCTATCCGGGTAATTTGCGTGGGGGGCGGGTTGAGTGGCCCCGCGAGATACGCAAGCCGCAGGGCTTCGTCGTGTCCGATGACTTCTCGCGCAAGCAGTTGTTGCCCGAAGGGGTGTACGTGCTGATCAAGAGGTTCAGCGCGAAGGAGGAGCGGAGGCGAGTCGTCGCGGCCGTGTGGGACCATCCCGGCGAGGTGGCGGTCGAGAACCATCTCAACGTGATCCACCGCAACGGTTCTGGTCTTGATCCCGAGTTGGCCGCTGGTCTGTGCCTCTGGCTCAACTCCACCAGGCTCGACGTGCTGTTCCGCGAGTTCTCCGGGCACACGCAGGTCAACGCGACCGACCTCCGCACCCTGCCCTTCCCCGACGAGGAGACGCTGAGGGCCTGGGGCGCTGGCTATGACGGGATATTGCCGCCGCAAGCCGATATCGACGCTCTCGTGGAGGCCGCGGCATGAAGGTGGACGAGGCGCGTGCGCTGCTGGCCGCGCTCGGGTTCGACCATGAGCGATCCAACGAGCGGTCGGCCATGGTGCTGCTATCGCTGCTCGGTCTCGCCGAAGGCGACGACTGGGCTGACGCGCAGAGCCCGTTACTGGGCACGCGCGCCATCATGGACTGGATCCGGGACGAGTACGGCGTGGAGTACGCGGCCAACACGCGCGAGACGATCCGGCGCTTCACCCTGCACCAGTTCTCCGAGGCGCTGCTGGTGGAGCAGAACCCTGACCAGCCGGACCGGCCGGTCAACTCCCCGGCGTGGTGCTACCGGATCCATCCCAAGGCGCTCGAGGTGATCCGGACGTTTGGGACCGCGCAGTGGGGGGCAGAACGTGCTCATCAAGGCGATGGTCGAGGAGTTCTGCGGCTACTACACGCCCGGTGGCGCGGTCCTCTATGCCGGGGATGCGGACGCCAAGTGGGCGCACTTCGACGCCGATGCGCTGGCTGCGCTGGGTGTGACCGTGGACAGCCACGGGAAGATGCCCGACCTCGTGGTGCACGTGGCCGACAAGAACTGGCTGGTGCTGTTGGAGGCAGCTTCCTCGCACGGACCGGTGGACGCCAAGCGGCACGGCGAGCTCGGAGCACTCTTCGCGGGCTCGACCGCGGGGCTGGTGTACGTCTCGTGCTTCCCGACCCGGGCCGAGATGCGCAAGTACCTGACTCAGATCGCGAGCCGCAACCCGAAGACGCCCTGGTGAAACCGATCCAGGCCTCCGCCCACGCCGTCCTGTTCGCTGTCGACGAATCAGTCGGTACGTGAGTCCCGAACCGCCGAAGCCTCCCTGACCGCCTCGGCGACCTAGGGTGTCCTCCATGCCGCTGGACTATCCGGTCGTCCGACACACCCTGGCCAACGGCCTGCGGGTCGTCGTCTCCCCCGACCACAGCATCCCGACCGTGACCGTCAACCTCTGGGTGAACGTCGGGTCGCGGCATGAGGTCCCGGGACGCACCGGGTTCGCCCACCTCTTCGAACACCTGATGTTCCAGGGCTCCCGGAATGTCGCCAGCGGCGACCACTTCGCCCTGCTCATGGCGGCCGGCGGCCGGCTCAACGCGACGACGTGGTTCGACCGGACGAACTACTTCGAAACCCTCCCCACCGGTGCCCTCGACCTCGCCCTCTGGCTCGAGGCCGACCGGCACGGGCATCTCCTCGACGCCGTCAATCAGGCCAACCTCGACAACCAGCGCGACGTGGTCAAGGAGGAGAAGCGGCAGCGCTATGACAACGTCCCCTACGGCAACGCCCTGCGTGACCTCTACGCGACCGTCTTCCCCGAAGACCACCCGTATCACCACCCGACGATCGGGTCGATGGCCGACCTCGACGCGGCGACCGTCGAGGACGTCCACGCCTTCTTCCGGGCCCACTACGGTCCCGACAACACCGTCCTCAGCCTCGTCGGCGACATCACCCCCGAGGACGCGATCGCCCGGGTCGACCGGTTCTTCGGCGACCTGCCGGCGATCGGTCACGTCGCGCGCCCCACCCTGCCCCAGTTGGCGCCGCTGACCGAGCCGGAACGGCATACGGTCGTCGGGGCGGTGCCCAACGACCGCCTCTATCTCGGCTTCCGGCTCCCGGTCGAGCGCGATCCCCAGTTCCTCGCCGCCGCCCTGGCCATCGAGGCGCTCGCGGGTCTGTCGATGTCTCGTATGGTGCGCCGTCTGGTCCGCGGCGAGCAGTCCGCCACCAGCGTGCAGGGGCACACGATGGGTTTCGTCGACGGGGTCTCGCTCGGCCTGCTCGCCATCGACGTCGCCGAGGGGGTGGACCCCGACCGCGTCGAGGAGGCCGTGCTGGAGGAACTGCGGGGCTTCGCCACCCGCGGGGCGACGGACGCGGAGTTGGAGGCGGCCCTCGCCGGCGCCGAGCGCGGGTGGCTCAGCGATCTCGCCGCGCAGGATCAGCGAGCCGACGCTCTGAGCCATCAGGCGCTGCTGCACGACGATCCCGACTACGTCAACCGCTTCCTCGACGACCTGTCCGCCGTGACCGCCGAGGAGGTCGCCGCCGCCGCGCAGGCATGGCTGGCGCCCGGCTCGCGCGGGGTCGTCGCCTATCTCACCGGAGAGGAGGACGTCGCGTGACGTCCGCGGCTCAGCATGATGGCGCCGAGGCCCCCGGGACCGCCGGCGAGACCCGGCCCCCGGTCACCCCACCGGGCCGGTGGACCTTCCCGGAGCCGGCGACGAGCCGGCTCGCCAACGGCCTGAGCGTGCTCGCCTACGACATTCCCGGGCAGTACGTCCTCTCCGTTCGCGTCGTCGTGCCGCTGTCCACGCGCGCCGAGCCGCGGGATCGCGAGGGGGTCGCCACGCTGATGGCCCGCCTCCTCGACGAGGGCACCGAGGCCCACTCGACGGACGAGTTCACCGAATTGCTCGAACGCCGCGGCATCGACTTCGGCGCCGGTCTCTCCGAGGCCGGGCTGACGGTGCATGTCGAGGTGCCCAAGCGCAATCTCGGGGCGGCCCTCGACCTGGTCCACGAGGCCCTCGCGACGCCGAGCTTTCCCGACCGGGAGGTCGGCCGACTCGTCCGGACCCGCCTCGCCGAGATCGAGCAGGAGCGGGCCTCGGCCCCGCACCGGGCGATGCGGGAGTTCGCGGCGACATACTTCGACCCCGCCGAGCGCGCCTCCCGTCCCACGGCGGGGACCGTGGAGACCGTCAGCGGCCTGACCCGCGCTGACGTCGTGGCCTTCCACGCGACCCATGTCGCCCCGAACGCGTCGACCGTCGTCATCGCGGGCGATCTCGCCGGTGTGGACGTGGCCGCGGCGGTCGCGGACTCGCTGGGCGGGTGGGCTCCCGGCCCCGTCCCGGTCGCGGAGCCCAGCCGCAGCGCGGCGCGGGCCGCGGCGGACGCCCGCCGGATCGTGCTCGTCGACCGTCCGGGCTCGGTGCAGAGCGAGATGATCGTCGGCTGCGCGGGACCGGACCGGCACGTCGACCCCACCTGGTCGGCCTACTCGGTGGTCTCGTTCGTCGTCGGGGGCTCTCCGAACGCCAGGGTCGACGCGGTCCTGCGGGAGGACAAGGGCTACACCTACGGCATGCGGTCGGCCTTCCGGCCACGGCGCGCCGGTGGCCTGTTCCTGACGACCGGGTCGGTCCGCACCGAGGTCACCGTCGAGGCGCTCGATCTGCTGCTCGGGATCCTCGCCGACGCCCGAGACGGCTTCACCGCCGTCGAGTGCACCAACGGCGTCGACTTCCTGCGCAACACCGCGCCGAGTCGCTACGCCACCGCCGACGCCGTCGCCGACGAGGCCGCGGGCCTGGTCCTTGACGGTCTGCCGTCGACGTTCACCACGTCGAACCTCGACGCGATGGCGACGTTGACCCCGGAGGCGCTGACCGCTGCATACGACCGGTTCGTCGACGGTCGGTGGACGGTGATCGTCGTCGGCGACGCCGGTGCGTATGCCGATCGCGTCCGCGCGCTCGGGCGCGGCCCCGTGTCCGTGGTCGCCAACTGACGGCCGGCGCGGCGCACCCGGTCAGCGCAGCTCGGGGGTGAGCCGGCCCAGGACCTCGTCGTGGAGGCGCCCGTTGGTGGCGACCGCACTGCCACCGAACGGGCCGGGGCGGCCCTCGAGCGAGGTGAACCGGCCACCCGCCTCGGTGACGATGGGGACGAGAGCGGCCATGTCGTGCAGCGCCAGTTCGGGCTCGGCGGCGATGTCGACGGCCCCCTCGGCGACGAGCATGTAGGACCAGAAATCGCCATACGCCCGATTGCGCCAGGAGCGGTCCATCAGGTCGAGGATGGCGTCCAGCCGATCGGTGGCCCGCCACGACACCACGTCGGAGATCGAGATCGAGGCGTCGCTCAGCTGCGAGACGCCCGAGACGCGCAGCGGCTTCGCCGAGGTCAGCGAGCGTCCGGTCCATGCGCCGGTGCCCTTGGACGCCCACCACCGCCGCCCGAGGGCGGGGGCCGCCACCAGACCCATCACCGCCTCGGCTCCGTCGAGAAGCGCGATCAGGGTGGCCCACACGGGCACGCCGCGGACGAAGTTGTTGGTGCCGTCGATCGGATCGAGGATCCAGCGGCGCGGCCCATGACCGGTGTCCGGGAGTTCCTCGCCGTGCACGGCGTCACGGGGACGGGTGCGCCCGAGCTGAGCTCGGATCACCTCTTCGGCGCTGCGATCGGCGTCGCTGACCCAGGTCAGGTCCGGCTTGGTCTCGACGTGGAGGTCCTCGGCCCGGAAGCGGGTCATCGTCACGCGCTCAACGGCGTCGGCGAGGACGTGGGCCAGCCGGAGGTCGTCGTCGTATCCGGGCATGGGGTCAACGTAGTGCCCCCGAGGCGTCCCGGTGGGGACGCTCGGCCGCGCGTCAATTGTCAACTCGTGGGACGAACCGACGCAGGATGTGCGGCCGCAGGCTACGTTCGGGTCACATTTCTGTCTCGGACCGTCTGTCAGTGGGTCCACTCGCCCATGGGGTGGACTTAAAGTGAGCGGCGTGCGGGGTTGATGCCCGGTACAGCACCGAGCCGGACCTTCGACCTCAGGGGGACGGGTTCGACACAGCGCCTCGGCACGAGGCGATGACATTCCATGTAGGAGGAAGATCCATGCGGGGAACCACTCGCACCGTCGCCGTGGCCGGGATGTCGGCCCTCGCGCTGCTGACCGCGGCGTGCAGCGGGAGCAGCGGCAACAGCAGCTCGACCACCTCGGGCGGCACCTCGGGCACGGCCGCCGCCGCCGGCGGCGAGATCAGCATCGCCGGCTGCACGCCCCAGAACCCGTTCATCCCGGCGATGACCAACGAGACCTGTGGCGGCGACATGCTCGAGCCGGTCCTGGCCCGCCTGGTCCACTACAACCCGGAGACCGCGGCCCCCGAGCTCGACCTCGCCCAGTCCATCGAGACCAAGGACAACCAGAACTTCACCGTGACCCTCAAAAAGGGCCAGAAGTTCTCCGACGGGACCGAGGTCAAGGCCGCCAACTTCGTCAAGGCCTGGAACTGGAACCGCGCCGGAAAGAACGGCACGCTCAACTCCTACTTCTTCGACATGATCGACGGCTCCGCGGCGATGGACTGTGGTCTGGTCAAGGACAAGGACGGCAACGAGGCCCCCGACTGCGCGAAGAAGCCGGCCAAGACCGAGGAACTCTCCGGCCTGAAGATCGTCGACGACTACACCTTCACCATCAAGACCACCGAGAAGGTCTCCAACCTCCTCGTCCGCCTCGGCTACTCGGCCTACGCCCCGTTGCCCGACTCCTTCTTCGCGGACAACGGCGCGTCCTATGGCAAGAAGCCGATCGGGGCCGGGCCCTATGTCATGGACTCCTACGACCCGGCCACCGGCGCGGTCCTGAGCAAGAACCCGTCCTACACCGGGTCCTTCCCTGGCAAGGTCGACAAGATCACCTTCAAGATCTACCAGGACACCGAGGCGGCCTACAAGGACGTCATGTCCAACGCGACCGACCTGATCGCCGGCCTCCCGGACAGCGCCCTCCAGGGTGAGAAGTACAAGACCGACCTGCCCGACCGCACCGCGGAGAAGCCGACCGGCGTGATCCAGACGATCACCTTCGCCCCGGTCAAGGTCGACCCGTCGCTGAAGAACCCCGACCTGCGCAAGGCCATCTCGATGGCCATCGACCGCGACACGATCATCAAGACGATCCTCGCCAACACCCGCACCGCGGCCACCGGCTGGGTCTCCCCGATCGTCGACGGCTACAAGGCCGACGCCTGCGGTGTCTACTGCAAGTACGACCCGACCGCGGCCAAGGCCGAGCTCCAGAAGGCGGGCGGCTACACCGGCACCCTCACCCTCGGCTACAACGCGGACGCGCCGCACAAGGCCTGGACCGAGGCCACCTGCAACTCGATCAAGGACGCCCTCGGAATCGACTGCAAGGCGACGCCGTACACCGACTTCGCGACCTTCCGCACCCTCATCACCGACCGCAAGATGAAGGGTATGTTCCGCACCGGCTGGCAGATGGACTACCCGTCGATCGAGAACTTCCTCTCCCCGATCTACGGCACCGGCGCCGGCTCCAACGACGGTGACTACTCGAGCGCCAAGTTCGACGGCCTGCTCAAGGAGGCCGCGGCCGCGCCCGACCCGGCGGCGGCGAACGAGAAGTACCAGGAGGCCGAGGCCCAGCTCGCGATCGACTTCCCGTCGATCCCGATGTGGTACGGCAAGACCATCGCCGGCTGGTCCGAGAATGTCGACAACGTCAAGATCACCCCGTTCGGGACGATCGACCTGTCCGCGGTGACCAAGAAGGCCTGACGTTCCGGCGGAGGCACCCCTCGGGGCGCCCCGGGACGTGGCTTTCGCAGCGAGGCGTCGCGGCCCGCCGATATTTCGGCGGGCCGCGGCGTTTCCCTCGACACATTCGGCACCGCGACGCTCCATGCGAAAGTCCGTCGCCACCTGCTCGTCTCGAGTGCCGGAGGCGGGTAAGATTCGGACACCCCCCGCAGTTGTGATCCACACCTCACGAGCCAGGAGAGCACGATGACCAAGTACGTCATCCGCCGGCTGCTCCAGATGATCCCCGTGATCATCGGGTCGACGTTCCTCATCTTCGCGATGGTCTTCGCGCTTCCCGGCGATCCCCTGCGCGGCAAGTGCGGTGAGCGGCCGTGCCCCGCGGCGTTCGTCTCCCAGTTCCGGCTCGAGCACAACCTCGACGACCCGCTGCTCATCCGCTACGTGAAGTACCTCGGGGATCTGCTGCACGGCAACCTCGGCACGACCTACCAGGGCCTGAACATCCTCGACGAGTTGCAGAAGCGCTACCTCGTCACGGTCAAGCTGGCCGTGATCGCCATGCTCTTCGAGGCGATCGTGGGCGTGCTCGCCGGTGTCCTCGCCGGCATCCGCAAGGGCAAGTTCATCGACAACCTCGTGCTCGTCTCGACCCTGGTCGTCATCTCCATCCCGACCTTCGTCATCGGTTCCGTCGCCCAGACCGTCTTCGGGGTCAAGCTCCACTGGTTCCCGGTGACCGTCAAGAGCAACCCGGGCTGGTATGACCTGCTGCTGCCCGGTCTCGTCCTCGGCTCGCTCTCCCTGGCGTATGCCGCGCGCCTGACCCGCACCAACCTCGCCGAGAACCTCCGCGCCGACTATGTCCGCACCGCGGTGGCCAAGGGCCTGTCCAGGCCACGGGTGATCGGCGTGCACACCCTGCGCAACTCGCTCATCCCGGTCGTCACCTTCCTCGGTGCCGACTTCGGTGGCCTCCTCGGCGGGGCGATCATCACCGAGCGGATCTTCAACATCCGCGGAGTGGGTGGATACATCTTCCAGAGCATCCACTCCCGAGACGGCACCGCCGTTGTGGGGGCCGTCACCATGCTCGTCATCGTCTATCTGTTCATGAACCTCATCGTCGACCTGCTCTACGGCGTTCTCGACCCAAGGATCAGCCATGACTGACCAGACCGGAGTCATCGTCGCCGAAGGCGCGACCGCATCCGAGGCCGACACCGTCGGCCAGGCCCAGTCCCTGACGCAGGAGGCGTGGCGCGAACTGCGGCGCAATCCGCTCTTCGTCATCTCGTTGATCCTGATCGCGATCTTCCTGGTGATGGCCGCCTTCCCGAGCCTGTTCACCCGCACGGACCCCAATGCGTTCGTGCTGAAACTGAGCGACACCCCGCCGTCGTCGTCCCAGTGGTTCGGTCGCGATCTTCAGGGCTACGACGTCTACTCACGCACGATCTACGGCGCCCGCGCCTCGATCATCGTCGGGGTCATGACGACCCTCGTCACCGGCATCATCGGCGTCTTCATCGGGACCGTCGCGGCCTACTACGGCGGCATCCTCGACACCCTGGTCATGCGACTGACCGACATCTTCTTCGCGATCCCGTTCCTCCTCGGCGGCATCCTCTTCATGTCGACGTTCCCCAACACGGTCAACTCCAGCTACTGGTCGGTCGTCGGCAAGGTCGTCCTCGCGCTGGCGATCCTCGGCTGGCCGAGCATCGCCCGGCTCATGCGCGGGGCGGTGCTCCAGGTCAAACCCAATGACTACGTCCAGGCGGCCCGCGCCCTGGGCGCGAGTCCCTGGCGGATCATCCGCAGTCACATCCTGCCCAACGCCATCGCGCCCGTCATGGTCGTCTCGATGATCAACCTCGGCGCCTTCATCGCCGCGGAGGCCTCGCTGAGCTTCCTCGGGATCGGCCTGGTGCCGCCGGCCATCAGCTGGGGGGTCGCGATCTCGGATTCGCTGAACCTGATCCGCGTCGCCCCGTGGGTCCTGTTCTTCCCCAGCATCTTCCTCAGCCTGGCGGTGCTCGCGTTCATCATGCTCGGCGACGCGGTGCGCGACGCCTTCGACCCGAAGGGCCGGTGACCATGGCCTCGGCAACGGCGACCACGGGGGTGACGTCCCCCTATCACGCCCAGGACGGGCTCCTCCTCGAGGTCGAGAACCTCCACGTGGAGTTCCACACCCGCTATGGCGTCGCGAAGGCGATCAACGGCGTCGACTTCACCCTGCGGCAGGGCGAGTGCCTGGCGATCCTCGGCGAGTCGGGGTCGGGCAAGTCGGTCACCGCGCAGGCGATCATGGGCATCCTCGACATGCCGCCGGCGAGCATTCCGGAGGGCAGTGTCAAGTACTGCGGACACGATCTGCTGACCATGCCCGAGGACCGGCGCCGCAAGACTCGCGGCCCCGAGATCTCGATGATCTTCCAGGACGCCCTGTCCTCGCTCAACCCGACCTTCCCGGTCGGTTGGCAGATCGCCGAGATGTTCCGCCAGCACCGCGGCATGAACAAGTCCGACGCCTACGCCCAGGCCGTCCGACTCATGGAGCGCGTCTCCATCCCCGGTGCCAAGCAGCGGGTCAAGGCCTACCCCCACCAGTTCTCCGGTGGCATGCGGCAGCGGATCATGATCGCGATGGCGATCTCGCTCGACCCGGCCATCCTCATCGCCGACGAACCGACCACCGCGCTCGATGTGACGGTGCAGGCCCAGATCATGTCGCTGCTGCAGGATCTCCAGCACGAGCGCCAGATGGGGCTGATCCTGATCACCCACGATCTCGGGGTGGTCGCCGACGTCGCCGACCGGATCGCTGTCATGTATGCCGGACGGATCGTCGAGCAGGCGGACGTGCGGGACATCTACGCCCGGCCGGCCCACCCCTACACCAAGGGCCTCCTCGAGTCGATCCCGCGCCTCGACCTCAAGGGCCAGGAACTCGCCGCCATCGGCGGCCTGCCCCCGAACCTGATGAAGATCCCGCCGGGCTGCGCCTTCAACCCCCGGTGCACGATGACCCAGGACATCTGCCGTCGTGACCTTCCCCCACTGATCGAGGTCGGCCCCCACCGCAAGGCCGCGTGCCACTTCAGCCAGGAGGTGCTCGGTGCCTGAGGTCATTCTCAAGGCCACGGATCTGGTCAAGCACTACCCGATCAAGGGTGGGATCCTCCGGCGCACCGTCGGGCACGTCAAGGCGGTCGACGGCGTCAGCTTCGATCTGCTCCAGGGAGAGACGCTCGGCGTCGTCGGCGAGAGCGGCTGCGGCAAGTCGACCCTCGGGCGCCTGCTGATGCGGCTGGAGGAGCCGACCTCGGGCTCGGTGGAGTTCCAGGGCGTGGACATGCACAAACAGTCTTCCGCCGACATGCGTCGGATGCGGCGCGACATCCAGATCGTCTTCCAGGACCCCTACACCTCGCTGAACCCGCGCAAGACGGTCGGCGACATCATCGGGGAGCCGTTCGAGATCCACCGCGATGCGGTCCCCAAGGGGGGCGCCCGTCGCGCCGTCCAGGATCTGCTGGAGAAGGTCGGCCTCAACCCCGAGCACATCAACCGCTTCCCCCACCAGTTCTCCGGTGGTCAGCGCCAGCGCATCGGCATCGCCCGCGGCATCGCGCTCAACCCCAAGGTGCTCATCTGCGACGAGCCGGTCTCCGCCCTCGACGTCTCGGTCCAGGCGCAGGTCGTCAACCTGATGGAGAAGCTGCAGAACGATCTGGGGCTGTCCTACGTCTTCATCGCCCACGACCTGTCCGTCGTCCGGCACATCTCCGACCGGGTCGCGGTCATGTACCTCGGCCGGATCGCCGAACTCGGCGAGGAAGACGAGGTCTACGACCGGCCGACACACCCCTACACGCAGGCGTTGCTCTCCGCCGTGCCCGTGCCGGATCCGACCCTCCGCGGCAAGCGCGAGCAGATCGTCCTCACCGGCGACCTCCCGTCGCCGGCGAACCCGCCGTCGGGCTGCCGCTTCCACACCCGCTGCTGGCGGGTCCAGGAGCGCTGCCGCACCGAGATCCCCGACCTCCTCATGCGCCCGGACGGCGTCGCCCAGCACCTCTCCGCCTGCCACTTCGCCGAGGTGCGAACCATCATCGAGACGGCCCAGGCCGACAACACCGGCCTGCTGTTCGATGCCGGCACCCAGGACCTGTCCGATGTCGCGGACCCGACCGGGGCCCCCGATGCGACGGTGCCGACCGAACCGGTCATCGACGCCGGCGTCGATTCGCTCCGGGCCGGGCTCATCGACGACGAGGCCGACGCCTATGCCGAGCACGTCACCCAGGACGACTACCCGCCGCCCCGCGGCTGACCTCCCCGGACGCGGTCAGCCGTCGGTGCCCGTCTCGGACCCGGCCCGGGCCCGCAGCAGGCGCCGCAGGCTGTCCAGTCGGGAGGCTCCCGCGGGTCCCGCTTTTCCGGCCGCGACGTAGTCGTCGAGCGCGCATTCCGGCTCGTCGTGGGTGCACCCGCGTGGGCACAAGGCCGTGCCCGGTTCGAGGTCGGGGAAGTGGACGATGATCCGGGCGAGGTCGACGTGGGCCAGCCCGAACGACCGGATTCCGGGGGTGTCGACGACCCAGCCTCCGTCGGGGAGATGCAGGGCCACCGCCGACGTGGACGTATGCCGACCCCGCCCGGTCACGCTGTTGACCCGCCCGGTCGCCCGTCCGGCGTCCGGGACCAGGGCGTTGACGAGGGTCGACTTGCCCACCCCGGAGTGGCCGACGAGGACGCTCATCCGGTCGCGCAGCCGCGCGCCGATCTCCGCCAGCCCGTCGAACTCCCCGTCTGCGCCCTGGCTGGTCGTCGCCACCCACGGGACGTCGAGCGGCGCGTAGGCGTCGACGAACGCCGCCGGGGAGGCGAGATCGGACTTGGTGAGGACGAGGAGCGGATCGAGCCCCGCGTCATACGCCGCGACGAGACACCGGTCGATCAGACGGGGTCGCGGCTCGGGGTGGGCGAGCGAGGTGACGACGACGAGTTGGTCGGCGTTGGCGACGATGACCCGCTCGACCGGATCGGTGTCGTCCGCGGTGCGGCGCAGCGTGGCGGTCCGGTCCTCGATCCGGACGATGCGAGCGAGGGTGTCCGGGGCCCCGCTCGTGTCGCCGACCAGGGCCACCCGGTCGCCGACGACGATCCCATAACGGGCGAGTTCGCGCGCCTTCATGGCGAGGACCACCCGCTCGTCACGGCCGGCCTCGATCAGGGTCGAGTAGCGGCCTCGATCGACCGCGACGACGAGGCCGATCACCGCGTCGGCGTGCCGCGGTCGTTCCTTCGACCGGGGCCGAGAGCCACGCGGGTTGGGCCGGACTCGGACGTCCTCCTCGTCATACGCACGCCGGGCGTTCACCGCTTGCCGCCGGACCCGCGCAGCATCGCCTCCCACATGGAGGTGAAATCGGGCAGGGTCTTGGCGACGGTGGCGACGTCCTCGATCTCGATGCCCTTCACCACGAGCCCGAGGACCGCCCCGGCCATGACCATCCGGTGATCGGCATACGTCCGGAAGAGGCCGCCGCGCAGGGGGCGGGGGCGGATCCGCAGCCCGTCCTCGGTCTCCTCGACGTCGCCGCCGAGCCGGTTGAGTTCGCGTGCCAGGGCGGCCAGTCGGTCGGTCTCATGTCCACGGATGTGGGCGACCCCGCGGATGACGCTCGGTCCGTCGGCGAGCGCGCACAGGGCCGCGACGACGGGCGTGAGTTCGCTCGACTCGCCGAGATCGATGTCGAGCCCGGAGATCGGACCCGAGCCGGTCACGGTCAACCCGCTCCGGTCGAGGTGGACGTCGGCGCCCATGATGTCGAGGATGTCCCGCATCGCGTCGCCGCCCTGGGTCGTCCACTGGGGCCACCCGGGTACGTGGATGCGGCCGCGGGTGACGACGGCGGCGGCGAGGAACTGGGCGGCGTTGGACAGGTCGGGCTCGATCTGGACGTCGAGGGCGCCGACCTCGCCCGGCTCGACCCGCCAGGTGAAGACATCGGAGTCGTCGACCACGACGCCCGCGTCGCGCAGCGTCTCGACGGTCATCTCGATGTGCGGCAGGCTCGGCAGACTCTTGCCGTCGTGCCGCACCGTGATCCCCTCGTCGTAGCGCGCGCCCGCGAGCAGCAGGCCGGAGACGAACTGGGACGAGGCCGAGGCGTCGATGGTGACCTCGCCGCCGCGCACGCTTCCGTGTCCGATCACGGTGAACGGCAGGCCGACCGCGCCCTCGGTGATCTCGACGCCCAGGGCGCGCAGGCCCTCGAGGATCGGCGCCATCGGGCGCCGACGCGCCTGCGGATCCCCGTCGAAGTGCACCGGCCCGTTCGCCAGCCCGGCGATCGGCGGGACGAAACGCATGACATTGCCGGCGAGCCCGCACGCGATGGCCCGATCGCCGCGCAGCTTCCGCGGCTTGACCAGCCAGTCCTTCGTGCCGATGTCCTCGATCTTGCACCCGAGGGTGCGCAGGGCATCGGCCATCAGCAGGGTGTCCCGCGAGCGCAGGGGGCGGCGCAGGCGCGAGGGATCGTCGGCGAGCGCGGCGAGGACGAGGAAGCGATTGGTCAGGGACTTGCTGCCGGGGAGGGTGACCTCGGCGACGATGGGGCCGGACGCCCGGGGAGCCGGCCAGGGCCTGGTATCAGCGGAGGGCATCGGTGGCGTGCGCGACCTTGAGCCGGGCTTCGCGCCTCGCGGTGTGGACGGCATACCGCGCGTCCTTGCGGGCCGACAGGGCGGTGCGCCGGGTGCTGTCGCCCAGCATGCGGGCACGATAGGCCAGGCCGGGCCGGCCCTCGGTGTCGACGGCGGCCAGGAGCAGCCCCCCGAGCAGCCCCAGGTTCTTGAGGAACTGGGTGCGGTTCTGGGCGCGGGCCGCCGGGTCCGTGTCGTCCCAGAAGGCGTGCCCGGCGACCGTCGTTGGGACGAGGGAGGCGGCGAGGGCGAGCGCGCTGATCCGGGGGATGCGCCCCAGGGCGAGGAGGCTTCCGCCCGCGAGCATCGTCGCACCATTGGCGCGGACCAGCAGTTCCGGGTCGTTCGGCAGCCCCAGCGGCTCGGCGAGGCTCGAGACGAGCGGCTCGGCCCGGGTCGCCATCGGGCCAGGGTGGCGCAGCGCGTTGAGCCCGGAGACGACGAAGACGGAGGCGAGCATGGGGCGGGCGATCCTGCGGACCACACTCATGGGGGCTTACTCCTTCGGTGGGGTGCGTGAGGTTCTACCGTAAACGCTCGGGGAGCCCGATGGAGGAGGACGGCGTGTGTGGACGGTATGCCGCGAGCGCGGACCTGACCGAGCTCGTCGAAGAGTTCGACGTCGAACTCGATCGGCACGAGGACCCGACCCGCCCGGTCCTGAAGAACTCGCAGAATCCGCCGGCGGGAACGCCCGACTGGAACATGGCGCCGACCAAGCAGGCCCCGGTCGTGCTCACCCGCACCGGCCGCGACAGCGGTCGTCCCCAGCGCCAGTTGCGCCTGCTCACCTGGGGCCTGGTCCCCTCGTGGGCGAAGGACCCGTCGGTCGGTGCCCGGATGATCAACGCGCGCGCGGACACCGTCGCCACGAAGCCCGCCTTCGCCAGGGCGCTCGCCGCGCGGCGGGCCCTCGTCCCGGCCCAGGGGTGGTACGAGTGGCAGGTCTCGCCGACGGCGACGGACGCGAAGGGGCGGCCCCGCAAGCAGCCGTTCTTCGTCGAACGCGCCGACGGGGCGAACCTGGCCATGGCCGGGCTCTACGAGTTCTGGCGGGACCGCTCGGTCCCCGATCCCGACGACCCGCTGGCGTGGATCGTCTCGTTCGCCGTGGTCACGACCGACGCCGAACCAGGCCTCGATCGGATCCACGACCGGCAGCCCCTGGTCCTCGAGCGGGCGGACTGGGCCCGCTGGCTGGATCCGGCGGTCACCGATCCCGGGGCGGTCGCCGACCTCCTCGCGTATGCCGCGCCCGGCCGATTCACGGCTCGTCCCGTCACCCGCGCGGTCAGTTCGAACCGCAACAACGGACCCGAGCTGCTGCTCCCGGCCGCGCCCGAGGACCTCGTCGGTGTCGTCGACCCCAGCACCGGCGAGATCATCGGCTGAGCCGCCCGGTCAGCCGTCGAGCATGAATCGCGCGATGACCTCGTTGACGACCAGCGAGTCGACTAGGCCGTTGAGCACGCTCGCGCGGACGGCGGCCGCCTTCGCCTCGCCGTGCGCGACCCCGATCACCTCCGGTATGCCGCGCAGCTGGGCCGCCTGGACCGTCACCAGGCGCTCGCCGAGGATCGTCTCGACCGGCCATCCGCCCGCGTCGAAGAAGACACCTGCGACCTCACCCACCGCACCGGCCGCCGTCACCGCCGCGCGATCGTCCGCGGCACAGGCCTCGTGGATCGTCGACGCGGTCGGCGCCCAGGCTCCGATCCCGACGACGGCGAGCGTGACGCGCTCGATCTGGGCCATCGCGGCCGCGACGCTGGGCTGTCGCAGCAGGGCCTCGGTGGATTCGGCATCGTCGAGCAGCATCGGGGCATAGAAGAGGTGACTCTCGCCGCCGGCGAGTCGAGAGGCCCGGCGGACCAGGTCGACCGGGCTCGTCTGCCCGGGGACCACGAGGGACCCGCTCAACTGGACGATCGGGATGCGGGGGAGCGCGGGTAGCGCGGCGATGACATCGGCGACGGTGCGCGCCCAGGGCAGCCCGAGGACGTCGTCCTTTGTAACGATTTCGGCAAGGAGCTCGGCGGCGGCGGTACTCACCTGGTGCTGGGCGTCGTCGGTCCCGTCGGAGAGGACCACCACGCAATGTCGCAGGTCGAAGGCCTGCTGGAGGCACGCCGACAGCGCCGTGTCGATCCCGGCGTGGGAGGAAATCTCTATGTGTACCAATCCTATTTCTCGTGCCTGGTCGAGCAGCCGGGCGACCTTGAAGCGGCTCACCCCAAGG
>JBDIAJ010000086.1:0-17158 GCA_039812345.1 Nostocoides sp. | reverse complement strand
GGCGAGCCGCTATCACCTGGTCGTCTCTCGCCAGCCGTCGGAATAGGGGCCGACCCGGCGCCGTTGACGGGAGCGATTCCAGCCCGCCACGACATGGAAGGCGCCCGGTGCTCGTTCTTCTGCCCACCTCGCCACTGGCGCCCCAGCTAGGCTGGTCGGCGATGACCACTCAGCAACCCACCGACGACCTGGTCGCCGACACCACCTCTTTCGATGACGTGGACGTGAGCGCCGAGACGCCCGAGGAGCGTCAGGCGCGCTTCGAGGCGCTCGCCCTGCCGCTCCTCGACCAGCTGTATTCCGCGGCCCTTCGGACCACCCGCAATCCGGCGGACGCGGAGGACCTCGTGCAGGAGACCTACGCCAAGGCGTATGCCGCGTTCCACCAGTTCCGCCCGGGGACCAACCTCAAGGCATGGATGTACCGCATCCTCACCAATTCCTACATCAACAGCTACCGCAAGAAGCAGCGGGAGCCGCTGCAGTCGGACGCCGCGGAGATCGAGGACTATCAACTCGCCGCCGCCGAATCGCACACCTCTCGCGGGCTGCGCAGCGCGGAGGTCGAGGCGCTCGATCATCTGCCCGACTCGGAGATCAAGCGGGCCCTGCAGCAACTCCCGGAGGAGTTCCGGCTGGCCGTCTATTTCGCCGACGTCGAGGGGTTCGCCTACAAGGAGATCGCCGAGATCATGGGCACGCCGATCGGCACCGTGATGTCGCGTCTGCATCGGGGCCGACGCCAGTTGCGCGACCTGCTCTCGTCGTATGCCGCCGAGCGCGGCTTCACCGTGGAGGAGAAGTCGTGACCGGTCACGTGAACGAGGCCGACTGCTCCGAGGCGCTCCACCGCGTCTTCGAGTACCTCGACGGGGAGATGGCTCCGGCGGATCACGACAAGATCGCCGCCCACCTCGCGCACTGCGTCGAATGTCTGCGTCAGTACGACGTCGACACCATGGTCAAGGCGCTGGTCAAGCGCTCCTGCCCGCCCGAACCCGCGCCGGCCCGTCTGCGCATGACGATCGTCCGTTCGATCACCTCGATCGAGGTGCGTTACCCGGAGTGAGCCCGACCGAGGCGACGACCGACGACCGCGGCCCCCCGGGGATTCCCCGGGGGGCCGCGGTCGTTTCTCGCACGTCAGGCGTTGGGCTTGCGCCCGTGGTTGGCGCCCTTCTTCTTGCGGTCACGACGCTTGCGGGCACGCTTGCTCATCGGTGGGTCTCCTGGGGGGTCGGCGGGTGGATGACGCGGCCGAAACGGCCGACGGGTGATGCGATCAGTGTCCCATATCCGATCCCTCGGCTCGTCCGGATACCCCGCCCCACATCGGCAGTCCAGGCATGATTCGGCGATTTCTCGGGGCTGGTCGGGCGTGGGAGGATTCGCCCAGAAGACCCGCCCTCGGGGGCGCTCATGAAGGATCGAAATGATGAAGCGATTCCTCGCCGGCTGCGTCGGTGCCCTCGTCAGCGTCGCGCTGCTCGCCGGTCCCGCTGTCGCCGGGACAGTAGGGGAGGGTGACCAGGACACCCAGGCCAACCAGAACTCCCAGGGCAACCAGAACTCCCAGGGCAACCCGGCCCACGGCAACAGCTGGGACTGGACCATTCAGGGTCACTGACCCAGACGACGTGAGCGCAGCCTCGACGTCCTCGGCGGCCAGTCCGCTCGATCCGCGGTGGACGCGGCGGACGGACGTGTTCATCGTCCTCGTCGTCGTGGCCACCATCGGGATCACGTTGTCCCTGTGGCGGGTCGCCGGACCACCCCAGGGGGTGGGCGGGCTCGCCGTGCTCAGCCTGCTCGCCGGGCTCGCCACGCTCGGCGCGCTGAGGAACCGCGTCCGCGCACCCGTGACGATGTCGGCCATCGGCACGCTCACCCTGGTCGCCCTGCCCACCCTCGGCGCCGGCGCCGGAACCGTCGTCGCCTTCTGCGGCAGCATCATCGGCTTCAGTCGCCTACCCTGGCGCCGCCTGATCTTCAACACCGCGATGCGGACGGCGATGAGCGCGGCCGGCGGCTTCACCTATCTCGGGTGCGTCGACCTGCTGCCCCGGGCTCAGGTCGTCACGGCAGGCCTCGCCAGCGTGACGCTCGCCCTGGTCGCGGCGGACGTCGTCCAGTGCCTCGTCAACGCGGCGCTCGTGGGCGGCGTCGTGGCCATCTCGCAACGCCTTCCCTGGCGCGGACAGGTCGCGGCGTTGCTGAGTTCGTCCGGCCTCGGTTACATCGCCCAGGGCGGGGCAGCCCTCCTCCTCTACCTCCTCTGGCTTCCGGTGGGCCTCGGCCTGGTCGGGACCCTCGTCTTCGGAGCACCGACGCTGTGGGCGTCGCGCTGGTCGCTGACGCAGTACGGCCAGCAGACGAAGGCGCGGGAGGGCACGCTGGCCGCGTTGGTGACGGCGATCGAGGTGCGCTCGCCCAGCGCCGCACGGCATACGACCGAGGTCGCCCGCCTGTGCGAACTCATCGCCGAGGAACTGGCCCTCCCGGCCGACGAGATCGAGACGGTCCGCACCGCGGGGACTCTCCACGATCTCGACGTCCTCAGCGTCGAGATGGGTTTCGCAGGTCATGGCCAGGGGTCGGGGCTCGCCCCGAGCCGAGCGATGGGAGAGGTCACCTTCCTCGCTGTCGCCCGGCCCGCGCTGGAGTGTCAGGGCAGCCCATTCGACGCCGCACGGCCGCCGCCCAAGTCCGCCACCATCCTCGCCGTCGCCGACGCCTACGTGCTGGCCAGGGACGGAGACGGCGAGCGGGAACCCCTGGGTGAGGTCGGCGGCTTCGCCGACGTCCGACGGGCGGCGGGGACCCGGTTCGACCCGGCGATCGTCGACGCCCTCGAGCGGCTGCTCAGGCGGACACGCGCATGACTCGCACCCGTCTCGCCCCCCTCGTCGTGGGCGCCGCCTGCTCGCTCGCCGTGGTCGCGTGGGTGCTGTGGTGGCGCGTCGGCGCCGGCTTGGCGACCTCCCACGCGGGCTTCGTCATTCTGGCCCTCGTGGCCATCAGCCTCGGTGAGTTGTGGCGCACGTCGTTGAGCACGCGTCCGGTCGCGCCGATGAGCACCGCCTCGGCGATCGGGCTCGCGTTGTCGCCGGCCGGTGTCGGCGGCCATCCACTGCGGGCCGCCGAGGTCCTCGCCCTGGTCACCGCCGCCATGACCCTCGGCCTGGTGCTGCGGGCGCGGCTGGGGAGCGGAGCCGGCAGCGTCGACGCCGCCGCCCGCCTCGTCGGCGTCAGCGTCACGATCGCGCTAGCCCGCAACATCCGAGTCCACCACGAGGCCGCGCTCGTGTGGGCCCACGGCCCGCTCCCGTCGCGTTGGTTGGCTGCCCTGGTCCTGGTCGGCCTCGCGACGTCGGGGGTGGTCGTCGAGCTCGGCGTGTGGACCGCCATGTCCCGGGACCGCCGAATCCCCATCCTCCGACTGGTCGAAGAGGATCTCCAGCAGGCCGGCGGCCTGGGTGCGGCGATGACGAACGCCGGTCCCCTGATGGCGCTCGCCAGCCCTAAGGTCGGGGCGGCGGCGATCCCAATCGTCCTGTTCCCCCTGGCGGTCGCCATGCTGGCGCTGCGCCGCCGGGCGGCCACCGAGGCCACGATCCGGGAGACGGTGGTGGCGCTCTCGCGGCTCACGGACGACACCGGCCACACCAGGGCGGGCCACTCGCGCCGGGTCGCCGACCTCGCCATGGCGATCGCCCGTCACCTCCAGCAACCGGAACGCGATGTCGCCCGGCTGGAGGAGGCGGCTCTGCTCCATGACGTCGGTCAGGTGACGCTGCCCGTCCCCATTCCCGGGGGGGCGACCGTCCTCGCCGACCCGGACAGCCAGCGGCGCATCGCCGCCGACAGCGTCCGGATCCTGGGTCGCGCCGGGGTGTCCGTGCTGGTCGGCGACACCATCACGGCCAGCGTCCAACCGTTCCGCGTCATGCGCGAACTCGGTGAGCCGATTCCCCTGGCCGCCCGCATCCTGAAGGTCGCGAACGCCTTCGATGACCTGACCAGCGGACATGGCGGGCCCGCCGCCCGGTCCGCCGCGCTCGAGCGGATCAACCTGGGCCTGGGCTACGAGTACGACCCCGTCTGCGTCGAGGCCCTGAGCGAGACGACGAGGGCGCCCGCCGGCTGAGCCGCGCGAGCGCCCGTCGGCTCTCGTTCCGCCAGGTCAGGCCTTCTTGGTCTCGGCGAAGATCTCGGCGATCTCGGCGATCTTGGCCAGCAGCGCGTCCGCGGTCGCCTCATCGAAGCTGCCCTTGGTTCCGGAGGCGCCGGCGAGTTTCGTCGCCTCGTTGACGAGGGTGTGCAGGTTCGGGTACTTCTCGAAGTGCGGAGGCTTGAAGTAGTCGGTCCACAGCACCCACAGGTGCTCCTTGACGAGCTGGCTGCGCTGCTCCTTGATGATCGCGGCGCGAACGCGGAAGTCCGGGTCGGAGCTGTCGGCGACCTTCTTGCAGATCGCCTTGATGGACTCGGCCTCGATGCGCGCCTGAGCCGGGTCGTACACCCCGCACGGAAGGTCGCAGTGAGCGCTGACCGTGCGGACGGTGAGACGTCGGAACATGTCAATCCTTTCTCGGTGGCCTGCTGACCCGCGGGGGGTCCTCGGCTCCCAACCTATCCCGTATGCCGCGCCCCGGGCGCCCAGGGTCAGGCCAGATCCGCCAGATCACCCGCCCGCGAATCGCCTCCGGTGCGACGGAGCCGAACACCCAGCTGTCGACACCGGTTCGCGGGTTGTCCCGCTCGAGCCACCACCGGCCGGGGTCCGCCGGGTCCGATCCGGCGAGCCGTTTGACCGCGAGTGGACGCGGACCACCGGCGGCGTCCGCAGGCAGGTCCGCGACGACCAGGCTGCCCGGTCTCGGGGACACGTCATACGCGACGACGAGCAGGTCCCCGGGTCGCAGCGTCGGCCGCATGGAGTCACCAGCCACCCGGACCAGACCGATGTGGGGCAGAGCGTGTGGCACGATGAGACCCTACGGCCATCGCCGTCACGGCCTCGGTGTCCGATCGGACGCCCCCCGCGAGCACCGCCTCGCCAGCACCCGCATGTCGAAGGAGATCGGCGATGCCCAGCGCCCCCACGCCACCCTCAGAGGACGATCCGGTCTTCCGGGCCCATGAGGGAGGCAAGCTCGAGATCGCCGCGACGAAGCCGCTGCGCGACCGCGACGACCTGTCCCTCCTCTACACCCCGGGCGTGGCTCGGGTCTCGCAGGCGGTCGCGGCGATGCCGGAACTCTCCTTCCGCTACACCACCCGCCGCAACACCGTCGCCGTCGTCAGCGACGGCACGGCCGTCCTCGGCCTCGACGACGTCGGGCCGTTGGGCGCGCTGCCGGTGATGGAGGGAAAGGCCGTCCTGTTCAAGCATTTCGCCGGGGTCGACGCCGTTCCCGTGTGCATGACCACCGGGACGGTCGACGAGATCGTCGACGCGGTCGCGCGGATCGCCCCGACGTATGGCGGCATCAACCTCGAGGACATCTCGGCGCCCCGCTGTTTCGACATCGAGACCAAACTGCAGGCACGCCTCGACATCCCCGTCTTCCACGACGACCAGCACGGCACGGCGATCGTCGTCCTCGCCGGTCTGCTCAATGCCGCGACGGTGGTGGGTCGGGAGCTCACCGACCTGCGCGTCGTCGTCAGCGGTGCGGGGGCTGCTGGTGTGGCGGTGACCCGGTTGCTGCAGCGGGCCGGGGTCGACGATGTCACCGTCTGCGATTCCCGGGGTGTCCTCCACCCCAAGCGCGGCGACCTCTTCGGGCACAAGCGCCATCTCGCGGGGTCGACGAATCCGCGCCGGGTCATCGGCGGGATCGAGGACGCGCTCGTCGGGGCCGATGTCCTGGTCGGCGTCAGTGGCGGCACCATCGGCGAGCCGGCGATCGCGCGCATGGCGCCGAAGCCGATCATCTTCGCCCTGGCGAACCCGACCCCGGAGGTGGAGCCCGCGCTGGCCGGCCGGTATGCCGCGGTCGTCGCCACCGGTCGTTCCGACCACCCCAACCAGATCAACAACGTGCTCGCGTTCCCCGGCATCTTCCGAGGCGCGCTCGACTCGGCGGCCAAGCAGATCACCGAGGAGATGAAGCTCGGCGCCGCCCACGCCATCGCCCGCCTGGTGGACGACATCCGCCCGGACCAGGTCGTTCCCTCCGTGTTCGACGAGCGCGTCGCTCCCGCGGTGGCGGAGGCGGTCGCGGCGCTGGCCTAGAATTGTCCGCGCCCCGTGCCCAACGGGCCCCTGGAATCTGGAAGTCGTCACTGGGAGTTCGCCGTGTCCGCCGATGAGAAGCCGACCGATCGGGGCGCGGCTCCGCTGAAGAGTGTGCCGTCCTCCGGACGACGGACGACGTCCGGAGGCGGCCGGTCCCGCTTCCTCGGCACGCGTTCGCGGCGCCGGTAGGACAACATCATCACTCTGGTGGCCGTCCTGCTCGCCATCATCCTCGCGCTCCTGGCCCTGTTGGCGCAGAAGCGCTTCCTGTCCGCGGCGGCCGCGACCGTGGTGGGCGCGAGCTATTCGGCAACCCCCTCCGGGAGCCCATCCTCGGGCGCGACGAGCTCGGGCACCTCGACGTCGCCGGGGTCCACGTCCTCCTCGACCACGTTCCCGCACCTGATCCACACCATCGGTCACTCCTTCATGTCCAATGGCGCGATGGCCGACGCGGTCGCCAAGCTCATGGGGCCGTCCTGGGCCCACACCACGAGCGGGGTGGGCGGAGAGACCGCGCTCGGGGTGGCCGCGCGCGCGGGTGCGGTGCCCTGGGTCATGCACATCGACGGGCGGGAGATACCGGCGAGCGGGCGCGTCCTCGTCACCCTCGACCAGGGGGGCCAGGGAATCGACAAGAACCAGTCGTGGCCGCTGCTCGGCAATGGTGCGGGTGAGAACACCTGGGGGACGGGCCAGAACAACGAGGGGATCATGGGCATCCTCGGAACCCTCGCCGGGGTCGACGGACGATTGCTCATCGACCGGCCGGCCGGCACGGTCCAGCTGTCGCCGCACCAGCAGGGGGACCGATACTACTTCGAACGCACCTCACCGGGCGATGTGGTCCGCGCGGCTCAGGCGACCTTCCACCCGACCTATGTCGCGAGTCAGTTGGGCGGGATCGTCCTGATCGAGGCGGCCCGCAACTCCCTGCCGTCGACCGACATCGATTCGGTCATCCAGACGATCTCCAAGATCATCGCCGTGGTGCCGTCCGATCGGTGGCTGGTCATCTCGGAATGGAGCGAATACGCCGTCACCACGCCACAGGGTCGCAAGGTCGCCGACTACAACAAGGCCGCGGCCGAGAAGTGGGGGGACCACTTCGTCGACACCTACACCTTCGCCCGCGAGAAGGGGATGGACTACCTCCACCTCCCCCTGACCGCGCAGGACCGCCAGGACGTGGCCGACGGCAAGATCCCCGAGAGTCTCCAACTCGACGATCACCTCCACCCCAACCAACGCGGCTACGACGTCATCGCCCGAGCCGTCGTCAACCAGATCGAGGCTCTCGGCATCGCCGCGCCGGACGCCTGATCACTCGATGGGATTCATCGTCGCGCACAACCGGGACCGCGACTCCTACCAGGTGCCGCTGGCGTTGGCCGAGGTGGGGTGCCTCGACCGCTTCGTCACGGACTACTACGTCGGCAGCTCGCCCCTGGCCCTGCCGACCCTCGGGCATCGGCGCAGTCCGGGTCTCGACGCCCGGTCGGTGACCGTCTCCTGGCCCGCCCTGCTCGGGCAACTGCCCTATGAGGTGGGGCGTCGAGTGCGACCGGTGGATTTCCCGTCGTATGCCGTGGAGTCCGCGCTCGGCCGGACGGTCGCCGCCCAGGCCCGCCGGCGGCCGGATTCCGACCTGCTGCTCTATTCCGGCTCGGCGCGACAGGCGTTCGACGGACCCAGCCGGGGTCGGCGGGTGCTCTTCCAGTATCACCCCAGCCCCGCGTTCATCGAGGACGTCGTCACGGACGACGAACTCGCCACCGCCGGGCCATGGATGCAGGAGGCCGAAGTCGCCTCGGCGGCCATGGAACGCGCGCATCGAACCGAGATCGAACGCGCAGACCTGATCCTCTGCGCCTCGTCGTTCACCAGAACCGGGCTCGAACGCGACGGGATCGCGCCATCCGCGGTCCGGATCGCGCCATACGGCTGTCCGGATCCGTCGCCGCACCCGGCCCCGCCCCCGGATCCCGTATGCCGATTCCTCTTCGTCGGTCAGGGCGTCGCCCGCAAGGGTCTGCACCTGCTCATCGAGGCGTGGCGCCAGGCTGCGCTGGAGGACGCGACCCTGACCCTCGTCACCTCGCGGCTGGACCCCGCGATGGAGGCCTTCGGCCGCGGTGTGCCGGGGATCCAGTGGGCCGGCCGCGTCTCGCAGAAGGAACTCGATCGGCTCATGCGGGACAGCGACACGCTGGTCCTGCCGAGCCTCGTCGAGGGATTCGGCCTCGTCCTCGGGGAGGGCCTGGCCCACGGACTGCGCCTGATCGGGTCTCGGCATACCGGGCTGCCCGACATGGGGCTGCCCGCGGACCTCGGCACGGTGATCGAGGCGGGGCGGGGCGCGCCCCTCTGCGAGGCGCTCACCGCGAGCCGGGACAGCCATGTTCCTGCCCGCCCCTATCGAGAAGCCGCCCTCGCCGAGGCCCGCCGATTGTCATGGGCGAACTTCCGCCACGAGGTCAGGGCAGGACTCGGGTTGTGAAGATCGCGCTGATGGTGCACCGATTCCATCCCGAGATCGGGGGCGTGGAGGTCACCGCCGAGATTCTCGCCCGTGGCTTCGCCGAGCGGCACGGCGACACCGTCACGGTCATCACGCACACGACGCGCTCCGACCCGTCCGTCGAGTTCCCGTTCACGGTGCTCCGCGAGCCCGGACGCCGAGCCCTGTATGAGGCGATCCGGGACGCCGATGTCGTCTTCCACAACAACCCGTGCATGCAGTTCTACTGGCCCCAGCTGGTTCTGCGGCGCCCGTGGGTCGTCGCGGTCCGGATGTGGATCACCTTGCCCGGCCAGGTGTTCTCCGGCCCCGATCGGGTCAAGTACGCGCTGAAGACGCGGATGGTGGAGTCCGCGGACGTCCTGGTCGCCAACAGCCGGGCCGTCGCCGGGCACCTGCGCGGGGTGGAGCGGGTGATCCACAACAGCTACCGCGACCAGGTGTTCACCGAGATCGACACGGGGCCGCGGGACCGACGCCGCCTCGCCTTCGTGGGCCGGCTCAGCGCGGACAAGGGACTCGAGGTGCTCCTCGACGCGCTGGTTCTCCTCGTCGACCGGGGACGTGACCCCCGGCTGACGATCATCGGCGAGGGAGACATCAAGGCCGAGGTCGTCGCCCGCATCGCCGAACTCGGCCTCGGCGACCGGGTGCGGCTCACCGGCCGGCTCACGGGACCCGAGACGGCCGCCGAACTCAACACTCACGCCATCGGCGTCGTCCCGTCGACGGTCACCGAATCATTCGGGACGGTCGCGCTCGAGGAGGCCGCCTGTGGCCTGGTCGTCGCGGTGGCCGGCCACGGCGGTCTGCTCGACGCCATCGGTGACGCGGGTCCGACGTTCCCACCGAGCGATCCGGCCGCGCTCGCCGACGTGGTGGAACATCTGATGACGGACGACGCCTACTACGCCGGGTTCCGCGACCGGACACCTGCACACCTGGCCGCCCACCGCGAGCAGGCGATGGTGGACGCCTATCACGAGGTGCTCGCCGAGGCGGTCAGTGCTCGCGGATCGACGCGCGGTTGGCGCGGAACCAGGCGACAACTTCGGCGATTCCTTCGTCCAGGCTGATCGCCGGACTCCACCCGAGCGCGCGGATCCGCGAGATGTCCATCAGGCGCCTGGGTGTGCCGTCAGGCCGGGTGGTGTCCAACTCGCTGCGGCCACGGTAGCCCGCGGCGGCGGCGATCCGCGCCGCGAGTTCCGCGAGCGGGAGGTCCTCGCCGACACCGAGGTTGACGGGCTCGTCCCCGTCGTAGTGCTCGAGGAGGAAGAGTGCCCCCGCGGCCATGTCTCGGGAGTGGAGGAACTCGCGGGTCGGCGTCCCCGTGCCCCAGTTGACGACCGACTCGACTCCGTCGTCGGCGGCCTCGACATACCGTCGGATCATGGCCGGAAACACGTGAGAGTTCTGGGTCGAGAAATTGTCGCCGGGTCCATAGAGGTTCGTCGGCATGGCGCTGATCCAGTGGCGGCCGTGTTGGTGGCGGGCGGCCTCGATCTGGAAGACCCCGGCGATCTTCGCGACGGCGTACGCCTCGTTGGACTCCTCCAGGTGACCGGTCATCAGCGCGGACTCGGTGATCGGCTGGGGGGTGACCTTGGGATAGATACACGCCGAGCCGAGGAAGAGGAAGCGGTCGACATCCGTCTCGAGCGCCGCGTCCATGAGATTGGTCTGGATTCGCAGGTTGTCCGCGATGAAGTCATAGGGATAGGTCGCGTTCGCGACGATGCCGCCGACCTTGGCCGCGGCATCGATGACATGGCGGGGCCGGTGCCGGCGGAACCAGGCGAACGTCGCCGAGCGGTCGCGCAGGTCGAGTTCCGCCGACCGGGGGCCGAGGAGGTTGGTGAAGCCCTGCGCCGTGAAGTACTGCCAGAGGGCCGAGCCGACCAACCCACCACGGCCGGCGATCAGCACGGCGGCGTCACGATCGAGCGGTCCGGCGACGAATCCGGGCGTCATGTCGTGCGCCAGGAGGGCAGCGTCACCGTGTCGATGTAGAGGCCGTTGGCCTGGAGGCCGGCCACGTCGTTGTCGACCATGATGCCGGCGAGTTCGCGAGCCAGGACGGTCGGCTCCCAGCCGAGGAGCCTCTTCGCCTTGGAGTAGTCGCCGATCAGCGCGTCCACCTCAGTGGGGCGCAGGTACCGCTCGTCGAAGCTGACATGCTCCCGCCAGTCGAGGCCGGCGTGGGCGAAGGCCATCTCGAGGAACTCGCGCACCGTGGTGGCGGTGTTCGTCGCGAGGACGTAGTCGTCCGGTTCGTCCACCTGGAGCATCCGCCACATGCCTTCGACGTACTCCGCGGCATACCCCCAGTCGCGCACCGCGTCGAGATTGCCGAGGTAGACCATGCGTTCGAGTCCGGCCTTGATCCGGGCCACGGCACGGGTGATCTTGCGGGTCACGAAGGTCTCCCCGCGGCGCGGCGACTCGTGGTTGAACAGGATCCCGTTGACCGTGAACATGCCGTAAGCCTCGCGGTAGTTCTTGGTCACCCAGTAGGAGTAGACCTTGGCCGCACCGTAGGGCGAGCGCGGGTAGAAGGGGGTGTTCTCGTCCTGAGGCGGCGGGCTCGCGCCGAACATCTCCGAACTCGACGCCTGATAGAAGCGGGGATCGACGCGGGCCATCCGGATCGCCTCGAGCAGTCGGATGGTGCCCAGGCCCGTGGTGTCGCCGGTGTACTCCGGTTCGTCGAAGCTCACCCGGACGTGAGACTGCACGGCGAGGTTGTAGACCTCGTCGGGCTGGATCTTGGACAGCAGGTGGGCCAGCCGCGTACCGTCCGCGAGGTCGCCGAAGTGCAGGAAGAAGCGGGCGTCCGGCCGGTGGGGATCGACATACAGGTGATCCACCCGCTGAGTGTTGAAGGCGGATGCGCGTCAGATGACGCCATGCACCTCGTACCCCTTCCTGAGGAGAAGTTCCGCCAGGTACGAACCGTCCTGGCCGGTCACGCCGGTGATGAGGGCGCGACGGGTCATGGAGATACTGCTCCTTCGGTGGGGCCGGTCGAGGCGGTCGCCGCCGCGATGGGCGAATCCGCCACGGCGACGAGGATGTTCTCGATGGCCGTGACGGCATTGTCCATCCCGAGAACCCGTTGATAGAAATCCAGGCCCGAGCGGCCCATCGCCGCGCGTTCGTCGGGGTGGTCGGCCAACCACTGGATCTGGCGGAGGAGGTCGTCGGCGTCCCCCGGGCGAGAGAGCAGCCCCGCGCCCGCATCCCGGATCTCGATGCCGGCGTTGCCGCTGGGGTCGGTCGAGCCGAGAACCGGATTCCCGGTGGTGAAGTAGCTGGTCAGCTTGCTGGGCACGGCCATCGATCCCACCCCCGGGCGGTCGACCACCAGCAGGATGTCGGCCGCCGCCATCGCGTCCTGATACTCCTCGCCGGGGAGGGGGTCGACGAAGTGAACCGCCGGGTCGAAGCCGGCCCGCTCCTCCAGTTGCCGCCGTTGATTCCCGTCGCCCATGAGGACGAAGTGGACCGGCAGGCCCTGTCGACGGGCCGCGTTCGCTGCGTCGATCACGACCTCGAGTCCCTGCTTGAACCCCATCGCGCCCGAGTGCAACACGACCAGGCGATCCTGCGGCCAGCCCAGCCGACGGCGAACGCGTTCCCGGTCGATCGGTGGCCGCGGCTCCAGATGCGTCCAGTTGCGGACGACGTGGACGCGAGCCGGGTCGACTCCGAGCCCGTCGACGATGCTGGTCCGCAGGCTGGGGTGGATGGTGATGACACTGGCGGCGGCGCGCATGACAGCGGACTCCGCCCGCGCGACCACGGGGGCCAGCCGCTTGTCCGTCATGTCCGTCTCGGCAACCCCGACGCCGTAGAGATCCTGCGCCCAGACGACCGTGGGCACGCCCAGTTGCCGAAGCCGGGTCATCACCATCGCGCTGGCGAACAGCGCGGGGGAGGTGCAGATGGCCACGTCGACCCGAGGGAGCCTGGTCAACGCGAGACGGGCGCCGAGACAGACCTCGAAGGCGAGCCGCCGCGGCGCGTTCGGCGCATTCGGAATGTAGGTGGTCAGCCGCCGCACCGGCACCCCGTCGACCCGGTCACGGCGTCGGCTTCGGTCATAGCCGGCGAAGACCCGCCACGTCGGGTAGTGCGGGTATGTGGTCACCACGTGCACCTCGTGGCCGCGCCGGTGCAGTTCACTCATCAGGCCGGCGGCATAGGGTGCCAGTCCGCTCGGCTCGGGTGCATAGTTCGGACCGAGAAGGAGAACCTTCAACGGTCGAGCGACCGGCACGACGGGCAATGATAGCGAACGTCGGTGGGTCCCACGGGAGTTCATACTTGCCGTTGTGGAGACTCTGAGCGGGTTCACCGGCGCCGGATACGACAAGGGCCGGTCCATCCTCTGGCAGGCCGCGTGGATGCTCGTCTCCGGCACGGTCGTCAACGCTGGTGGTGTCCCGCCTCGGTCCGGGTGGCCGTTCTGCGGGCTTTCGGTGCGCAGGTGGGGGACGGGGTGCTCATTCGGCACCGCGTCCGGATCCACTGGCCGTGGAAACTGCGCCTCGCGGACAATGTGTGGATCGGCGAGGGCGTCTGGATCCTCAATCTCGAGCCCGTGTCTGTCGGCCACGACACGTGCCTGTCGCAGGACGTCTTCGTCTGCACCGGCAGCCACCGCTTCGACAGCCCGACTTTCGAGTTCGACAATGCCGCGATTACCATTGGTGCGCGCACCTGGGTCGCCGCGCGAGCGACGATCCTGCGCGGCGTGACCATCGGCGACGACGCCCTGGTTGGGGCGTGTGCGCTCGTCGTCCGGGATCTCCCGGACGGAGGGCGGGCCCTCGCGCCGGTCGCGTCCCCGTCGTCGATCCCGTCCAGATAGAACCCCAGCCCGCGTGCGCATCCTCCAGATCGTCACTCTCGTCACCCCGGACGGGAGATACGGGGGACCCCTGCGGGTCGCGCTCAACCAGGTCGCGGCCCTGCGCCGGGATGGCCATCGGGTCGTGCTCGCCGCGGGGGCTGCCCAGTTCCCCGGTCCGCTGCCCGGCCGGTATGCCGATGTCGACGTCACGCTCTTCCCCGCGCATCAGGTCCTTCCGGGCTCCGGATTCGCCGGCCTCGCCTCACCGCGGATGCTCACCTGGCTCGCCCGCTGGGCCCGCGGGGCGGATATCGTCCACATCCACCTCGCCCGGGACCTCGTCGGACTCCCCGCCGCGCAGATCGTGCGCGCGCTCGGGGTCCCCTATGTCGTCCAGACCCACGGGATGATCGACCCCTCGACGTCCCCGTTGGCCGCACCGCTGGACGCACTCGCCACGCGTCGGTTGCTGCGCGGGGCGCAGGCGGTGTTCGCTCTGACTCCCGCCGAGGCGGCGGACCTGCGCGCCGTCGAGTCACGGCTCGAGCGGATCCGCCTGCTCCCCAACGGCGTTCCCGCCACGGGACGCTCGGCACGGCCCGATGTCGGCGATCCCGAGGTCCTCTTCCTCGCCCGGCTCGCGCCACGGAAGCGACCCGTCGAGTTCGTGCGCGCGGCTCAGATGCTCGCGCCCCGCTTCGTCGACGCCCGCTTCACCCTCGTCGGCCCGGACGAGGGGGAGTTGGAGGAGGTCACCCGGTTGATCGCCACGGACGACGCCGGTGGCCGGATCCGCTACGAGGGCGCGCTGCCCCCCGACCGGACCGCCGACCGGATGGCGCGGGCCGCCGTCTACGTTCTGCCGGCGGTCCAGGAGCCCTATGGAATGACGCTCATCGAGGCGATGAGCCTGGGGCTGCCCACGGTCTGTCTCGACGACTGCGGACTCGCGACCGCGGTCCGCTCGACGGGGGGCGTCGTCGTCGAACCGGGTGTCGCGTCCCTCGCCTCGGGAATCGCCGAGTTGCTGGCCGATCCCGGCCGGCGGGTACGTGCGGGCGAGAGCGGGCGCCGATTCGTCGCCCGGGAGATGACGATGGCCGCCGTGGCCGGACAGCTCGCGGAAACCTATGCCGAGGTCGGTCGTCCATGACGCTGCTCGGCGCCTGGCTCGCCGTCTGCCTGCTGATCTGCGTGATCTTCCGGCGGCGTCTCTATGTCCCGGTGACGCTCGCCGTGCTCACTTTCATCGCGGTTCCGAGCCAGGCCGACGGCCTGCTCCTTCCTCAACTGCCCGCCGGAGCGTGGTTCCTGCTGGTCATCCTGCCGTTCTTCTTCTTCGGCAACTGGAGCGAATACCGCTCGATGGTCGAACGGACCTCTCCGGTCTGGATCGCCCTGCTCATCCTCACCTGTTACACGGCTCTCGATCTGATCAATCCGGCCGGCGGCTCGAGCATGCGCAACTGGTTCGGCTTCGTCCTGCGGCAGATGTTCTTCCCCTACCTCATCTACTCGATGCTGCGCGCCGAGTTCGCCCGAACCGGGCCGAGCCAGGACCTTCCTCCTCTGGTCGCTCTTCCTCATGGGTCTGGTGCAGGCCTACCTCTCCTTCATCCAGGTCACCAGCCACGGGAAGTCCGGCTTCATCTGGCGGCAGTACCTCGCGCGGTCCTGGTGGTGGACGGACAGCTGGCACATCGGTCTCGGGACGACCGGGCATCCGCTCCAGATGGGCATCTTCCTCGCTGCCCTGGTCCCCCTGACCACCTACGTCCGGTGGTATGTCGTGCGCTGGGCCCTCGTGCTCGCCTACCTCTATGGCATCGCGTCCGCGACCGCGAGGACCGCGTCGGTGCTCGCCATCCTCGCGGTCGGCTTCGTGCTCGCCTATGGGTCTCGCCTGGTGCTGCGCACCGTGCTGATCATCGCCGTCAGTGCGCCCGTCGCTCTGGCCCTGTTCCGCAGCAACGCGTTCACCGTGCTGTTGACGAAGTTCCGTTCGGACCACGGCTCGACCCAGCTTCGGGGAGACGCGCTCCAGTGGGCGTGGGCGCACCACAACGAGTTCCTCATCTTCGGTTACCCGGGGGCGCGCGACCTCCGGGTCACGGGTGTCATCTCCTCGAGCCTCGAGAACGCCTATCTCATGGCCGGGCTGTCGTTCGGGCTCGTCTTCGCCGCGGGCCTGGCCCTGCTGCACCTCGGCATGATCGTGGTGCCACTTCGCCGGTTCCGCACGGACCTGATCTCCGTGTTGTTGCCGTGCGTGTTCACGATGATCGCCTTCAACGGCTCCAGTTCCTTCATGGGCGGTGGCCTCGAGGGCACCACCTTCTGGGTGTTCTTGGCGCTGTATCACGCCGCGGCATACGATCGACCGGTGGCCGATGTGGTGACCCCGGAGGGCGACCTGGCAGAGCCCGCCGAACCGGCGCCCCTGGCCCAGGTGCGTCCTGTCGGCGTGGCCCCGTCCGGGCCCGGCACTGCGACGATGGGCCGCTGGTGACCCTCAACAGTTCTGTCAGATGGGGGCGCGTGCCGGGGTTGCTCGAGACGCGCGTCGCCGGACGGCTGACGTCGCTGCCGCCGTCCGCCGAACTTCCCCTCGTGCTGGATCCGAGTGCGGCCGCGGTGATGGATGTGCTGGACGGTGCCACGCTCGAGGAGGTCGTGGGCCGGATCACCGCGGCATACGACGTCCCGGACGAGGTCGCCCGCCAGGACATCACGCGGTTGATCGAGGTGCTGGCCCGGCACGGTGTCGTCGTGCCCGTCGGTGCCGGGAACGGAGCGTGATGTCCACTCAGGTCGCCGTGGATGAGGGGGCTCGGCCGCTGACCATCATGACCATCTGCACCGGGAACATCTGCCGGTCGGCGTTGGCGCACCACTACCTCGCGGAGCACCTCGAGGCGGGCGACGGGACCACCTTCCGCATTCGCAGCGGTGGGCTCGGATGGTTCGAGGACCTGAGGGTCCCCGACGAGTTGCTCGGCGCGGTGCCGGAACTCGCCGGCCGACTTCGGGCACACCAGCCGGGACCGGTCAGTCTGGACGCGCTCCGCAGCGCGGACCTGATCCTCACCGCGACCGCGGAGCATCGCCGGGCGGTCCTCTCGGAGGTCCCCTCGGCATTCAAACGCGTCTTCATGGTCGAGGAGTTCGCCATGATCGTGCGCTCGCGATCGCTCCAGCCGGGCACGGATCCCGACTCCTGGCGGATGGCGATCGCCGAGGCGGCCCGTCATCGGGGCTTCGTCGATGCGCGCGACATTCCGGACCCGTATCGCCGAGGTCGTGCGGCATACGACGACATGGTGGCCGTGCTCGTTCCGGCACTCGAGACCATCGTCCAGGCCAGCGGTCGGTCGGCTCGATCGGAGCCGGTAGAATCGTCCGGCTAGACATGGTTCCGCGCCAGGCGTGTGGAACCGACGCTGGACACCGCTCGCTCGACTAGGGAATCGCTGATCTGGGAGCTTCTGCGGGTGGGAGGGCCGCCTGGGGGAGGCCGAGGGGGCGAAGGGGGCCT
>JBDIAJ010000085.1:0-17210 GCA_039812345.1 Nostocoides sp. | reverse complement strand
CTGAGGTCTGGTGGTGGGACCGAGGTCGGATGTTTGAACATCCGACCTCGGTCCCACCACCAGACCTCAGCGGGGGGAGGGGGCGTGGAATCCCGGCCGGGCCCCGCCGCGCGCCGGGCTCACCCCGGCGCGAGCGTATGCCGCACCCTCGCCAGGTCGGCGGCGGCGGCGGTCGGCGACAGGACGCCGGCGAGCAGGGCGTCATACGTCACCACGGTCACCTGGTCGAGCAGGACCGCGGGGCCGAGATCCGGCACCAACGCGCCCGGGTGGAGGAGGGCGGCATACCGATCCACCAGCGCGCGCACCGGGCCGGACGACGAAACCGCCTGGTCCAGCGGCATTTGTTGCCACCGCCGGACCAGGCGGGTGAGTTCGGTCGTGACCGCGTCGGGCGGGGCCGTCACGGGTGCGCGCCGAGGGGGTCGCGGATCAGTTGCTGCGCATCCGGCCGAGGAGGCGGAGGAACTCGATGTAGAGCCAGACCAGGGTGACGATCAGGCCGTGCGCCAGCAGCCAGGAGTACTGCTGCGGGGCGCCGCTGCGGATGGCCCGGTCGATCGAGTCGAAGTCGAGCGCGAGCGAGACCGAGGCGAGCCCGACCGCGAACAGCGAGATGACGATCCCGAGCCCACCGGTGCCACCGAAGCCGAACGGCGTGCTGCTGATCATCGCGAAGATGAAGTTGACGACGGCGAAGATCGCATAACCGAAGATCATCAGCGTGACGATCCGGCGGAACTTGTCGGTGACCTTGATCAGGCCGGACTTGTAGGCGAGGAACATCCCGGCGAAGGTCGCCAGCGTCGCGACGACCGCGGTGCTGACCAGACCCCGGCCGTAGAAGTCGTTGAAGAAGTTGCTCACGGCACCGACGAACAGGCCCTCGAGCGCCGCATACGCGAGGATCAGCGGGACGCTGATCGACTTCTTGAAGGCGATGACGAGACCGAGGATGAGCGTGCCGATCATCCCGCCCATCCAGAACATCTGGCCGAGGGCCTGGTTGCGGTCGGACATGATCCAGCCGAACGCGCCGACGCCGAGAACGATGGTGAAGAGGGTGAGCGTCTTCATGATGACGTCGTCCATCGTCACCCGGCCGGTCTGCACCGGGCCGGCGGACGGACGGTTGTACATGTCCTGCAGTTGCCGGTCGGAGACCTGCCCGGGGTAGCCGCCCGGGTAGGGCGTCTGCTGCGCGGAGCCGCCGAAGCCGGCGTAGCCCGTGCGGGCGTCCTTGTCGATCCGGTCGAACACCGGGTTGCTTGCCATGGGTGGAGTCCCTCCAACGGACGTGATCGGCGGCGTCACCGAGACGCCGGGTGTGACTGGTGCAGCGTATGACGCGAGCGAAATGTTCCCACGCACGCGCGCCGACACCGGTGCCCCCGACGGGAATCGAACCCGCACTGCGGCGATTTTAAGTCGCCTGCCTCTGCCGGTTGGGCTACGGGGACGGGAGTCACCCTATGTCCCCGCCCGCCCGTCCCCACCGGGATCTCCCCCGCCCGCCGGTCCCGCGCCCACCTGCGTGACGGGGATGCGCCGCCGGCCCCGTCGTATGCCGATCCCCACCCCCGCGAGCAACACCGCCAGGGCGAGCAGGTGAGGCCACCACCAGCCGAGGACGTTGTCGGGGGTGGCCAGCCCGGTGCCGGGGCCGGCGAAGGCATCCGCGGCCACGAGCAGCATCTGGACGTGCCGGGTGGGGTGGATGAGCATCGCCGGATGGTCCCAGCTCTCCAGCCCGCCGCCGGCGCGCCACCGGGTCCGGTCGGTGACGACGAGCGCGTTCCCGACGAGGGCCGCGGGGCGCGCTCCGACCGGGATGACGCCGGGCGGCCCGCCCGAATCGCCGGCGAGGTTCGCGTCATACGGCTGACCGGGCTGGTCGTTGGCCAGGGCGACCCGGCCCGCCGGGGAGAGGCTCAGTCGCATGGCGAGGTTTGCGCCCGCACTCCGCTGGTCGCTCGCGAGCCACAGGGTGGCGCGGTCGGCGCCGAGCCGCGGGGTCCATTGGCCCAGACCGAACAGGCTGTCCGCACCGGACGCCCTCGCCCCGGGGATCGCGAGGCGCTGCTCGGTGCGCGTCGAGGTCGCGGTGTCCAGGACGACGAATCGCAGCGTCAGGGCGCCCCCCGCCGAGTCCGCACAGGCCGACTGATCCACGGGCTCCATGAAGAGGTACCGGCGATCGTCGAGCCAGCCGGCGCCCCAGCTCGGGACATCCCGGACCTCGGTCATCGACCCGTCCGGACGCAGGATGAGGTCGACGAAGCCCTCGTCGATCGACTGGTTGGCCAGCACCATCAGGTCCCCACGGGGGGAGAACCACATCGGCCACTGCATCCCGCCCTCGGGATAGAGCATGTGTGTGTGCCCGTCGAAGGTCTCGTGGCGCCGCGTCTGCGGGAACCGGGTGATCCGGCCGGTGTCGAGATCGCGGATCTCCCACCCCGACTCGGTCGTCGGGATGGTCGCGAGCCAGCGGCCGTCGTCGCTCAGGGCCGGATAGACGCCGGAGCGCTCGTCGTGCGGCAGCCGCCAGACGTGGCCGCGGGCGTCGAAACCGAGCCAGCCGAAGGCCTGGTCCTGCCACGGCCACCCGATGGTGCCCTCGACGAGCCCGGCGAGCGGGCCGGGTGCGCCCGGGAGTTCGCGAGGCGGGATCAGGCTCGGTCCGATCCGCTTCGGGTACGACCCGACGACCTGGCTTCCCCCGTCGTCGCCCGCGGGGGGCGCCGCCCGCCGGCCGAGGTCCAGCCCGCCGGTCACGGCGACGACGAGGAGGGCGAGCGCGGCGACCGACGCGCCGGCCGCGACCAGCCGGGCTCGCCACCGACGCCGTATGCCGCGCCGCCACGCCGCGTCCGCGAGGGTCTCGAGGTCGATGGCGCCGATCGGGGCCGCTCCTGGCTCGGCACCCCACGATTCCGCGTCCCTGGCATCGATATCCGCCGCCGCGTGCATGGCCTCCTGCAGCCGGGTCGTCATCGGGACTCCCTTCCGCGGCGCCGGGCCACGCCCGCGCCGCTCGCTTCGCCACCGCCCGCTTCGCCACCGCTCGCGTCGCCGCCCCGCGCTTCGGCGCCGCTCGCGTCGCCACCGCTCGCGTCGCCACCGCTCGCATCGCCACCGCCCTCCCGCGCCCGCTCGTCCTCGGCTCGCACCCCGGCCCCGGCGCCGTCAGGCGCGAAGTCGGCGAGCAGGTCCGGGGCGAGGTCACGCAGCCGCTGGAGCGCGTGCGGCGCCTGGGACTTCACGGTGTTGACCGAGCACCCGAGCAGGGCGGCGGTCTCGACCTCGGTCCGGTCCTCCCAATAGCGCAAGACGAGCACCGCCCGCTGCTTCGGCGTGAGCCGGGCCAGCGCCTGCAGGAGGACGACCCGGTCCTCGGTGCCCGCGGGCGGGGCCGCCGCGCGCGGGGAGGCGTCGGCATACGGCTCGACGTCGGCGATCGGCGACTCCGGTCGCCGGGCCCGGGCCCGCCACCGGTCGACGGCGAGGCGATAGAGGACGGTGCGGGCATACGGGAACGGGTCCACGCCCTGCCGCACGAGCGCCGGCCAGCGCTGCGCGAGGCGCGCATAGGTCTCCTGCACCAGATCCTGGGCGTGATGATGATCACTCGTCAGCAGGACGGCCGCCCGCAGCAGGGGAGCATGGCTCGCCCGGACGAATCCGTCGAAGGCGGGGTCCCGGCTCACACCCGACAAGACGTTTCGCGGGCCGGGCGCGGGTGGAAGCCGGGTCGCGGTCGATGCGGGCGCGGCATACGAGACATCCTCGCGTGTCTAGGCACGGCGATGGGCACCCGAGCGCGACACGACACGAATCGACCGGTCGTGCCATGCTGACGCCCGAGAAACCGCCCGGAAGGAACGCACGACCCATGACCGCCCCTGCCTCGAACCCCGTCCGCCGTGGACGGAGGGGACCGGTCCCCGGCTCGCCGCGCGGGCCCCGACTGAGCAAGGCGGACCGGGAACGCCAGATCGTCACGATCGCCGAGCGGATCTTCGGCGAGCACGGCTTCGCCAACACGACGATGGAGATGGTCGCCGAGGCGGCCGGCATCACCAAACCGGTCATCTATGACCACTTCGGTTCCAAGGAGGGGCTGCTCACCGCGGTCATCGAGCACGCCCGCGACGACATCAAGAACACCATCGTCGACGCCTGGCAGTCGGTGGAGGACCGGAAGTCGCCCCGGGCGAGCTACCGCGCCGGACTGGTCGCGTTCTTCACGGTCATGGACCAGCATCGCACCGGCTGGCGCAGCCTCATGCGCCAGGGCGGGATCGGGTCGCTGGCGATCGACGCGGCCCGAGAGGCCCAGACCGCGAGCGTGCTGCTGGCGATGCGCCAGTTCCCCACGCTCGCGGCGCTGCCGCAGCCGCTGCTCGAGGGCGCGATCGAGGGCCTGATCGGGGCGTGCGAGCGGGTCTCGATCTGGCGGGCCGAACGCGACGATGTCACCCCGGAGATGGCCGCCGACATCGTCATGGGCCTGACCTGGTATGGCGTGTCGAGCCTGATCGCCACACCCGCGCACTGACGCACTGACCTCAGGGCCCGCCCGGGACGAGGGAGAGGGCGATCCCGTCGAGGATGTCGTGCTCCGAGGTGACCACCGGGACCTCCCCGGAGGCGGCCACCACGGCGTCGATGATCGCGCTCCAGATCAGCGCACCGGCCCCGATGACGTCCACGCGGCCGGGATGGAGGATCGGCAGGGCGGCGCGCTCGGTGCGCCGGCGATGGAGGAGGTCGCCGGCGGCGGCCCGGGCCGCCTGCGGCGTCAGCGTCGCGAGATGGATCCGACTCGGGTCGTATGCCGAGAGCCCCAGCGCGTGCGCCGTCACCGTGGTCACGCTCCCGGCGAGTCCGACGAGGGCGCCGAGCCCGGTGAACGGGACCGCCCGCGCGGCGGTTGCGATGGTCGCGTCGGCGTCGGCCCGCGCGGCGCCGATCTCGGCGGCGGTCGGCGGGTCGGTGCGCAGGTGCCGTTCGGTGTAGCGCACGCACCCCATGTCGAGGGAGATGGCCGCCTCGACCGCGTCGCTCCCCCGGACGAACTCGGTGGATCCGCCACCGATGTCGACGACGAGATAGGGCCCGGGGATCGCGGCCGCGTGCAGGTCACCGGTGGCCCCGGCGAAGGAGAGCCGCGCCTCCTCGTCCCCGGAGATGACCTCGGGGCCGATCCCGAAGCCGGCGAACGCCGACTCGACGCCGGCGACGAAGTCCGCGGCGTTGGCGGCGTCCCGGGAGGCGGAGGTGGCGACGAAGCGCACCGCGGACACGGCGTGCGCGCGGCACCGCTCGGCATACGTCCGGGCCATGGTGAGGGCGGCGGCGATCCGATCGGGGTCGAGCCGGCCGGTCCGGTCGACGCCGGCGCCGAGCCGGACGACGGCGAGCTCGCGGACGACGTCGCGCACCGTGCGGGTGGCGGGATCGATGTCGGCGATGAGCAGGCGGATCGAGTTGGTGCCGCAGTCGACGGCGCCGACCCGCATCTCAGGCCTCGTCCCGGGCCGCGGCCGCGCACGGGTGCCGCGTCCACCACGGGTCGAGGCGGGCCACGGTCGCGTCCCCGACCGGGTTGACGCCGGCGCCCGCGGCGAGGGCGTGCGCGGTGAGGGCGTGCAGGCATTTGACGCGCCGCGGCATACCGCCCGCGGAGACGCCGTCGATCTCGGGAACGGGAGCGACGCCGGCGTCGGCGGCGATCGCCGAGCGCGAGGCGAGATAGGCGGCGTGCGCCCGTTCGTATGCCGCGGCCAGCCCCGCGTCGTCGGCGAGCCGGTCCTGGAACTCGCGCATGACTCCGTCGGACTCGAGCCCGCTGAGCGCGGCGGTCAGGCGCGGACAGGTGGCATAGAAGGTCGTCGGGAACGGGGTGCCGTCGGCCAGCCGGGGAACGGTGGCGACGACGTCGGGGGCGCCGCACGGGCAGCGGTGGGCGATGCCGGCGATGCCCCGCGGCACCCGCCCGAGCTGCCAGGCGACGAGCGCGACATCGTCGGGGTCGAGGGGCCGGCTCATCGGCGCGGCGTCATCTCCCGGAGGCGAGCTGGGGGTTGTCGGCGAGCTTGGCCGACTCCCAGATCTGGCCGTACCACGGGTGGTTGGCGGCGATCGTGTTGGCGCGCTCGACGAGCTTCTCCTCGACGGTGGGGCTGGCGTCGAGGACGGTGTAGGCCTTCTCCCCCGGCATGACCATGCCGAGCCGCTCGCGCGCCTGGGTGCGGACGTAGCTGTCGTCGGCCCAGAGCTGCTTCTCGTGCTCCATGGCGGTGACGTCGGCCTGCTGGGCGGCCACCTGCTTCTGCAGCGCGCCGATCTCGGCGCGCTGGGTGAGATAGGTCCGCATCGTCGGGCCGAGGAGGACCAGCAGCAGCAGCGCGACCGAGGCGATCGCCATGAACCGCCGGACCGACCAGGCCGACCGAGCCCCGGTCTCCTCCGCCGGGGTCGTCACCCGCGGCAGACCCCGCGGGGGCTGGCGATCGCCGCCGGCCCGCCCCTTGGGGCGGGTGGCGGGCGGGCGGCGGGCGGCGGTGGGCACGGCTGGGATCAGGCCTTCGCGGCGAATCGGGGGAAGGCGCCGGCGCCGGCATACAGGGCCGCGGCGTCGAGCTCCTCCTCGATCCGCAGGAGCTGGTTGTACTTCGCGACCCGCTCGGAGCGGGCCGGGGCGCCGGTCTTGATCTGGCCGCAGTTGGTCGCGACGGCGAGGTCGGCGATGGTCGTGTCCTCGGTCTCGCCCGAGCGGTGGCTCATCATGCACTTGTAGCCGGCGCGGTGGGCCATGTCGACGGCATCCAGGGTTTCCGAGAGCGAGCCGATCTGGTTGACCTTGACCAGGAGCGCGTTGGCGGTGCCCTCGGCGATGCCGCGGGCGAGGCGCTCGGGGTTGGTGACGAAGAGGTCGTCACCGACGAGCTGGACCTTGCCGCCGAGACGCTCGGTGATGGCGTGCCAGCCCTCCCAGTCATCCTCGTTGAGCGGGTCCTCGATCGAGACCAGCGGGTAGTTCTCGACGAGCCCCGCGTAGTAGTCGATCATCTCGGCCGCGGTCTTGGCGCCGCCCTCGAAGGCATAGGTGCCGTCCTTGTAGAACTCGCTGGCCGCGACGTCGAGCGCGAGCGCGATGTCCTTGCCGGGCTCATAACCGGCGCCCTTGATGGCCTCGAGGATCAGGTCGAGCGCGGCGGCATTGGACTCGAGGTTGGGCGCGAAGCCGCCCTCGTCGCCGAGCCCGGTGGCCAGTCCCTTGGCCTTGAGCACGGACTTGAGCTGGTGATAGACCTCGGCCCCCCAGCGCAGCGCCTCGCGGAAGGAGGCGGCCCCGATCGGGGCGATCATGAACTCCTGGATGTCGACATTGGAGTCGGCGTGGGAGCCGCCGTTGAGGATGTTCATCATCGGGACGGGCAGGACTCGCGCGTTGGGCCCGCCGACGTAGCGGAACAGCGGGAGGCCGGCGGAGTCCGCGGCGGCGCGGGCGACCGCGAGCGAGACCCCGAGGATGGCGTTGGCGCCCAGGCCGCCCTTGTTGGCGGTGCCGTCGAGGGTGAGCATCTCGGCGTCGACGAGCCGCTGGTCGGTGGCGTCGAAGCCGTAGAGCTTCGGGGCGATCTCCTCGGTGACCGCCTCGACGGCCTGCTCGACACCCTTGCCGCCGTAGCGGCCCTTGTCGCCGTCCCGGCGCTCGACGGCCTCGAAGGCACCGGTGGACGCGCCGCTCGGCACGGCCGCCCGGCCGATCGTGCCGTCGTCGAGGCCGACCTCGACTTCGACGGTCGGATTGCCACGCGAGTCGAGAATCTCGCGGGCGATGATTGCCTCGATGATGGCCACGGCGAACTCCTGGGGCGAAGGTGGGGAGGAGGGATGATCACTCGTCCGCCAGCCTAACCAACCCGTCCTGGACGCGCGCGGACGCCGCGCCGAACCTCACATCCCGGGGACCTCCGGTGACGGCTCACTTCCGGGCGAGGCTCTGCCAGAGCGTGTCGAGGGCCTGCGGGTCGGCGAGTTGGAGGCTCGACCCGTCATGCCCGATGGTGACGATCACCGCCTCCGGGCAGGTGAGGTGGGCATCGACCGTCACCGAGGCCCCGGTCCCGGTCGTGAAGACGAAGACGTCGTCCGAATACCCCTGGAAGGGGCAGTGGCCGACATACTGCGGCTGCCCCGGCAGGGCGGCGATCGCGGTGGTCAGGCTGGAGATCGCCGCGGGGTCGCGCAGCACCCCTCGGGCCACGGTGTACGAGGAGGACATCGTGGAATCCACCGGGCGGACGATGCTGTAGGACACCTCGGTGACCCCTCCCACGAGGGAGGCGAACGGGTTGGCCGGGCGCCACGAGGTCGCCGCCTGGACCCGATAGAGCACCCCCCCGGTGGGCGTCTCGATGATGCTGAGGTCGAGCTGGGGGGCGGTCAGGGCCGAGGTCGCGTCCGCGACATACCGGAGCGCGATCAGGCGGCCGGCGGGGTAGTCGTTCCACTGCGGGTCCTGCTCGGCGAGGGTGAGCCCGGCCGGGGGGTGGGCGCGCAGGTAGGCGAGGGTGGCCGCGGGGGTCGCGGGCACGGCGAACCACCGGTCGGCGCCGACCTGGTTGGTGAAGTAGGTCGCGAGGTCGTCCCCGCCCGAGCGCGCCCTGGTCGCGGTCGCGCCCGGCACCTGAGGGGCCAGACTGATGAGCCGGTGGACCTCGGCCGACGCGGCCGCCCGGTTCCGCGCCGTCTGCGCCGCGGCGGCCTCGCGATCGGCCTCCCGACCGGCACGTTCGGCGGCGGCCGCCGCCTGCTCGCGATCCCATTCGGACGGCGCCGTCGCGGACGTCGCCGAGCCCGACGCCACCGCTCCGGCCGTATGCCGACCGCTCCACACCGCGGCCCCGCCCGCCCCGAGCGCGACCACCGAGGCGGCGGCGAGCCCGACGATCCAGCGGCGCCGGACGGACGTGGCCCGCGACGGGACCGCGCCGCCCGAGGTGACCTCGTGCGCGAGGGCGCGGGCCCGGTCGGGGTCGGCGAGGTGCTCGTGGGCGGCGAAGGTGGCGCGCAGCATACGGTCGAGGTCGTCGTCGGTGCGGCTGGTCATGGTCACAGCTCCTCGGGTGGGAGGTCGGCGAGGCGCTCGCGCAGGCTGGCGAGCGCGCGGAAGGCGGTGGACCGGACCGTGCCCTCGCCGCACCCGAGCAGGTCGGCGATGTCGCGGTCGGGGAGGTCCTCGTAGTAGCGCAGGACGAGGACGGCGCGCTGGCGCGGGGGGAGGGTGCTCAGCTGACGCCAGAGCGCGCCGAGCGCGGGCGGCGGCGGTGGCTCGGGGGCGGGTGCCTCCTCCAGCGGCGCCGTGAGCGTCGGGCGGCGGCGGCTCGCCCGGAGCCCCTGAAGGTGGGCGTTGACGAGGATCCGGCGCAGATAGGCCGCCGGGGCGGCCATGCCGACCAGGGCGTCGCGGTGGCGGTGGGCCTGGAGGAGCGTGGTCTGGAGGAGGTCTTCGGCGTCCGCCCGATCGCCGGTGAGCATGACCGCGGTCCGCAGCAGCGCCGGGGCCCGGGCCGCGACGAGGTCGTCGAAGGAGGTGCTCACGCCGGTGGTCACACCTTCTTCAATGCCGTCAGCGCGGCCCGCGTTGCTCCGGGCCGGCCCGGAGTGCGCCGTCGGCGAGAAGGTACTGACCCGCGGTGTAGGTGGCCATCACCGCGGCGTCGAGGGGGGCCGGCGGATGAGCGAGGAGGAACTGCCCGAGCCCGAGGAGGGTGTCGGAGGCGAGGAAGAGCAGCGCCCCGGCGAGGCTGGCGCGGCGGGCGTCCGCCCCGAGAGCCGGGTCGAGGCGGGCGGCGCAGGCGGCGGTGGTGGTGAGCAGAGCGGCATACGCCAGGACGGCGACGCCGAGGACCGGGTCCTGCCGGACCGCGCCGTAGGCCATCACCGGCCCGGCCACGGCGTAGACCCCGGCGAGGGTGCGGACGGTCGGGTCATCGACGAGCCGCCCCGGTGCGCGGTGGCGCCGGAACCCGTGGATGTATGCCGCGTGGCCGGCCCCGAAGGCCGCCATCCCGGTCACGAACGGGCCGAACCCCGGGCGGAGGAGGGCGACATCCCCCACCCAGGCGGCGGCCTGCGCCGCCAGCGTCGCGCGCCGCAGCGGCGAGGTCCAGGCCCGTGCATCGGTCGCGACAGACGCCGCGAGGACCGGCATGAGGAGGCTCTTGGTGACGAGCCGGACCCGGTCGGCGCTGTCGCCGCCGAGACCGGCGAGGGCGGTGTCGGTGACGGCTAGCGCGGCATACGTCAGGCGCAGGGCGCCGGCCGGGGTCACGGGCGGACCTCGGCCCGGTTGACGGTCGGGCCGGTCACGGGGCCGCGCCCGTGGCGGCCCCCGACGCGGACCAGGCGCGGGCGAGGGCGGCACCGAGCCGGGCGTTGGCCCGGACGAGGGCGATATTGGTGCGCAGGGATGCGCCGTCGGTGAGGGCGACGATCCGCCCGAGGAGGTAGGGGGTGATGTCCTTGCCGACGATGCCCCGGTCGGCGCAGTCGGCCAGGGCCCGGTCGATGACCGCGGCCATCTCGGTGGCGGGGATCTCGTCCGCGGCCGGCACCGGATTGGCGATCGACACACCACCGGACAGGCCGAGATCCCACTTGGCCCGCATGAGGGAGGCGACCTCCTCGACGGTGTCGAGCCGCATCGGCGCCCGGTGCCCGGACGTGCGGGAGTAGAACGACGGGAACTCGTCGGTCCGGAACCCGACGACGGGGACGCCGAGGGTCTCGAGAACCTCGAGCGTCCGTCCGATGTCGAGGATCGACTTGACCCCGGCGCTGATGACGGCGACGTCGGTGACACCGAGTTCGGTGAGGTCGGCGCTGACGTCCATCGAGGACTCGCCGCCGCGGTGGACCCCGCCGAGACCGCCGGTGACGAAGACCCGGATGCCCGCGAGGGCGGCGAGCCGCATGGTGGCGGCGACGGTGGTCGCGCCGTGGCGGCCGGTGGCGACGACGTGCGCGAGGTCGCGGACGCTGACCTTGACGACGTCGGGGTCGCTGGCGAGGACGTCGAGGTCGTCGGGTCCCAGGCCGATGCGTGGGACGCCGTCGAGGAGGGCGATGGTCGCCGGGGTGGCGCCGCCGCGGCGGATGATGTCCTCGACCTCGCGGGCCATCGCGACGTTGTCGGGATAGGGCATCCCGTGGCTGATGATCGTCGACTCGAGCGCGACGACCGGGGCGCCGGTCGCGAGGGCGTGGGCCACCTCATCGGCGACCCGGAGCCGGGGGTGGGTCACCGCGCCTCCCCCGCGGCCGCCCGGTGGACGAGGTCGCGGGTCAGGTCGGGACGCACGGTGTGATCGCTGGTGACGGTGAGCGCGGCGACGACATGCCCGTATGCCGCGGCCTCCGCCTCGGTTCGTCCGTCCAAGACGGCGCTGAGGAAGCCGGCGAGCAGGGCGTCGCCGCCGCCGGTCACGTCGGCGATCTCGACCACCGGCGCGGCGAAGGCCAGCGCCGTCGGGTGACTCCCCGGGTCGGCGGTGACCAGGACGCTCCCAGTGGCGCCGAGCTTGACCCAGACATGGGTCACGCCCTCGCCGATGAGGGGCGCGGCGACGGCGGGGATGTCCCGGAGGGTCAGGGGCCGACCGGTGAGGGCCTGGAGTTCGGCGATATTGGGGGTGAGCATCCACGGCCGAGGGTGGAGCGCCGCCCACATCCGCGGCCCCTTGGCGACGCTCACCGGGTCGGCGATCAAGCGGGCTCCGGCGTCGGCGGCCGCCTGGGCGACGACGGAGACGACGGCCGGCGGGACATTGGCGTCGAGGACGACGATGTCGACGGGGGTGACCTCGGACATGGCGAGGCGGACGGCGTCGGGATCGAGGGACTCGGTCGCCTGCATGTCGTTGACGCCGACGGCGAGTTCACCCTCGTGGGTGAGCACCGCGGCATACCGGCCGGTGGGCTGATCGGTCGTCACCGCGTGGGCGAGCCCGATCCCCGCCATCGTGGCGTTGTCGCGCAGCACGTCGCCGGCGCGGTCCTTGCCGATGGCGGCGACGAGATGGACCGGGACCCCGAGGCGGGCGAGGTTCTCGGCGACATTGCGCCCGACTCCGCCGGGGCGTTCGAGCGCGGTGCCGGGGTTGGAGGTGTTGGGGACGAGGGGGCCGGTCGAGCGGGCGACAAGATCGAGGTTCGCCCCGCCGACGACGAAGACGCGAGCGGACACGGGCACCGAGCCTAATCGGCTTCCGCGGGCGGAACGGTCAACGCGCCCCGCGCGCGTGCCGGATCCCGACCCGGATTGCGCGCCGGGAACCCCTGCGTTCCCGCGGACGGCGTCCGGCGCGATGAGGCGGTGAGGGGCACTCGGGCCGGCGAAGCCAGGGGGTCAGGCCTTCTCGGCGGCCTTGATGGCCGCCCACTGGGCCTCGACCTCGGCGGGGGTGGTGGCGACGGCGTCGGCGAACACGTGGGGGTGGCGGCGGACGAGCTTGGCCACAAGGCCACCGGCGACGTCGTCGATGTCGAACGGCGCCTCGGGGTCCTCCTGGCCGACCCGGGCGTGGAACAGGACCTGAAGGAGGACATCGCCGAGTTCCTCGGCGAGATGCGCCCGGTCCCCCGAGGCGATCGCCTCGACGGCCTCGTCGGCCTCCTCGGTCAGATACGGCGCGAGGGAATCGTGGGTCTGCTCGGCGTCCCAGGGACAGCCCCCGGGCGAACGGAGCCGGTCCATGACCGCGACGGCGTCGAGCAGGCGCGCACCGGGGACATCCCAGGATCCGACCAGCACCTCCACCTGCGGCGGGTCGTCGAGCGCCGTGACGGCCGCGGCGATGGCATCGGTCAGGCCGGGGTCGGCGTCGGCGCTGCCGAGCCAGACGACCGCCGCGCCGGCCGCCCGAGACACGAGGTCGTGTGCGAGTTCGGCGAGCGATCCGTCGCCGGCGAGGGTCACCGCGACCCCCGCCTCGCGAACGGCACCGACCAGGGGTTCGTCATCATCCCGCCCGAGGACGTATGCCGCGCCCTCCACCGCGCGCCACGCGTCCCGGGAGAGCAGCCCCGGTGGGATCCGCGGGCTCGTCAGCACCAGGGTCAGCCCGGCCCGCCGGGCCTCCCCCGCACCCGGGTCAGGACTGGGCAACGATCCAATCCGGGTTCACCGGGACCATCTCGAGGGATGTCGGATCGAAGCGGCCGTAGCGCGGGTTCACCGTGATCGAGGCCTTCTTGAGGTCGGCGATGACCGTGTCGATGAGGGTCGGGTCGCTCTGCTCCATCTGGTAGAGGGCGTAATTGGCCCGCACGACCTCGATGGTCGCATCGCTCGGGTCGACCTTGGTCAGCGACTGGCGCGCGGTGGCCTCGGTGACCGGCTGGCCCTTGGCGTCCGCCACCGCGAGGATGAACGGGGCCTTGACCAGCCAGGTCGCGGCCTGGCCGGTGGTGAGCGGCTCCTGCAGGTCGAAGGCCACGTTGATCTGCTGGGCCGTCTCCCGCGCCGTCGCCTCGGAGATGTCATGGCCGTTGACCCGGGCGGCGACACCCGCCCCGCCGACCCCCCCGCACCCGCCGAGCACGAGCGTGCCCCCGATGGTGGCGGCGGCGAGCACTCCGCGCAGTGATCGCGTCACTGTGGTTCCTTCCTCACGTCGATCGGGTCGAGCAGGACCGAGCGCAGCACGGTGGCGGCCCAGTCCAGCACCGCGAGGTCACGCAGGGGCTTGCCACCCACGCGCGCCGTCATCGGCTTCGGCACCAGCATGCTACGGACTCCCTCTTTATAGAGCGACTTCGGGTACAGCCGTTGGAGGCGCAGCACCTGACTCTCGCGCAGTGTCACCGGAGCGAAGCGGACGACATTGCCCTGCACGGCGATCTCGGTGACGCCGGCCCGGCGGGCCAGGACCCGCAGCCGAGCCACGGCGACGAGGTTGGACACCGGCTCGGGCAGCGTGCCGTAGCGGTCGATCAACTCGGCCTCGACCTCGGCGAGTTCGTCGTCGCTGGTCACGGCCGCGAGCTTCTTGTAGGCCTCGAGCCGCAGCCGCTCACCCGGGATGTAGGTGTGCGGCAGGTGGGCGTCGACCGGCAGCTCGATGCTGAGGTCGGCCACCGGCTCCTCCGGCGCATCCCCGCGGAAGGCCGCGACGGCCTCACCGACCAGCCGGACATAGAGGTCGAACCCCACGCCCTCGATGTGACCGGACTGCTCGCCGCCGAGGAGGTTGCCCGCGCCCCGGATCTCGAGGTCCTTCATCGCCACCGCCATGCCGGCCCCCAGGTCGGTGTTGCTCGCGATGGTCTGCAGCCGCTCGATCGCCGTCTCGGTCAACGGTTTCTCGGGCGGATAGAGGAAGTAGGAGTAGGCCCGCTCCCGGCCGCGGCCGACCCGGCCGCGCAGCTGGTGCAGCTGGGAGAGCCCGAGCTGATCGGCCCGCTCGACGATGAGGGTGTTGGCGTTGGAGATGTCGAGCCCGGTCTCGACGATCGTCGTGCAGACGAGGATGTCGAAGCGCCGTTCCCAGAAGTCGAGGACGACCTGCTCGAGCCGGTGCTCGCCCACCTTGCCGTGGGCGGTCTCGACCCGCGCCTCCGGAACGAGTTCGCGCAGCCGCGCGGCCGCCTTCTCGATGGTCGAGACCTTGTTGTGGACATAGAAGACCTGGCCGTCGCGCAGCAGTTCGCGCCGGATCGCCGCGGTGATCTGTTTCTCGTCATACCCGCCGACGAAGGTGAGGACCGGGTGGCGTTCCTCCGGCGGGGTGGCCAGCGTCGACATCTCGCGGATGCCGGTGACGGCCATCTCCAGCGTCCGCGGGATCGGTGTGGCCGACATCGACAGGACGTCCACGGCGGTCCGCATCGCCTTGAGCTGCTCCTTGTGCTCGACCCCGAAGCGCTGCTCCTCATCGACGACGACGAGCCCGAGGTCCTTGAACGTGACGCCGGCGCCGAGGAGCCGGTGGGTGCCGATGACGAGGTCGACGCTGCCGGCCGCGAGCCCGTCGAGGACCAGCCGAGCCTCTTTGTCGCTCTGGAAGCGGGACAGGGCCTTGACGGTGACGGGGAACCCGGCATACCGCTCGGAGAATGTCGTGGAGTGCTGCTGGACCAGCAGCGTCGTCGGCACGAGGACGGCGACCTGCTTGCCGTCCTGGATCGCCTTGAACGCGGCCCGGACGGCGATCTCGGTCTTGCCGTAGCCGACGTCGCCGCAGATGAGCCGGTCCATCGGGATGGGCCGCTCCATGTCCGCCTTGACCTCGTCGATGGATGACAGCTGGTCGGGGGTCTCGACGTAGGCGAAGGCGTCCTCGAGCTCGCGCTGCCACGGCGAATCAGGTCCGAACGCGTGCCCGGTCGTCGCCATCCGCGCGCTGTAGAGGCGGATGAGTTCGGCGGCGATCTGCCGGACGTGCCGGCGGGCCCGGGCCTTGGTCTGCTGCCAGTCGGCGCCGCCGAGCCGGTTGATGGTCGGGGACTCCCCCCCGACATAGCGGGTGACCAGGTCGAGCTGGTCGGTGGGGACGAACAGCCGGTCGGCGGGCTGCCCGCGCTTGGAGGCGGCGTACTCGATGACGAGGTACTCGCGGGTCGCCCCCGCGACGGTGCGCTGCATCATCTCGACGAACCGGCCGACTCCGTGCTGCTCGTGGACGACGAAGTCACCCGGCCGCAGTTGGAGCGGGTCCACCTGGGCCCGCCGGCGCGACGGCATCCGGCGCATGTCGCGCGTCGAGCCGGCACCGCCCGCGGTCGCGCCCATGAGGTCGGCCTCGGTGAGCAGCGCCAGCCGCGCTCCGGGGAGCACGAAGCCCCGCCCGAGCGCCCCGACGGCGATCCCGACGCGGCCGGGCGCGAGGTCGGCCCCCTCCCGGGCGGGCACGCCCCGGTCCCGCAGGACCTCGGCGATCCGCTGGGCGAGCCCGTGCCCCTCGGTGACGATCTGGACCCCCCACCCGTCGTGGGTCCAGGCGGCGAGATCGGCGACCGCCTTCTCGGTGTTGCCGCGGTATGCCGCTGGGTCCTCCCCGGCGATCCGCGCCGCCGGTGGCGCGTCGCCCCCGAACTTCTCGAGTCCGGCGTCCACCTCGAACCCGCCGAGGACCCACCAGGGGAGGTCGCGCAGCTCCGCCTGCTCGCGTGCCTGGGCGAGGCTCCAGTAGGACGCCGTCCCGAGCAGCCCGCGCAGGTCGATCGGGACCGCGTTGCCGGCCGCCGCATTGGACCACGAGGCGTCGAGGAACTCCTCGCTCGTCGCGACCAGGTCGTGGGCCCGCGCCCGGACCCGCTCGGGGTCGACGAGGGCGACCACGCTGCCGGCGGGCAGCACATCGAGCAGGGTCTCCATGCCGTCGACCAGGGCCGGGGCCAGGGATTCCATGCCCTCGACGGCGATCCCCTCGGCGACGCGCTGGAGCATCTCCGCGACCCCCGGCAGGTGCTCGGCGAGCCGGGCGGCCCGCGCCCGGACCGCGTCGGTGAGCAGCAACTCCCGGCACGGGGGCGCCCACAGTCCGTGCGCCGAGATCTCGAGGCTGCGCTGGTCGGCGACCTTGAACCACCGGATCTCCTCGACGGTGTCGCCCCAGAACTCGACCCGGAGGGGGTGCTCCTCGGTCGGCGGGAAGACGTCGAGGATACCGCCGCGGACGGCATACTCACCGCGCCGCTCGACGAGATCGGTCCGGACGTATGCCGCCGCCGCCAGCGCCTCGGCCACCTCGCCGAGCGGACGCTGGTCACCGGCGTGCAGGGCGACCGGGACGAGGTCGCCGAGTCCGCGGGCGATCGGCTGCAGCAGGGCCCGGACCGAGCAGGTGACGACCCGCAGCGGGCCGAGCGCCGGGTCGTCGGGGTCGGGGTGGGCGAGCCGGCGCAACACCGCGAGCCGCCGGCCCACGGTGTCGCTGCGCGGGGAGAGCCGCTCGTGGGGCAGGGTCTCCCAGCTCGGGAAGGTCGCCACCGCATCCGCGGGCAGCAGCGACCCGAGCGCGGCCGCGAGGTCCTCGGCCTCTCGGGCCGTCGCCGACACGAGGAGGGTCGTCGCCGACGGCGGCCCGGCCAGGGCCACGAGCGGGGCGCGCAGCCCGGCCGGCAGGGCGATCTCGGTCGGTCCGTCCCCGGCCCGCAGAACGGTGACCCCCGCGGCGACCTCGGGCGCCGCG
>JBDIAJ010000084.1:0-17273 GCA_039812345.1 Nostocoides sp. | reverse complement strand
GGTCGCCGTCGGCCGCCGCGCCGTCGGCCGCCGGGTCGTCGCCGCCGGCTGTCGGCAGCACCCACGCGGCCGCCCCCCGGACCAGCGCGACCGGCAGTCCGGTCGCCTTCCGCTTGACCAGGTCGGCGGCGGCGGCGAGCTCGTCGGCGACGGCCACCGCCGTGACCGCGAGCGCCCGCCCGTCGGCGTCGACCCCGCCTCGGTAGTCGTCGAGCACCCGCAGCCCGTGCGCCCCGAGCGCGAAGTCGATCTGCCCGCCCCGCCACGGCCGCCCGGCGGTGTCGCTGAGGATGACCCCGAAGTGCCGCACCGACGGGAGCGCCTGGGCCAGCCTGGCGTGGAGGGCCGCCGCGGCCGAGTCCGGGCGCTCCGGCAGCAGGAGGATCTGCCCGGACGGGCCGGTGTTGGACGCATCGACCCCGGCCGCCGCCGCAACCACGCCGGACCGGCCCTCGACGATCTGGGTCGGACCCGTCGAGGTCGCTCGCTCGGCGACGATCCGGACCGCCTCCCGGGCGACGACGTCCCGGCGAGACACCTCCCCGGACACCCGCAGCCCGAGCGCCTTCGAGACGATCTTCGAGGTGACGACGAGGACATCCCCGTCGGTCACCACCAGCCCACTCACCTCGAGCCCACGCACGATCAGCGCCGCCAGATCGGCCCCGGTCTCGACCTCGGGAACACCCCGAACCGGCCACACCCTCAGGCTGTCGTCGACCGGATGCCCACCCGCCCTCACCTCAACGTCAACCCGAGGTCGAGGGTCGCCCGGGCGATGTCGACGGCCGCCGCGCGGTCCCGCATGAGGAGGGGCCCGGCATACGCCTCGACGCGGGGTGCGGTGAACGGCGCCGCCGGCGCGTCCACCGGGTCCACGAGCCATCCGTCGAGGAAATCGGCATACAGGCCGGCCACGGCCATCGCGGTGGACTCGACCCCGATCGCCTCCAGGCAGGCATCGGCGTGCCCACGGACCGGTCGCCCCCCGATCAGCGGTGACACGCCGACTACCGGGGCCGTCGACCCGCGTAGCGCGTCCCGCACCCCGGGCACCCCGAGGATGATCCCGATCGAGACCACCGGGTTGCTCGGCGGCAGGATGATCAGGTCCGCGCCGCGCAGGGCGTCGAGCACGCCCGGCGCCGCGGTCGCCCGGTCCAACCCGGCGACGACGAACCGCTGCGCCGGCGTGGCGGCCCGTTCCGCCACCCACCATTCCTGGAAGTGGATCGCGACCGGCTCCCCGTCGCGTTCGACGACCACGTGGGTCTCCACCGGCACGTCGGTCATCGGGAGCAGCCGTATGCCGCGCTCCGGCAGCCCCCACCGCGCCGCCAGGCGCGCGGTGATCGCGCTCGACGTCAGCCCCTGTCCGAGCCACAGCGACCGGGCGATGTGCGTCCCGAAGTCCCGGTCGCCGAGCCCGAACCACTGCGGTTGCACGTCGTATGCCGCGAGTTCGCCCTGGACGGCGAACGTCTCGTCCGCGCGCCCCCACCCCTGCTCCTCGTTCCCGCCTCCGCCGAGCGTGTAGAGCAGCGTGTCGACGTCGGGACACACCCGCAGCCCGAACAGCGTGATGTCGTCACCGGTGTTGGCGATGATCGTCAGTTCGGAGTCGGCGAGGGCGGGGTCGGCGTCGAGGGCGTCGCGCAGGCCACGCAGGAAGCGGGCCCCGCCGACGCCCCCGGCCAGGGCGGCGATCTTCATGGCGTCATCCTCGCCCATTCGGGAGCGGCGCTTGACTTCCGGGGCGTTACACGCGTGTAATTCCAGTGGTGTGGTCAACGAGACACCCGGGGTCAACCAGACACTCGGGTCTCGATCGAATCGTTATCGAAGGTGAGGCAGGCGCATGCGTGATCTCGTACTGCTGGGGAGTGTCGGCAACGAGGAACTCTCCTGGCAGGAGCGGTCACTGTGCGCGCAGACGGACCCGGAGGCCTTCTTCCCCGAGAAGGGGGGGTCGACCCGCGAGGCCAAGAAGGTGTGCGTCGGCTGCGAGGTCCGCGCCGAGTGCCTGACCTTCGCGCTCGCCAACGACGAGCGGTTCGGGATCTGGGGCGGTCTGTCCGAACGCGAGCGCCGCAAGCTCAAGAAGCGAGCGGTCTGACCGGCCGGGCGCGCCGCCCAGCCGATCGGCATACCGCTCGATGTCACCTGTGATGGCCCCCGACGAGGCTCCCTCCGTCGCCGCGTCGCCCACCTTGCCGACGACCCAGACCGTCGCGGCGATCGTCCACGTCACCACCGTGGACCACCATCTCGTCGACACCCTCCTCGGCCTCGCCGACCAGACCCGGCCGCCCGACGCGGTCCGGATCCTCGACGCGACCCCGGCCGGCGACCTCGCCGATCGCCTCGCCCGCAACGCCGGCCTCTCCGAGGACCTGCCCGCGATGACCGTCGAGCGGATCACTCCCGGAACCGACGTGCGCGCCGCCGTCACCGAGGCCGCCGCCGGCCTCGACACCGACGCCGTCTGGGCCCTCACCGGCGGGACCTGCCCCGAACCCGATGCACTCCGCATCCTCGCCGCCGCGTTGTTCGGCACCCGCCACGGGGCCATCGCCGGCCCGAAACTCATGGACTGGGACCGTCCCGGGCGGCTGCAGCGCTTCGGGATCCAGGTCACCCGCACCGGCCGGCTGCGCCTTCGCCCCCGGGCGGGCGAGCCCGACCAGCAGCAGTATGACGATCGCCTCGACGCGCTCGCCGTCCCGGTCGAGGCCGCCCTCCTGCGCCGCCGCGACCTCGCCGACCTGGGTGGCTTCGACCCGTCCTTCGCGGGGCTCGGCGGCGACCTCGACCTCGGCTGGCGCGCCCGTCGCAGCGGCCGCCGGGTCGTCCTCGCACCCGGCGCCCGGGTCCGGATCGGCGACCGCTTCGCCCACCCGGCGACGATCGCCGACCGGCGGGCCGCGCGCCGGGTCGCCCTGACCCGCTGCCCGCTCCTGCTCGCGCCCCTGCTCGCCCTCTGGGTCGCGCTGGCCGCCATCACCGCCGGCGTCCTCCTCCTGCTCCTCAAACGCCCCCGCGGCGCGCTGCGCGAGTTCGCCGATCTCGCCGTGCTCGCCGACCCGTTCCGGGGGATCCCGGCCCGCTGGCGCGCCCGCCGACTGACCCGCGGCCCCCGGCGCAGCCTCGACGGCCTGTTCGTCCCCCTCTCCACGGTCGCGCGGCAGGCCGGCGACCGGCTGCACGATCTCGTCATCCCGTCCCCGCAGGGGTCCGCGGATCCGGCGGCGGACACCGCCGCCGGGGCCGACCCCGACACCGAGGACGCGATGGCCGCGGCCCCGGAGCACGCGCAGGCCGTCCGCAACCCGGGCCTGTGGGCGGTCGTGACCGCCGCGGTCGCCGCCGTCGTGGCCGGGCGGACCCTGCCGAGCGGGCTCGCCGGCGGCCTGCGCGACGGCTTCACCGGCGGTGAGCTGACCGGCGCCCGCGGGACCGCCGGCGCCCTGTGGCACGGCTGGATCGACGGCTGGCGCGGCCCGGGCTTCGGCAGTCCCGGCCCGGGATCCAGCGGCCTGCCGGTCCTCGCCGGCCTCGTCTGGTTGTGGGATCACCTCCCCTTCCACGACGCCGGCGCCAACCCGCTCGGCGGCCTCATCGGTGCCGCCGTTCTCGCCGCCTGCCCTCTCGCCGCGCTCTCGGCCTACCTCGGCGGGCGGGTCCTGACCCGCCGGCGCTGGGCGCGGGCGCTGGCCGCCCTGGCCTGGGCCTGCTCCCCGATCGCCACGGCCGGTCTCGGGCAGGGGCGGATCGGCGTCCTCGCCCTGCTCGTCCTCCTGCCCGCGGTGCTCGCCGGGCTCGCCACCTTGACCCGCAGCCCGCGATCGGGCTCGGCCGTCACCGCGGCGATCCCCGCGGCGCTGCTGGCGACCATCGTCCCCGGCACGCTCGTCCTGCTCGCCGTTCTCGGGATCGGTATGGCGATCGCCGGCTCCGCCCGCACCGCCCGGCGCGTCGCCGGCTGCCTCCTCGCGACGGCGATCGCCGCGGCGCCCGTCATCCGGGAGATCCGCGCCGATCCGGCGCGTCTGCTCACCGGCTGGGGTCTGCTGGGCGCCCCCGACACCCGCCCCCGCCCGGTCCAACTCGCCCTCCTCCACCCGACGGCGGGCCATGGGGTCGCGTTCTGGCTCACCGCGCCCGTCGTCGCGATCGGCCTGCTCGCCCTGCTCCGGCGCGGCGGCCCGTCGGGTCCCGCGTGGTTCGCGGCGCTGATGGTCGTCACCGGCCTGACGGCCGCGGTCGCGCTCCCGCGCGTCTGGATCCGGCAGGGCGGGGAACTCGTCGCCGGCTGGGCCGGCCTCGGGCTGCTCGTCGCCCTCGCCGGGCTGCTCGTCGCCGGTCTTCATGCGAGCGACGGCGACTGGCGCCCCCGGGTGCGGTGGATTCCCGCCACGCTGGGCACCCTCGCCGCCGGGGCGATGGTCGCCGCCTTCGTCCTCACCGGGCTCGGCACGTCCCTGCAACCGGCCCAGGACCCGCGCCCGGTGGTCGCCATCGACCAGGCGAACGGCCAGCCCGACAGCCGCACGCTGATCGTCGACGCGACCCGCGCCGGGATCAGCTACACCGTGATGGGCCGCGAGCCCGGGGTCCCGGCGCGCGACCTGGCCGCCGATCCCGTCACCGTGCCGTCCGTCGAGGCCGCCGTCGGCGACCTGACCGACTCCGGCGGGGCCCCGCCCGCCTCGGCCGTCGCCGCCCTCGCCCAATGGGGCGTCGGCTTCCTCGTCGTGCGCGCCCCCGTCCCCGCATCCGTCGAACACCGCCTCGACGCGACGGACGGGCTGAGCCGGATCGGTGCTTACGGCGAGTCGGCGGTCTGGCGGGTCGAGCCGGGCGCGGCCGGCACCGGCCTGCTGGCGCCCTCCCGGGTCCGGGTGGTCACCGGAGCCGCCGCGACGACGGTGCCCGTGACCGGGCAGCACGCGGCGACCCGCGCGCGGCTGCCCGTGCCCGGCGGGTCCCGTCTCGTCATCGCCGAGCCTCCGGCGTGGGCGCGGCATGCGGTCGTCCGCGCGAACGGTCGGACGCTGACGGCGACGACGGCGGGTGGGCAGTCGGCATACCTCCTCCCCGCGGGGGCGGTCGATCTGAGCGTCCGGGTCCCGACTCCCTCCCCGACCCTCCTCTGGCTGTATACCGCGGCGCTCGCCGCGCTGCTCTATCTCGCGGTGCCGCTCGGGTCCCGCCCGCACGCACCGTGGACGACGACATGACCGGGCCCGGGCTCGGGGCCGTCGCGCGGCTCGTCGTCGTCGCGGGCGGCGCGGCCGCGGTGCTCGGCGCCGCCACGCTCACCGAGACGACGGCGACGATCGGCGCCACGCCGGACACGGACGCGGCCTCCCGGATCGCCCTGACGTCGACGATGCTGACCTGCCCGGGCCCGGAACTGACCGGCGTCACCGGCGTCGACGACGTCGCCACCCGGCCGCTGGTCACCGCCGACACCCCGCCGGCATCCGTCGTCGAGGCGGCCGCGGTCACACCGGGCGGCACCCCGAGCCTGCGCATCGTCCCGCTCGCGGACCTCACCGCGACCACACCGGCCACCGGCCGGATCAGCACCGCGACGACGGGCGACATCGCCTGGCGCACGACGGCCCCGGGGGCCGTCGGCGTGACGGGTCTCGGCGCCCGGGCGGTCGGGGTCGTCGGTGCCCAGGAGAGCCTGGTGACCGACGCGGCCGCCGCCGGACACGGCATCCGCGGGCTCACCTCGGCGACCTGCACCGACCCGACGGCCGACGCCTGGCTGATCGGCGGCGGCGCCGGCGCGGGACGTCAGGAGCGACTGATCCTGGTCAATCCCGGTGCCAATCCGGCGACCGTCGAGGTGGCCCTCCACGGCACGGCCGGGCCGGTCGACGGCGCCGACGGCCGGGTGTTCACCGTGCCCGCGCACGGCCGCACCGCCGTGCTCCTCGACGCCCTCGCCCCGGACGAGGCGTCGCCCGCCGTGCACATCGGCGCCCGCTCCGGCCTCGTCTCGGCGACCCTCGTCGACACCTGGGTCGACGGGGTCACCCCGCGGGGACTCGATGCCACCGGCCCGACCGCGACCCCGTCACTGCGTCAGGTGATTCCCGGTGTCGCCGGCCCCGGACCGGGCCTGGTCCGGGTCGTGGCGACCGGCCCCCAGGACGCCGTCGCGCAGGTCCGGCTGATCACCCGGGACGGTCGCCTCGCGCTCGCCTCCGGCAGCGGCGTGGTGCGGGTCCCCGCCGGGGCCGCCCGCGACGTCAAGCTGTCCGCCCTGCCGTCCGACGTCGTGGGGATCGAGGTCGTCGCCGATCAGCCGGTTGTCGCCGCGGCCCAGTCGAGCCGGGCCGCGCACGGCGAGGTCACCGATATCGCGTGGATGCCCTCGGTGCCGACGCTGCGGACACCGGCCGGGACCGCGTTCCGGCCCTTGACCGTCGGCGACACGGCGGCCACCCGAACGCTGTCCCTGATCGCGTCCGGGGGGCGCGCGGAGGCGGATGTCACCCTCGTCGACGCCGACGGGAGCGCGACCACCGAGCGGGTCCGCCTCGGCTCCGACACCTCGGCCACGGTCGACGTGAGTTCCGCGGCCGCCGTCTGGGTGGTGCCGGTCACCGGTGGCGGCCAGTTGCGCGCCGGGGTCGTGACCAGCGGCGGGACCGGAACCGATGCCGTCCTCAGCGACCGGGCATTGATCTCGGCCCGGTTCGCCGGCCGGGACCTCCCGGTGACCCAGACGCGCCAGTAGCCCTCCGGCTCGGCCTCACTCGTCGAGGAGATCCTCCGGGGCGACCCCGAGCAGCGCCGCGACGTGCTCGGTGAGCACCTCCTCGACGAGCAGGGCGCGTTCGGCGTCATCCTGTGCGCGGGCCTCGATCGGTCGGCGATAGACGACGATCCGGGCGGGCAGGCGCCCCGTCGGCGGGAACAGGCGCCCGAGCAGGACGCTGTGGGTCTCCCAGGGCGCCGGATCGCTCGGCGGGACATCCTCGACGGCGAACTCCGTCCCGGCATATCGGGTGCCGAGGGCCGACTCCAGCCGCGCCGCGGTGTCGACGACGAGATCGTCGAACGCGTCGGCGCGCGACGTCATCGCCGGCACCGGCGGCCACGCCATCGGCCCCCGCACACCACGGCCGTGCCGGTCCCGGCCCACTCGACGCATGCCCGCATGGTATGTCGCCGACCGAGACGGGGCGGTTGTCGCCACCATGGCCTAGGCTGCCCCGCGTGACCCTGTCCCGGAAATGCTCGCGAACGGCCTGCGGGCGAGCAGCCGTCGCGACGCTCACCTATGTGTATGCCGACTCGGTCGCCGTCCTCGGCCCGCTCGCCACGTATGCCGAGCCCCATTCCTACGACCTGTGCGAGTCCCACGCCGAGCGACTGACGGCGCCCCGGGGCTGGGAGGTCGTGCGCCTGGCCGCGGACTCGCTGCCGCAGACCCACGACGACCTCGTCGCCCTCGCCAATGTCGTGCGCGAGGCGCGGCACGAGAGCCGGCCCGCGGAGGAGACCGGCCGGGGCGCACGGCCGGCCCCGCCCCGCCCCGCACCGCCCCGCCTGACGACGCCCCGCACCACAACCCGGGGTGGGGTGCCGCGGGCGACCCACCTGCGGGTCGTCTCCCCGCCGGCCGACTGAGGACGCCCCCGCCCGCGCCGGTAGGCTGATCCCTCGTGCCCCCTCGTGATCTGAGCGACATCGTCAAGGCCTATGACGTTCGCGGCCTCGTCCCCAGCCAGTTCGACGCCGACGTGGCCTGGGCCCTCGGCGCGGCCTTCGCCGAGGTCGTCGCCCGTCCCGAGAGCGCCGCGGCGATCGTCGTCGGCCACGACATGCGCGCCTCCTCCCCGGAGCTGTCCGAGGCCTTCGCCGCCGGCGCTCGCGCGGCCGGAGTCGACACGGTCGCGATCGGTCTGGCGAGCACCGACGGGCTCTATTTCGCCAGCGGCCGCCTCGACCTTCCCGGGGCGATGTTCACCGCCAGCCACAACCCGGCGCAGTACAACGGGATCAAGCTCACCCGCGCCGGCGCCCGTCCCGTCGGGCAGGACACCGGCCTGACCGCCATCCGCGAGCGGGCCGCCGCCATCCTCGCCGACGGGCGCGGCAGCGTCACCGCCGCCCGTGCCGGGCAGGCGAGCACCCGCGACGTCCTCGCCGACTACGGCCGGTTCCTGCGCGAGCTGGTCGACCTGAGCGGCATACGGCCCCTGACCGTGGTCGTCGATGCGGCGAACGGGATGTCGGGACTGACCGTGCCCGCGGTCCTCGGCACGGCCGCGGGACTGCCGCCGCTGCCGCTGACGATCGTTCCGCTCTATTTCGAACTCGACGGCACCTTCCCCAACCACGAGGCCAACCCCCTCGACCCGGCCAACCTCGTCGACCTCCAACGCGCCGTCGTCGCGCACGGCGCCGACCTCGGGCTCGCCTTCGACGGCGACGCCGACCGCTGCTTCGTCGTCGACGAGCGCGGTGAGCCGGTCAGCCCGAGCGCGATCACCGGCCTCGTTGCCTCCCGGGAGATCACCAAGGAGGTCGCCGCGGGTGTCCCGGCCGGCGAGGTGCACATCGTCCACAATGTCATCAGCAGCGCCGCCGTTCCCGAACTCATCCTCGCCCGCGGCGCGGTCCCGGTTCGCACGCGTGTCGGCCACTCCTTCATCAAGGCCGAGATGGCCTCCGCCGGAGCGGTCTTCGGCGGCGAGCACAGCGCCCACTACTACTTCCGCGACTTCTGGTTCGCCGACACCGGGATGCTGGCCGCGCTGCACGTGCTCGCCGCGCTCGGGGAGCAGCCCGAGCCGCTCTCGCGGTTGGTCGCCGAGTTCTCCCCGTATGCCGCGTCCGGCGAGATCAACTCGACGGTCGCCGACGTCCCCGCCGCCACGGACCGGGTCCGCTCGTGGGCCGCGGCGCAGGGCCTGGTGGGGGAGGAGATGGACGGGCTGACCATCAGCCACCCGAGCCTCGGCGACGCGCCGATGTGGTGGCTCAACCTCCGTGCGTCCAACACCGAGCCCCTGCTGCGGCTCAATGTCGAGGCCGCCGACGCCGAGACGATGGCCCGGGTCCGGGACGAGGTCCTCGCCCTGGTCCGCACCCCGGCCACACCGTCGCCGGCCCCCGAGGCCGCACCCCTGGTGACGATGGGTGGGCCGGACGGTGCGGCCGCGGCCCAGGACGCGCCCGAGGTGCACACCGGGATCGCACCCTGGGTCCGCGCGATCCTGCGCTGCCCCGCCTGCCTCGCCGAACTCCGCGACCTCGACGCCGGCGCCGGCCCCGAGCTCGCCTGCACCGACGCCTCCTGTGGCCGCATCTATCCGGTGACTGACGGGATCCCCGTCCTGCTCGTCGACGAGGCCCGCACGGCGGGCTGACCCGATGCCGGCCTTCGACCTCGACCTCCTCGACGATCCGGAGCGGATCGATCGGCTCGACCGCGACGACTTCCTCCGCGCCCTGGCGACGGCGGGCGCGCAGGTGCGGCGCGCGTCCACGATCGCGGCCGAGTCCGCGCTGCCCGCGGGCGGGGCGGGGGAACGACCCCGAGCGGTGGTGATCGCGGCCATGGGCGCCGACGACCTGGTCGCCGACGTCGCCGCGACCCTGGCGGCCACCGCTTCCCCGATCGGGGTCGTCCACGCCCGCGGCGGCCCCCTCCCGGGCTGGGTGGGTCCATTGGATCTCGTTCTCGCCGTGTCGGTCTCGGGCACGGCGGTCGGCCCGGTGCAACTCGCCGACGAGGCCGGCCGGCGTGGCGCGACGGTCGTCGGCGTCAGCGCCCCCGGCGCACCGCTCGCCTATGCCGTCGCGCGGGCCCGCGGCATCCACCTGCCCCTCGAGTCGGCCGGGCGGCCGTCGCGGACCGCGGCCTGGGGCGTGGTCGCCTCGGCGGCGCTGGTGCTCGAGGCCCATGGCGTGCTGACCGGCGTGTCCGGCGACCTGCCGGCCCTCGCCGATCGTCTCGACGAGATCGCCGCGGCGTGCCGACCGGCCTCGGAGGCGTTCGTCAATCCGGGGAAGGTCCTCGCCGGCGAGTTGGCCGGTCGACTCCCGCTCATCCTCGGGGACGGGCCCGTGACCGGGGTTGCCGCCCGCCGCGCCGGCGCCATGCTCGCCCGGACCGCCCGCACCCCCTCCTTCCCGGGGCAACTGCCCGACGCCGCCGCGGCGCTCGTCGCCTGCCTCGACGGGCCGTTCGCCCCGGCACCGGCGGCCGACGGCGGCCGGGACATCTTCGCCGATCCCTACCTCGACACCCCGACCACCCACCTCGCCCTCCTCGCGATCCGCGACCTCCTCCCCGACGACCCGGCACCCGCCGACGCGACCCGGCACAACACCGCCCAGGGCATCGTCGACCTCGCCGAGCGGCGCGGCGTCGAGGTCCGCGAATTGCGCCCGTCCGCGCCCGGCACCCCGCTCGTGCGCGTGGCCGACCTCATCGCCCACCTCGACTTCGCCGCGGCCTACCTCGCCCTCGGCCTCGGCCTCGATCCGACCACGTCCCCCGCCGTCGCCGCCCTCCGCCGCGGCCTTTCCTGACCCACCGGCCACGGGTTTCCCGCCAGTGTCACTTTCCCCTCTCCGCCTCGGAAGCCTTCCGCGGCGACGGTGACCGCACCCATCCGCCACCGGTAGACTGGCCCCTCCGGCGTGGGTGATGACCCGCGCGCCGAGAGCGGCGGCGCCGGCCACCACACGGTATACGTCCCCTGCCTGCGCCCGAGCGTCGGCGGGCGACGCGCCGTTCCGACACCACAGAGGATTTCCGTATGTCGCACGACTTCAAGGTGGCCGACCTCGCCCTCGCGACGGCCGGCCGCCACCAGATCCGCCTCGCCGAGCACGAGATGCCCGGCCTGATGTCCCTTCGGGAGGAGTATGCCGCCGCCCAGCCGCTCGCGGGCGCGCGGATCGCCGGCTCCCTGCACATGACCGTCCAGACCGCGGTCCTCATCGAGACCCTCGTCGCGCTCGGCGCGCAGGTCCGCTGGGCCAGCTGCAACATCTTCTCCACCCAGGACGAGGCCGCCGCGGCCGTCGCCGTCGGCCCCAACGGCACCCCGGAGGACCCGCAGGGCGTCCCGGTTTTCGCCTGGAAGGGCGAGAGCCTGCCCGAGTACTGGGAGTGCACCGACGCCATCCTCACCTGGCCCGGCGGCGAGGGCCCCAACATGATCCTCGACGACGGCGGCGACGCGACCATGCTCGTGCACAAGGGCCGCGAGTGGGAGGCCGCCGGCCAGGTCCCGCCGACCACCGACGCCGACTCCGAGGAGTTCGGCGTCTTCAAGGCGCTGGTGCGCACCACGATGGCGCAGGACCCGCAGAAGTGGACCCGCATCAGCGAGGGCATCAAGGGCGTCACCGAGGAGACCACCACCGGCGTGCACCGCCTCTACCAGCTCGCCGAGGCCGGCGAGCTGCTGTTCCCGGCGATCAACGTCAACGACTCGGTCACCAAGTCCAAGTTCGACAACAAGTACGGCTGCCGCCACTCCCTCGTCGACGGCCTCAACCGGGCCACCGATGTCCTCATCGGCGGCAAGGTCGCCGTCGTCGCCGGCTTCGGCGATGTCGGCAAGGGCTGCGCCCAATCCCTCGCCGGCCAGGGCGCCCGCGTCGTCATCACCGAGATCGACCCGATCTGCGCGCTGCAGGCGGCGATGGAGGGCTACCAGGTCACGACGATGGACAAGGCCGCCGCATTCGGCGACATCTTCGTCACCTCGACCGGCTGCTTCGACGTCATCACCGCCGAGCACATGGCGGCGATGAAGAACAAGGCGATCGTCGCCAACATCGGCCACTTCGACAACGAGATCGACATGGCCGGCCTCGCCGCCACCCCGGGTGTGGTCAAGACCGAGATCAAGCCGCAGGTCCACGAGTGGACGTATGCCGACGGCCACTCGATCATCGTCCTCTCCGAGGGCCGCCTGATGAACCTCGGCAACGCCACCGGCCACCCGAGCTTCGTGATGTCGAACAGCTTCTCCAACCAGACGATCGCCCAGATCGAGCTGTTCAACCACCCGCAGGCCTACCTCGACGAGGATGGCAAGCCGACCGTCACCACGCTGCCCAAGCACCTGGACGAGAAGGTCGCCCGCCTCCACCTCGACGCCCTCGGCGTCGAGTTGACCGAGCTGCGCAAGGACCAGGCCGAATACCTCGGCGTCGACGTCGCCGGCCCCTACAAGCCGGAGCACTACCGCTACTGAGTTCTTTTGATTCCGCTCCTCCTCGGGTCGCATCGAGTTCACGGCTTCGCTCGTGATCTCGATGCGGCCCGCATCGTCGCGGAATCCGCGTTTCGATTCCGCTCCGGCTGGGGTCGCATCGAGTTCACGGCTTCGCACGTGACCTCGATGCGATCCGCATCGTCGCGGAATCCGCGGTCGGGTTGGGTGCCTGGCTGAGGACGTCTGGCGTCTGACCCGCCGTGGTTACGTTCGCCACGCGCGGACGGTGACGTGGCCGAGAGCGGGGGTGCGGTGGGGGTCGGCGAGGCTGGCTGGGTCTGGCGGGAGCGCGAGGGCGCCCTGCGCCCGAAGCGCGGATGGTAGCCGAGCCGACCCCCACCAGGCACCCCCCATGCGACCGACCCCCACGGCATACGGCCCGGGCTGCACGGCACGTCGTTATCGCTGTGTGACAATGAGCCCAACCTCCGCGGGGGAACGAAAGGATGCGGCACCGGTGAAGTCTCGGGTACTCATCGTCGACGACGACCTCGCCCTCTCGGAGATGCTGGGGATCGTCCTGCGCGGCGAGGGACTCGACGTCGTCCACGTCGCCGACGGGTCCTCCGCCCTCACCTCCTTCCGGGAGAACAAGCCCGACCTCGTCCTCCTCGACGTCATGCTCCCGGGCCTCGACGGCATTCAGGTATGCCGACGCATCCGTGCCGAGTCCGGCGTCCCGATCGTCATGCTCACCGCGCGCACCGACACCGTCGACGTGGTCGTCGGCCTCGAGTCGGGCGCGGACGACTACGTCGTCAAGCCGTTCAAACCCGCCGAGCTCGTCGCCCGGGTCCGGGCCCGGTTGCGGCGCGCGGACGAGGCCGAGCCCGAGCGGCTCGAGATCGGTGACCTCTCCATCGACGTCGCCGGGCATTCCGTTCGCCGGGGTGGCCAGAACATTCCGCTCACCCCCCTCGAGTTCGACCTCCTCCTCGCCCTCGCCCGCAAGCCGTGGATGGTCTACACCCGGGAGGTCCTGCTCGAGCAGGTCTGGGGCTACCGCCACGCCGGGGACACCCGCCTCGTCAACGTCCACGTGCAGCGCCTGCGCTCCAAGATCGAGCACGATCCGGAGAACCCGCAGATCGTCGTCACCGTCCGCGGGGTCGGCTACAAGGCCGGTCCCGGCTGACCATGCCGTCCGACGGGGGCGGCCGACCCCACCCGCTGCGCTGGCTGACCCGGCTGTGGCGCTCGTCGCTGCAGCGGCGGGTCGTCGTCTCGACGGTCGCCGCGGGCCTGCTCGCCGTGTCCGCCGTCGGTGCCTACCTCTATCAGCAGATCGCCGACGGCTTGAAGGCCGACCGCGTCCGGACCGCCGAACTCGAGGCCCGATCCCTGGCCAAGGCGGCGAAGGACGACTTCGACAACACCGACATCCAGAGTCTCGTCGACCTCAACGCCTTCGCCCGGGCCCAGATCCAGTCGCTCGCCCCGCCGCCACCGGAGGCGACCCGGTTCGTCGCCCTCATGCCGGCCCTGACCAATCGCAGCCCGGCGCGGCTGACCAGCGTCTTCGCCGGCGGCCTGACCGCGTCGCCGGTGCCACTGTCCCTGCGCGAGGCCGTCGACAGCGATCCCGGGCAGCAGCGGACCCTGGTCATCGAGCTCGACCGGTCGGCGCTGCTCGCGGAATCGGCCGCGGACTCCTCGGGCCGGACGACGATCCCCGCCGTCGTCGTCGGCGCCCAACTCGACATCCGATCGGCGGGCGCCCACGAGATCTTCTTCATCTATCCGATGGACCGCGAGGAGAAGACCCTCGCCCTGATCCGGCGGGTCTTCCTCATCGGCCTGATGGCCCTGCTCACCTTCCTCGCCGGCATCTCCTGGCTCGCGACCCGCCAGGTCGTCCGCCCCGTCGAGCGTGCCGCCGACGTCGCCGAACGGCTCGCCGCCGGCAACCTCAATGAACGTATGCCGAGCACCGGCGACGACGAACTCGCCGTCCTCGGCCGCTCGTTCAATGACATGGCCGACCACCTGCAGAGCCAGATCCGCCAGCTCGAGGACCTGTCCCAGGTCCAGCAGATCTTCGTCTCCGACGTCTCGCACGAGTTGCGCACCCCGCTGACGACGATCCGGATGGCCGCCGACGTCATCCACGACCGCCGGGCGGATTTCACCCCGGATCTGACCCGGACCGCCGAGCTGCTGAGCACCGAACTCGACCGCTTCGAGAACCTCCTCGCCGACCTGTTGGAGATCAGCCGCTTCGACGCCCGGGCGGCCAACCTCGAGGCCGACCCCAACGACGTCACCGCCGTGGTCCGGCGATCGATCCAGGCGGTGGAGGCCCTCGCCCAGGCCAAGGGCAGCCGGATCCGCCTCCAGGCTCCGCGCGGCGAGGTCATCGCCGACGTCGACGCCCGGCGCGTCGAACGGATCCTGCGCAACCTGCTGGTCAACGCCGTCGAGCACGGCGAGGGACTGCCGATCACGGTGTCGGTCGCCGGCAACGCGACGGCGATCGCCGTCGCCGTCCGCGATCACGGCGTCGGCCTCCGGCCGGGGGAGGCCGCACTCGTGTTCAACCGATTCTGGCGGGCCGACCCCGCGCGCGCCCGCACCACCGGCGGCACCGGCCTCGGCCTGGCGATCTCCCTCGAGGACGCGCGGCTGCACCACGGCTGGCTCGAGGCGTGGGGCCGGCCTGGGGAGGGGTCGGTGTTCCGACTGACCCTGCCGCGCGCCGTCGGGACGCCGATCGAGTCCTCGCCGCTGCATCTGATCCCCGCGTCCGACCACGAACCCGACGCCACGACCCGCCTGCGTCCCTACCGCCACGAACGGACCCAGGCATGACCCGCACGCTCGCCCGTCTGGCGGCCACGCTGGTGGGCGTGTGCCTGCTCGGGGGCTGTCTCGGCATACGGCCGGACACCGCCGTGCAGACCGGGCTCGGCGTCGAGGAACCGGTCCCGGACCCCGTCTTCTATGTGCCGGCCGGGCCGGGACCGGGCGATTCGCCGACGGCGATCATCACCGGCTTCCTCCACGCCGACGAGGTCACCGCCGAGCGACTCGGGGTGGCGCAGACCTTCCTCACCAAGTCGCTGGTCGCCACCTGGGATCCCGGTGTGGCCACGGCGGTGATCGAGCCCGCCGGTCTCGACATCGCGGACCAGGGCAACGGCTGGTATGCCGTGTCCGCCCCCCTCGTGTCCGCGATCGACGCGCAGGGACGCGCCCAGTCCGCGCCACCGAAGTCGATCGCCAAGGTCTCGCTCCATCTGGTCCAGGTCGACGGGCAGTGGCGCATCGACCAGACCAGTGACGCCTTCGGCCGGTGGGTCCGCACCTCCAGCCTCGACCAGGTCCTGCGACCGTTCTCCCTCTACTACCCGGCGGCATCCGGCAAGTCGCTGGTCCCGGACGTCCGGTGGCTCCCCGTGACCCGGCTGTCGACGGGACTGACCCGGGCGCTGCTCGGGCCGCCGCCGACCTATCTCGACGACGCCGTCCGCACCGGCCTGCTGTCGGCCCGGCTCAGTGTCGACGCGGTCAGCGTCAACGGCGGGATCGCGACCGTCCCGCTCACGTCGTCCCCGGCCTACCGCGACGCCCAGACCCGAAGCGACATCTGGGCCCAGCTCGTGCAGACCCTCACCCAGGCGCCGAGCATCTCCGCCGTCGTCGTCACCGTGGACGGCGCCACCCTGGACGCGACCCAGGCGGTCCCGCCCGTGCTGTCCGCCGCCGAGCTCGGTTTCCGCGACCTCGGGGTCGCCTCCGGCGTGCAGCCCGTGGTCCGGTTCGGCAAGGAGGTCGTCCCGACCGACCTCGACACGCTCCTGCGCTCCGACGCCGATCCCGTGCGCCAGTCTCCCTTCCCCGACATCCCGACGACGTGGACCGGGCTGGCGCTGTCCTTCACCGGGCAGGAACTCGCCGCCGTGGGCCGGGACGGCACCGGCCTCGCCCGTTACCGGACCGGGAAGTCGGTCGAGGCGGAGGGCTTCGCCGACGCCCTCACCGCACCCTCGTACGACCGGTTCGGCTTCCTCTGGGTGGGGGGTCGACCCTACGACCGGGGGTCCAGCGCCCGCCTGTGGACCGTGGACAGCAATGCGCAACCCTTCGACGGCACCGCCGCACCCGCCCGGCCGATCGTCGTGTCGTGGCTGGTGGACCGGCTGCCCCTGGCCGTCGCCGTGTCGGTCGACGGTTCGCGGATCGCCGTGGTCTCGACGGACGCGGACGGGAAGGACACGCGGCTCGACATCGCCGGTGTGGGCCGGGACGGGTCCGGCGCTCCGACGGCCCTGTCGGCCACGCCGCTGCGGCTGGGCGCCGCGCTCGATCGCATCCGGGACGTCGTGTGGACCTCACCCACGGAGTTGGCTGTCCTCGCCGGGCGAGACGGCAAGCTGCTGCCCAGTCTGGTCACGCTCGGCGACGAGATCACCGCCCTGGCGCCGCTCGAGGGTGCCCAGTCGATCACGACGCTCGGGGGTTCGCGCAATCTCGCGATCGGTTCCGCCACGGGGCACGTGTTCGTCCGCGCCGGGGATCACTGGCAGGCCCTTCCCCCGAGCGCGAGCGAACTAGTCGCCCCGGGGCGCTGACGTCGTCCACAAGGTCCCTCGACCGAGGATCGGCGGTCGTCCACAGGGGCGCGGCGGCGGGTGTGCACCGGAGGGCTGGGGGTGACACGGTGGATCGATGGGAGGGCGCGGCATACGGGAGGCGGCGATGGCCGCCAGCGACCTGGTGCTGCCGCGCACCTGTGCCGGCTGCGGTGCGCCGGCTCCGCACGGACTGTGCGATCCCTGCCTCGACGGCCTCCTCGGGTGCCTGTTCCTCGGCGGCCCGGCTCGGGTCCGGCCCGATCCGGCCCCGGACGGGCTGGTCCCCGTCGTGGCCGCGGGGGCCTATGCCGGGCACCTCGCCCACGTGATCCGCGCCTACAAGGACGGGGATCGCCGTGACCTGCGGCCGCTCCTGGCGGTGCCGCTGTCCCGGGCGATCGCGTATGCCGCGCGCTCCCCCCCCGCCGGC
>JBDIAJ010000083.1:0-17652 GCA_039812345.1 Nostocoides sp. | reverse complement strand
GCCTTCGTTCATCAACAGCAGCGCCAGCGTGCCGACGAAGCTTTTCGTGACCGACATGGCGATATGGCGACCATCGCGGCCATGATCCCGTTCGCGTGTTCCTTGTCGGAGGCCATCCGATGAGATCGGCTGAGGCCCCTCGCCACTTGAACTCATCGAAAGGCACGCGGCCGAGATCCTGATGCGGAGCCCTGGCTGATCTTCTTACCCGGCCCGGGCTAATCGACGAGCCTTTCGTATGCCGTCTCCTCCCCCGCCGCGTCCCCCGCCGCGTCGACTCCGGTGACGAGGCCGCCGGTCTCGGGGGCCTCGGGGTAGCCCGGCGCGGCGAGGACGACGGTGACGGACGCCTCGGGCCGCCAGCGCAGGGGCTCGGCGAGTTCGAGTTCGCCGGTGGCCGCGGCGCGAAGGACCCCGGCGAGCGAGGTGACGAGCCGGTCGAGGACGACCTGGGTCTCCGGGTCACCGAAGCGGACGTTGAACTCGACGACCCGGGGGCCGCGCGCGGTCAACGCGAGGCCGACATAGAGGACCCCGACGAACGGCATGCCGAGTCGGTGCATCGCCTCGACGGTCGGCTGGGCGATCCGGGTGACGACGTCGTCGACGAGGGTGTCGGGGACCCAGTCGAGCGGCGAGTAGGCGCCCATCCCGCCGGTGTTGGGGCCACGGTCGCCGTCCGCGAGGCGCTTGAAGTCCTGGGCCGGGGCCAGCGGGACGACCGTCGTGCCGTCGCTGAGGCAGAAGAGGGAGACCTCGGGGCCGTCGAGGTACTCCTCGATGACGAGGCGCCCGTCGGGGCGTTCCAGGCAGGCGTCGGCATGGGCAAGGGCGGCATCGCGGTCCTCGGTGACGACGACGCCCTTGCCGGCGGCGAGGCCGTCGTCCTTGACGACGTAGGGCGCGCCGAAGGCGTCGAGCGCGTCCTCGACCTCCGCGCGGCTCGTGCAGACGTGGGCGAACGACGTCGGCACCCCCGCCTCGGCCATGATCCGCTTGGCGAAGGCCTTGCTGCCCTCGAGCTGCGCCGCGCGCGCGGACGGGCCGAAGGTCGCGAAGCCCGCGGCGCGCAGGTCGTCGGCGACCCCCTCGACCAGCGGCGCTTCCGGCCCGATGACGACGAGATCGACCGTATGCCGCCGCGCCAGCTCGACGACCGCGGCCCCGTCGGTGATCCCCTCCCCGCCGACTGGCTCGCAGTGGGCGATCCGGGCGATTCCGGGGTTGCCGGGGGCGGCGATGACCGTGTCGACCATCGGATCGCGGGCGATGGCGCGCACGAGCGCGTGTTCCCGGGCCCCCGAGCCCACGACGAGAACCTTCATGGCTCGAAACCCTAATGCGCCGAGACTGGGGCCGCGACGAAGGAGCGGGACGCGGCATACGGAACCCACGCCGGTGACGTGACACCCACGCTGGTGACGGGACCCTGGGGCGCAGGACCCAGACGCCCCTGACCGGCCACTCGACGCCCCCGAACCGGCCACTCGACGCCCCTGAACCGGCCACTCGACGCCGGTGACTCGACCACGGAACCCGACCACGCACGACGCGGGTTCGACGACGCCCGAGTCGGGGACGCGAGGAACGAGCGAACCCGACGAGGGCACGAGGAGAACCCGCCAGAGAAGCACGAGGAGAACCCGTCAGAGAAAACAGAAAGGGGCGCGGCGTTCCCGGGGAGCAGGGGGGATGTTCCCCCGGGAACGCCGCGCCATGGCGTGGGCACTCGGTGGGGGAACCGGCGCTCTTCACGCGGGTTGACGCGGGATCAACCGGATGAAATCTTTACAAACTTCTACCCGCGAGTAAAGCCCAAACCTGTCGGCCCTCCGCCATTGGCGGAAACCCGCCAGATCTGGAACCCTTGGGGGTATGTCAGCAGGGGAGACGGCGGGCACCGACCCGCAGTTGTTGAGCGAAGAAGACATCGGCCGGGTCTACGGGGCCTTGATCAGACAGGCCGCGCCGAGCCGCCAGGGGCTGCTCGACGCCGGTCTGGCGCCGGATCTCGTGGACCGGGCGACGGTGTTGTTGCAGGCCAGGGGGCTGCTCGACGCGAGCGACTCGGCGGCCTGGGACGTGCCCGCGCCGGACATCGCGATCACCGCCTGGGCGGCCGACGCCGAGCGGCGAACCCGCGAGTGGCGAGCCCGCGCCGGACAGCTCCATCAACTGTTCATGGCCGTGCGCAACCACGAGGTCGTCGACTCCGGCAACCGCGAACTCGCCACCCTCGCCGACATCGCCTCAGCGACCGCGACGATCACCGCGGCGGCGAAGTCGGAGATCCTCTCGGTCCGGGCCGACTCGCGCCGCACCCACCAGTTGCTGCTCGACCCGTTCAACTCCCACCGCGAGTTCTTCCGCAACGCCGCCGGTGACCTCGTCCAGTTGCGCGCGGTCTATGACCAGGCCGTCCTCGACGTGCCTGGGGCGCTCGAGGCGCTCCGCGAGCGGATGATGGGCGGCGAGGAGATCCGCCTCTCCGGGACGATCCACTTCTCCGCGATCATCGTCGACGACGTGGCGGCCGTCGTGGAGTTCAGCCATATCGAGCCCTCCGGCGGCGGCTCGATGCTCCTGCGCAGCCAGCCGTTCGTCGCCGCGCTCCTGCGGTGGGGCGATTCGATGTTCCGGTCCGGGGTCGTGCTACCGATGGGCGAGGAGGCCGCCGGGGCCGGGGACACCGCCGACCGTGACGCCCTCATCCTCAGCCTGCTCGCCGCGGGGGCGAGCGATTCGACGATCACCCGTCGCCTGCGGATCTCCCAGCGGACGGTGGAGCGCCGCATACGGCATCTCATGGACGGTCTCGGCGCGGACACCCGCTTCCAGGCGGGGGTGCAGGCGGCGCGGCAGGGGCTGGTCTGAGCCGGTGCGCGCCCACCGCCCGGGCGGCCGCCGCGGGCCGCTAGGCTGGATCGTTCCCAGATCGACCGACACCGAAGGCCTGCCTTGAGTCCACGTTCCTCGGGTGCGTCGAGCGAGGCCGCGGTCACCGCCGAGATCGCGATCGAGCAGGCGCACGTCGACCGGGTGTATGCCGAACTCGACAAGGCCAGTGTCCGGGCGGCGCTCGTCGCCGCCGACGGGATGGCCCGGGGCCGGACCGACCGCACGGGTGACATTCGCGACGAGGAGATGTCCGGGCTCTTCGAGCGCGACGCCCTCGTCTTCAACGCGGCCCGGCGGCAGGCGTCCCTCGACACGCAGTATGAGGGGCTCGTCTTCGGCCGGCTCGACCTCGCCCACCCGAGCCCGGGGGCGGCGGACGACGACGCTGCCGGCACGCCCTGGTGGGCGGGCCGCGAACGCGAGATCCGGTATGTCGGCCGGCTCGGTGTCCGGGACGAGGACTACGAGCCGCTGGTCATCGACTGGCGCGCCCCGGCCGCCGCCGCGTTCTACCGGGCGACTCCGGTGGCGCCGCACGACGTCGTCCGCCGCCGGGTGCTGCGCAGCCAGGGCACGACCGTCGTCGGGGTCGAGGACGATCTCATGGTCGCCGAGGCTCCCGAGGATCTCGTCGTGGTCGGCGACGGGGCACTGCTCGCCGCGCTCACCCGGACCCGTGGATCGCGGATGCGCGACATCGTCGCGACGATCCAGCAGCACCAGGACGAGGCGATCCGGGCCCCGAGCCGCGGCGTCACCGAGATCACCGGCGGCCCGGGCACGGGCAAGACCGTCGTCGCGCTGCACCGCGCCGCCTATCTCCTCTATTCCGAACGCCGCCGATTCGAGGGCGGCGGCATCCTCGTCGTCGGCCCGTCGACCGCCTACACCGCCTACATCGAGCGCGTTCTGCCATCTCTCGGTGAGGATTCCGTCACGCTCAGATCGGTCGGGGATCTCGTGGAGGCGGTCAGCGCCACCCGACTCGACCGGCCCGAGGTGGCGGCCGTCAAGGGCTCGCTGCGCATCCGCCGGCTCCTCGGCCGCGTCGCCACCGCCGCCGTTCCCGGTGCCCCGGACCAGTTCCGGGCGTTCGTCGGCGGGCATGCGGTGACGCTCGGGCCCCAGGTTCTCGGCGACGTCCGCGCCCGGGCCCTGCGCGGGCATACGCGCAATGCCGCGACCGACTCGGCCCGGACCCTCCTCGGGCAGGCCGCCTGGGCGAGTGTCCGGACGGGCCTGCGGGCCGACTTCGTCGAGGCCTTCGACAACTCGATGGCGGTCGATGACTTCATGGCGGCCTGGTGGCCCCAGCTCGACCCGCGCGAGGTGCTGCTCTGGCTAACCGACACCGATCTCGCCTACCGCCTCGGCCGCGGCGGCCTCACCGATGACGAGTGCGCAGCGGTCGCCCAGTCGATGCGCGAGGCACTGGAGCTCGGGACCTGGAGCGTCGCCGACGTCGCGCTCATCGACGATCTCGCCGCCCGCCTCGGCCCGGTGCGGGAGAACCCGGACGACGAACGCGGGTTCTATGAGATCGACGACCTCGACACGGTGGCGGCGAGCGAGCTGCGCGAGTCGGGACCGATCTCGGCGCCGCTGCGCGCCGAGGCGCCGTCGCGGTCGACGGATCCTCGGGATCTGTTGCTGCGCGGGCACATCGGCGAGCCGGCGGAGTATGCGCACATCCTCGTCGACGAGGCACAGGATCTCTCCCCGATGCAGTGGCGCGCGCTCGCCCGGGTCGGCGAGTGGGCGTCGTGGACGATCGTCGGCGATGCCGCCCAGGCGTCGTGGCCCGACCCCGAGGAGGCCGGCCGGGCGCGCGACGCGGCCTTCGGGACCGCCCCGCGGCGGCACTTCCACATGGGAACCAACTACCGCAACGCCCGGGAGATCTTCGACTACGCCCGCGACGTGATCCTCCCGGTCATGCCCGACGCCGATATCCCGAATGCGGTGCGCGAGACGGGGGTTCACCCTGTCGACGCGGCCCTCGGCGCCGACCCGGTGACCGCCGTCGCGGACGCCCTCGCCGGGCTCGCCGACGAGGTCGGCGGGTCGATCGCCGTCATCACCCCCCTGCGGTATGCCGATCGCCTCGCCCCCCTCCACGGCGCCTTCGACGGCCGCGTCCAGGTCGTCGGCCCGATGTCGGTCAAGGGGCTCGAGTACGACGCCACCGTCGTCGTCGACCCGGACGCGATCGCCGCCGAGTCCCCCGGGGGCGGCCGGGTCCTCTATGTCGCACTGACCCGCGCCGCGCACCGGATGACCGTCCTGCGTCCCTGACGCCCCGCCCGCCGCAACGCGCCGCCGCTTTCCGCCCGATCCCGCGCTGTGCGCATCGCCGCGTGCGTCTTCCGTGGCTTGGGGTCGTGGCACCACCGCCTTGTATCAGCTAGTTGACACAAGTCGCCGGTCAGGTGCATGCTGGTTTGTATCAGCCACCCGATACAAGTCGAAGGAAATCCCATGACCCTCCTCCTGGCCGCGCTGGTCGGCGTGCTCGTTCTCGGCATCGCCCTGGCCGCCGCGGTCATCCTCGGGCGCCGCCTCCACGGCGAGAGTGACGCCGCGACACCGGATCTCGCCCGCATCGCCCGATGGACCGCGACCTGGCGGTGGGCCGGCGTCGCCACCGGGCTCGTCATCGGGGTGCTCGCCTTCCTCTCCGCCCAGCAGCCGGTCGCCCTCGGCCGGCTCGCCCTCGCCGCCCCGGCGCTCGCCGCGGCCGGCGTCCTCGCGGGCGTCGCCATCGGCGAGGCGACCGCCCGACCCACGCGCACCCCGGCCCGCACCGCGAGCCTGAGCACGCGGTCGTGGCGCACCCTCCTCCCACGGACCCGGACGATGATCGTGGGGGGCGGACTCGGCATACTGGCCGTCCTGCTCGTCATCGGCGCCGTGACCGGCAGCCCCGACGACGCCGGACGCGCCGGCCGCGCCCTGAAGGCGACCTGCGCGGTCGACCTACCCGGGGTCGGCACGACCATCCAGACCGCGATCAACAGTCCCTGGCCGGGCAGCTTCTATGCCGTACCCGCCGCCGTCGCCGTGGGCGCGTGCCTCGCCCTCGCCGTCGCCGCGGGCATCGCGATCCATCGGCGCGCCAACCCCGACGCCGCGAGCGGCCCGGTCGATCTGCGCCTTCGCAGCGACGCCATGGCGAACCTCGTCAGCGCGGTCGGCGTGCTCGCCTTCGGCACCGCGGGGCCGATCGCCCTCGTCATGGCGACCGACCTCCATTCCAACGACTGCGTCGCCGGCGGCTCCACCTACGCCGGGATGCTGCTCGCTCTCGCCCTGGGCTGCACGGTCGCGGCGATCGCCATGCTGGCCCACCTCCTCCTCCCCCGCCGCCGCACCGTCGTGTCCGCAACGCAGCCGGCGGCCGCCCGGAGTCCCCGGTGAGTCAGGCGATCGCCCTCGACCTCGCCGACCCGACGCCGCCGTACGAGCAGCTGCGTCGCCAGCTCGCCACCCTCATCGAGACCGGCCAACTCCCGGCCGGCGACCGCCTCCCGCCGGTCCGGCAACTCGCCCGCGACCTCGGCATCGCCCCCGGAACCGTCGCCCGCACCTACCAGGAGCTCGAGCAGGCCGGCCTGGTCACCACCCGGCGTGGCGGGGGCACCACCGTCGCCCCGGTCTCCCTCTCCCCCAACGGTATGGCGCGCGCCCGCCTCGACGCGGCCGCGGCGACCTTCGTCGCCTCCGTCCGCACCCTGGGCTTCGCCCAGGACGAGGCGCACGAGGCGGTGGCGCGGGCATGGCGCTGATCGGCATACGGACGGACGCAGGACAGGCTCAGGACAGGCGCCTGTGCCCCGCCCGCAGCACCGTCGCCGATCTCCGTCGAGAGGCCGATTCAGACCCGTCGAGAGGCCGATTCAGGGTCGTCGAGAGGCCGGTTCGCGAACCCAGACTGCGCACATGGACCCTCTCGACGGCTCCTATTTGATCTCTCGACGGGTCTTATTTGATCTCTCGACGGGTGGGCGGCGGGGGAAGCGCCACGGCGCACGAGGCGGTGGCTCGGGCGTGGCGCTGAGCGGCATACGCCGAGCAGTCCGTATGCCGACCGCTCCCGTTCCGAGGCAGGCTTGACTCTCACACGGTGTCAGGGGGTTTCGTGGGACGCGCCATGTTGAGTATCGGAGAGTTCGCGAGGTTGGCCGGGGTGTCCGTGCGGATGCTGCGGCACTACGACCAGCTCGGGCTGCTGCCGCCGCAGCGGGTGGATGCATTCACCGGCTACCGCTATTACGGCGCGAGTCAGTTGGAGCGGGCCGACCGCCTGGTCACGTTGAAGGAGCTCGGGTTCACCCTCGACCAGGTGGGCGCGCTCCTCGACGACCGGCTCGACGCCACCCAGTGGCGCTCGCTGCTGGAATCGCGGGCCGAGCAGTTGCGGACCGCGATCGCCGCCGACACCACGCGCCTGCGCGAGGTCGAGGCCAGGCTCTCCGCATTGAGAGAGGAGAAAGTCATGTCCCACAATGAGTTCCGAGTCAGTTCACTCCCGGAGTTGGAGCTGGCGGCGGCGCTCGCCCAGGTCGGCGACGGCGAGCGCGTCGGCGAGGTCGTCGGCCCGCTCTTCGACCGGCTGGTTCGGTCGGTCGAGGCGAGCGGTGCCGAGCGCCGCGGGCCGGACGTCGGCTACTACGCCGGCGGGCCGGAGTCGATGACAGCTGCGGCCGGCGCCCAGCTCACCCCCGGAGCGATCCCCGAGGGGCTGACCCCCGTGGTCCTCCCGGCCGTCGAGCGCGCCCTGGTGACGACGTGGACCGGCGGCGAGATCGGCGACATACAGCAGGGGTGGCAGGCGCTCGTCCGTGAGGTCGAGGCCCGCGGGCTGACCGGCGCCGAACCCTGCCGGGAGGTCTACCTGGAGACCCCGTTCGACGGCGGCTCGGCGTGGGTCGTCGAACTCCAGCAACCCCTGGACTGATCGGCCGCCGACCCAGCCAGCCGACCCAGCGCGCCGGAGAAGGTCGGGATCACCCCAGCAGCGGGAACCGCGAGATGATCGCGTCCCGCTCCGGGCCGACGCCGATGGCGGAGATCCGGGCGCCGATCAACTCCTCGACCCGCAGGATGTAGGCCTGCGCGTTGGCCGGGAGGTCCTCGAAGGTCCGGCAGGCAGTGATGTCCTCCCACCAGCCGTTCATCACCTCATAGATCGGCTTCGCGTGGTGGAAGTCGCTCTGGTTCACCGGCATCTCGTCGTGCCGGACGCCGTCGACGTCATACGCGACGCAGATCGGCACCTGCTCCAGGCCGGTGAGCACGTCGAGCTTCGTCACGACGAAGTCGGTGACGCCGTTGATCCGGTTGGCGTAGCGCCCGATCACGGTGTCCATCCAGCCGCACCGGCGAGGGCGGCCCGTCGTCGTGCCGTACTCCCACCCGGTCTTGCGGAGGAACTCCCCGAAGTTGTCGAACAGTTCGGTCGGGAACGGCCCCTCGCCCACCCGCGTCGTGTAGGCCTTGAGAATCGCGATGACCCGGGTGACCCGGGTCGGCGGGATCCCGGACCCGGTGCACGCCCCGCCCGCGGTCGCGCTCGACGACGTCACATAGGGATAGGTCCCGTGGTCGACGTCGAGCAGGGTCGCCTGGCCGGCCTCGAGCAGGACGTTGGCCCCGTCGTTCAACGCCTGCTCGAGCAGGAGCGAGGTGTCGGCGACCATGGGAGCCAGCCGGTCGGCATACCGCAGCAGTTCGTCCATGACCTCGCCGACCGGGATGGCCCGCCGGTTGTAGATCTTGGTCAGCACCTGGTTCTTGAAGCCGAGCGCGGCCTCGACCTTCTGCTCGAGGATGTGCCGGTCGAACAGGTCCTGCACGCGGATCCCGTTGCGGGACATCTTGTCCGCATACGTCGGGCCGATCCCGCGGCCGGTCGTCCCGATCCGGCGGGAGCCGAGGAAGCGTTCAGTCACCTTGTCGAGGGTGCGGTTGTAGGGCGCGATGACGTGGGCATTCGCGCTGACGACCAACTTGGCCGTCGACACCCCGCGCGCCTCGAGTCCGTCGATCTCGCGGAAGAGCACGTCGAGGTCGATGACGACGCCATTGCCGATCACCGGCGTGCAGGTCGGGGTGAGGATGCCCGACGGGAGCAGGTGGAGCGCGTACTTCTCGCCGTCGATGACGATCGTGTGCCCGGCGTTGTTGCCGCCGTTGAACTTCACGACATAGTCGACCTCCGATCCCACGAGGTCGGTCGCCTTGCCCTTGCCCTCGTCGCCCCACTGGGCGCCGACCAGCACGATCGCCGGCATTCGGCCTCTCCTTCGTCGTCGGACCGAACAGACAGGCTAGTCGTATGCCGCCCCGCCCGCCCGTCCGCCCACGCGCCCGGCGATCGCGCTGCGCCGGGGTGTAATCTGGTGTAAGGAGGTGTACGACATGGCGCTCAATATCAAGAACGACCGCGTGTGCGCCCTCGCGAAAGAGGCTGCCCGACGCACCGGACGCACCCAGGTCAGCGTGCTCGAGGCGGCCCTCGCCAGGTATCTCGACTCACTCGACGACGTGGACAGCGGGGAGTCAGCCGTGCGCGCGAACCGGCGCTTCGATGAGGCCCAGCGGATCGTCGAGGAGTTCGCCGCCACCATCACCGACGATGACCGTGCCGCGGTCAAGCGGGACATGGTGGAGATGTATGACGAGTGGGGCCTGCCGGTCGCATGATCATCGAGACGTCGGCGCTGGTGTCCATCCTGTTCCGCGACGCGAGCAGTGAGCGGCTCATTCGCGCCATCAGCGTGGCCGATCGGCGATGGTTGTCCGTCGCCAACTACGTCGAGACGGCAGTGGTCATCCACCGACGGCTCGGCCCGTCACGAGTCGCCGGGTTGGACCGACTGTGCGCCGCACTGGACATCACCGACAAGTCGGTGACACCACGAATGGGGCACCTCGCAGCCACGGCCCACCTTCGCTTCGGCCAGGGCTCGGGTCATCCGGCCCGCCTGAACTACGGCGACTGTTTCGCCTACGCGCTCGCCGTCGACACCGGCCAGCCGCTCCTGTTCGTCGGCGACGACTTCACCCACACCGACGTCACGGCGGCGCCATGGTGACGGGCCGTTCCGCGACATCCACCGCGCGCCGTGGGCCGCGCTCGCGAGGATCGGTGATTTCCTGGGTCGTATGACGTGGATCGCCTCCCGCCGGACCGGTCACCGACGCATGCGGGCGCGGGACGTGACCGTTTCCCTGGCCCTGCTGCTCACGGCGGGCGGTGCGGCGAGCGCCGCCGAGGTCGCGTCCCCACCGTCCCCCCCGTCCCCACCGTCCCCGCCGGCGACGCCGGCGCGCGTGGCGGCGTCGACCGGCGCGCGCTCCTGCGTCGAGGCCCTGTATGCCGATCTCACCCCGACCGAGCGGGCCGGCCAGCTCATCTGGGTCGGGCTCTCCTCGACGACCGCACCGTCCGGTGTCGACTCGCTCGTGCGGGCATACGGCCTCGGCGGCGTGGTCCTCCTCGGCGGCTATCACGACGGCCTGGCCTCGGTGCAGGCGGTCACGTCCCACCTGCACGCCCTCGCCGGCCGCGACGTCGGGCTCGTCGTCGCCGCGGACCAGGAGGGGGGCTACGTCCAACAGCTCCAAGGCTCCGGCTTCTCGACGATGCCGACCGCCTACTACCAGGGGACGTCGTGGAGCCACTCCACCCTCCTCGCGCAGACGACTCGCTGGGGCGGCGAGTTGCGCAGCGCGGGCGTCGACCTCGACCTCGCGCCGGTCGCCGACACCGTCGCCGCGTCGTTCATGTCCCAGAACGGGCCGATCGGGCACTACTACCGCAACTACGACACGACCCCCGACCGGGTCGGCGCCGACGTCGCGACCGTGGTCGCCGGCTTCCACGCCGGTGGCGTCGGGACGACCGTCAAGCACTTCCCCGGTCTCGGCCGGATCACCGGGAACACCGACACGACGGACGTGGGGATCACCGACACCCAGACATCGGCGACCTCGTCCTATCTCGACCCCTTCCGGGCGGGCATCGCCGCCGGCGCCGACGCCGTCATGGTCGGTTCGGCGTGGTATCCGCTGATCGACCCCGCGCGCCAGGCGGTGTTCTCCCCCAAGGTGATCGGTGGTCTCCTGCGCGACACCATGGCGTATGACGGGCTCGTCGTCTCCGACGACATCGGCAACGCCGTCGCGGTCCAGTCGACCCCCGTGGCCGCCCGGGCGACCGAGTTCCTCGGCGCCGGTGGCGACGTCCTGCTCACCGCCGACCCGTCGACCGTCACCCCGATGATCGACGCGATCCTCGCCGAGGCGGGGTCGAGCACGACCTTCGCCGCCCGCGTCCAGGAGTCGGTCCAGCGCGTCCTCACTCTCAAGATGGCCCGCGGCCTGACCTCGTGCTCGGGCCGGGTGACGCGCGTCAGTGGCGCGGACCGGTATGCCACGTCAGCGGCCATCTCGGCGGGCAGCTTCGCCCCGGGCGTCGCCACCGCCTTTCTCGCCTCGGGCGAGGTCTACACCGACGCGCTGTCCGGCGCGCCCGTGGCCGCCCGGACCCCGGGCCCGGTCCTGCTGACCGCACCCGACCAGGTGCCGAGCGCCATTCTCACCGAGCTGCGGCGGCTGCAGCCGCACCGGGTCGTCATCCTCGGAGGCCCCGCCACCGTCTCCGACGCCGTGGCCGCGACCGTCGCCGGCACCCTCGGGGTGACGGTCGACCGGTGGTCCGGCGCCGACCGGTTCGCCACGTCGGCGGCGATCTCGGCGGCGACGTACCCGCCCGGGGTGGACACGGCATACGTCGCCTCCGGACGGGTGTTCACCGACGCCCTGTCGGGGGCTCCGGTCGCGGGGAAGTCGGGTGGTCCGGTCCTCCTCGTCGACACCGACGCCCTCCCGGCGCCGATCGCCACGGAGCTGATCCGGTTGCGCCCCAGGCGAATCGTCGTGCTCGGCGGGACGGCGACGATCAGTTCCGCGGTCGAGGCACGCCTCGGGGCGTATGCCGATTCCGTCGTCCGCTGGTCCGGGCCCGACCGCTTCACGACGTCGGCGACGATCAGCGCGAACGCCTATCCGGGGCCGGTCGAGGTGGCCTATGTCGCCTCGGGCCGGGTCTACACCGACGCGCTGTCCGGGGCGCCGGTCGCCGGCCGGCGCGGGGACCCGATCCTCCTGACCGACACCACCCGCCTGCCGGACGCGATCCGCGCCGAGCTGGCTCGGCTCCAACCGCGCCACATCGTCGTCCTCGGCGGCCCGGCCACCGTCTCCGAGGGGGTCGTGACCGCGCTCAACGGCGTGGTCGCCCCCTGATCGGTGCCGTCCCCAGATGTTCACCGAGGACGCACGTCGCCCTCGTCTCATCCGCGCGGCGCTCCGGCGCCCCGGCGCTAGCATCCGAGCAGCGCCCGACCGCGGGCGACCGACCAGATGAGGAGCACCATGAATGCCGACCAAGCCGCCCAGATGACGACCGGGAAGGGATTCATCGCGGCCCTCGACCAGAGCGGCGGCAGCACCCCGAAGGCCCTCAAGCTCTATGGCCTGGACCCGAGCGCGTGGTCCTCCGACGCCGAGATGTTCGACCTGGTCCATCAGATGCGCACCCGGATCATGACCAGCCCGGCGTTCACCGGCGAGCGGGTCATCGCCGCGATCCTCTTCGAGATGACGATGGACCGGCAGGTCGAGGGCCAGGACACGGCGGCCTACCTCTGGGAGACCAAGCACGTCGTCCCGATCCTCAAGGTGGACAAGGGACTGGCCGACAAGGCCGACGGGGTCCAGCTGATGAAGCCGATGGCTGACCTCGACGCGCTCCTCGCCCGGGCGGTCGAGAAGGGGATCTTCGGGACCAAGATGCGCTCGGTCATCGCCGAGGCCGACGCCGCGGCCATCGCGGCCGTTGCCGCGCAGCAGTTCGAGGTCGGCGCGCAGATCCTCGGTCATGGGCTGGTCCCGATCATCGAGCCGGAGGTCGACATCAAGGCGGCCGACAAGGCCGAGTGCGAGACGCTGCTCGAGGCCGAACTGGTCAAGGGCCTCGACGGGATCCCGGACGACCAGCAGGTCATGTTCAAGCTGACCCTCCCCGAGGTCGACGGGTTCTACTCCGACCTGGTCAGCCACCCGCGGGTCATGCGCGTCGTCGCGCTGTCCGGTGGCTACAGCCGGGAGGAGGCCGACGCCCGCCTGGCCCGCAACCCCGGCGTCATCGCCAGCTTCTCCCGGGCGCTCACCGAGGGTCTGACCGCGCAGATGACCGCCGCGGAGTTCGACGCCACCCTCGACGCGAGCATCCAGGCGATCTACGACGCGTCCATCACCTGAGCGCGGCCCCGCGCCCGGGGCGGCCGACGGGGCAGTCGGCGCGGACGACTCGGCCTGGAGGGTCGAGCCGGGGCTCGTCGTGCTCGTCGGTGCCTCCGGCGCCGGCAAGAGCACCTGGGCCCAGGCCACCTACCGTGCGACAGAGGTCGTCTCCTCCGATCACCTCCGCGCGGTCGTCGGGAGCGGCCCGACCGATCTGGATGCCTCCGTCGACGCCTTCACTCTGCTCGATGCGATCGTCGCGGCCCGGCTGCGGCGGCGCCTGACGACGGTCATCGACACCCTGGGTCTGGATCCGGACCGGCGGCGGGCCTATCTCTCCGCCGGTCGGGCGGCCGGCATCCCCTGCGCCGCAGTCGTTTTCACGACCCCGGAGTCCGTATGCCGCGCCCGCAACACCGCGCGCGACCGGCCCGTCCCCGCCGCCGCGATCACCCGACAACTGCGCGCGGCGCGTCGGGTCGAGGCCGAGGTGCGCGCGGAGGGCTGGGATCGGGTCCTCGTGATCGACGGGGGCACGACCGGACCGGACGCCGCGGTGGCGCCCGTGGCGAACGACACCGCCGGCGCGGGGACGGCGGAGGGCGGGCGATCGGCATACCCGCAGGTCGTCCTCAACATCTCGCGCTTCCCCAACGCCAACTGGGCCTCGTGGCTGCGCGAGGTCGCCCTGGCCGCGACCGAGGCCGGCTTCGCGGGGATCGCACTGATGGACCACCTCATCCAGATCCCCCAGGTCGGCCGGGCATGGGAGCCGATCCTCGAGCCCTACGTGAGCCTGGGGTTGCTCGCGGGACTCCCGACGCCCCTGCGGCTGGGGGCGCTCGTCTCGCCGGTGACGTGGCGGACCCCCGGCGTCCTGGCCAAGACGGTCGCCACCCTCGACGTGCTCAGCGGCGGGCGGGCGTTCTGCGGGATCGGCGCCGGCTGGTGGGAGCGGGAGCACGCGGCATACGGGCTGGCCTTCCCGAGCGCGGGTGACCGGGTCGCGCGCGTCGAGGCCGGCATCGAGCAGGTGCGCGCGCTGTGGGGCCCCGGCACGAAGCCGTTCGCCGGACGGACCACCGCACTGCCGGAGACGACCTGCTACCCGCGGCCCGTCGGCGACGTGCCGATCATCACGGGCGGCAACGGAGTTCGCACCCTGCGCGGCGCCGCGCGGGTGGCGGACGCCGTGAACGTGCCGGCCACGCTCGCGGCGGTGACCCGGGCGCGGGCGATCGTGGAGGCGGAGTGCGGGCGCGTCGGGCGGGACCCCGCCGAGGTGGCGCTCACCGTGCTCGACACGCCGATCGTCGGGGCCGACCGGGAGGACGTGGCGCGGCGCGTCGAGCGGCTGCGCGGCCGGACGGCGGCGCCGGTCTTCGCGGCCCGCCGCCACGCGGGCCTCCCGGAGGCGCATCGCGAGCGGTATGCCGCGCTCGCGGCCGCGGGCGTCACCGCCGTCTTCCTGGCGTTGCCCGAGGTCGTCGAGCCGGGCGAATTGGCGCCCCTGTGGCCGATGGTCCGGCCCGGGGGCGCGGCCTGATCCACCGGCGATGCTCGCGCGCGGCGCGCGCGGACCGCCGCGCACCGCCGTCTGCGGCGGGCACCCGCCCGAGCGGTCAGAGGCCGAGCAGGTCAGAGGCCGAGTTCGCGGGCGGCGTCCAGCGAGGAAGCGCGCAGGAACTCGGTGCAGCGGACCTTCTCGTCCTCCTCGCCGATCGCGTCGGCGGCCCGGGCGAGTGCGGCGAGCGCCCGCAGGAATCCGCGGTTGGGCTCGTGCGACCACGGGATCGGTCCCTGCCCGCGCCAGCCCGCCCGGCGCAGCGCGTCGAGTCCGCGGTGATAGCCCGTCCGGGCATAGGCGTATGCCGTGACGCTCTCCCCGCGAGACAGCGCCTCTTCGGCGAGCAGCGCCCAGGCGAGTGAGGACGCCGGGCAGGTGCGCGCGGCGTCGAGCGGCGTGACGCGGTACTTCAGGGCCGCGTCGGCCGGGTCGACGGGAAGGCGGGTTTCGGGAACACCCAGCAGATCGGGCATACGGCCTCCATGGGGTCGGGACGGAACGACGGCCGGAAACTGCACTGCGCAACGGAGGAGTTCCGTTGCGCAGTGCGGGTTTCCGCCCTGGTGGAAAGACGGTGCCGGTGTCGCTCAGACGTGGGTGCCGGCGGAGCGGAGGTTCTGGCAGGCCTCGACGACGCGGGCGGCCATGGCCGTCTCGGCCTCCTTGCCCCAGGCGCGCGGGTCGTACTGCTTCTTGTTGCCGACCTCGCCGTCCACCTTGAGGACGCCGTCGTAGTGCTGCATCATCCACCCGGCGACCGGGCGGGTGAAGGCGTACTGGGTGTCGGTGTCGACGTTCATCTTGACGACGCCGTAGTCGACCGCGGCCGAGATCTCCTCGGGCAGCGAGCCGGAACCGCCGTGGAAGACGAGGGCCAGCGGCTTCGAGCCGGCCTCGAGGCCCTTGGCCGCGACGATCGCGTCCTGGCATTCGCGCAGGATCTCCGGGCGCAGCTTGACATTGCCCGGCTTGTAGACGCCGTGGACGTTGCCGAAGGTCAGTGCCGCCATGTAGGGGCCGTTCTCACCGAGACCCAGGGCCTCGACGGTCGCGAGCGCGTCCGCGGGGGTGGTGTAGAGCTGCTCGTTGATCTCGTTGGCGACCCCGTCCTCCTCGCCCCCGACGACGCCGATCTCGACCTCGAGGATGATGTTGGCGGCCTTCGTCAACGCGAGGAGTTCCTCGGCGATCTGGAGGTTCTCACCCAGCGGCACGGCCGAGCCGTCCCACATGTGCGACTGGAAGATCGGCAGCCCGCCGGCCTTGACCCGCTCAGCGGAGGCGGCGATGAGCGGGCGGACGAAGCCGTCGAGCTTCGGCTTGGGGCAGTGGTCGGTGTGCAGCGCGATGTTGACGGAGTAGTTCTTGGCGACCTCTTCGGCGAACGCGGCGAGCGCGAGCGAGCCGGTGACCATGTTCTTGATCGTCGGGCCGGAGGCGTATTCCGCGCCGCCCGTCGAGACCTGGATAATGCCGTCGGAGCCGGCCTCGGCGAAGCCGCGGATCGCCGCGTTGATCGTCTGGCTGGAGGTGATGTTGATGGCCGGGTAGGCGAACGAGCCCTTCTTGGCCCGATCGAGCATCTCGGCATAGACCTCGGGAGTTGCAATGGGCACGGGGGTTGCTCCTTGTCAGTTGTGCCTGGGTCAGATGTGCCTGGCGTTGGCTGTGTCCGGTTTCGATCCTCCCACGCACGCCTCGGCCCCTCGGGGCCGTCTCACCCAGCACGGTCGTATGCCGCCGCACCGGTCAGCCGCTGAGACAGCCGGCCCGGATCGTGGGATCAGCGGGCGTCGGGGACGTCCTTGAAGGCGGCATACCACGCGTCGATCCCGGCCTGGTCGTCGAGCCCGAGGACGATGAACACCTCGCGGCTGAACTCCAGGGGCGCGGCTCCGATGGCCGTGACTATGGGGTCGTCGGCGGCGACACTCCCGTGCGCACGCGCCGCGCTGCCGGGGTAGTCGGGGAACTCCTCCCCGGGATCGGTGTCCACGACGTGGGCGTGATGGGCGAGCAGCCCGGCCCGGGCCATCGCCTTGGTCGCCCCGCAGATCCCCGCCACCGGCACGCCGTCGGCGATGAGCGTCCGGGCGAGGGCGAGGACGGCGTCGTGTCCGTCGGCCCAGGTGTTGCCGCCGGGCAGGACGAGCATGCCGATCTCGTCCCGGGCGATGTCATCGAGCGTCGCGTCGGGGATGACCCGCAGCCCGCCCAGCGTCCGCACCGGCTCGGGGGCGGCGCCGACGAACCGCACGCGGAACCGGTCATCGCCGGCGCGCGCCTGGAACTGGAGGACCGTCGAGATGTGGGCGAACTCCCAATCGGCCATCGTCTCGAAGGTGTAGATGAGCACGTCGCGCGTCATGGTCCCCAACCTGCCACACGGCCGGCACCCCGTCGACCGGCGGCGCGGTTCAGCCGGCGAACGCTTTGGCTGTCGCTATCACAGACCGGATGTCAGCAGCGGAGACCCGGTGAGGAACAACCCGTCCATGCAAGTTGCGCCGGTCATCGGACAGACCCAGACCCGGCTCTGGTTGGGGTCGGAGCCGGTGCAGTGACCGCCGGGGCCGGGGTGGGCGCAGAACACGACGAGCAATCTGTTGGTGGTGGATTCGGCGCATCCGATCGCGAATGGTCTGCCGGGGGTGTTCGCTCCGGCGAACACGGCGACGTTGGTGCAACGCCGGGGATATCGACAATGTCAAGATCACCCGGTGGGAGCCGGTGACCTCGTGAGCCGGATGCGGGGCGGGAGGGTGCGCGGGAGGCGTGCGACGGCGGCTGGTGCTGCGTTGGTTGCCGTGGCGGGGTTCGCGGCGGCGCCGGCGTCCGGGGCTGGTGGCGGGTCGCCGTGGCGGGTGGCGGCGTTG
>JBDIAJ010000082.1:0-17703 GCA_039812345.1 Nostocoides sp. | reverse complement strand
TGGGCCCCATAGGAAAATTCGCCTCCCTCTTCGCATTCATCGAAGCGTGCAGAGCCGAAGACCGGCATGCCATTTTTGCGCAAGCTCGCCATGTGGGAGGAGCCGACTTCGTCGCGACTATTTCTGCCTTCGGGAGTCTTCCTGGCCGCACAGTCGATCACTTGCGCGATTTTGAAGCTCAGCGCCCAGAATTGATTCCGATCCTGTTCGGTCTCCTTGATTCGGTGGCGGACGCAGCGACTCATCCCATCCTCAACGTGCGTTTGGTGGACGAGGGGCCGGACATCTCGATCGAACGCTCGGAAACGGCCGACGGCCTCGTTCTTTTCGTTAGCATCCGCAGCGTCCATCCGGCCTGACATAGACGGATTCCACCGACGCGAGCCAGAGGCGACCCAGAGGCCCGTGTAAGCCGCTGTTAATGCCCGTCAGTCAGTCTCTTCTCGATCGGCCCACATCGTGGGCCACACAGGGAAGGGAAAGGCGATGCGCACCATACGGACAATCACCTGGACGGCGGGTCTGGCACTGACCGGGGCGCTCCTGACCGGTTGTGGTGGGGACGGTGGGACAACGGCGGGCGGCTCGGCGTCCTCGTCCACGGCCACCACCACCGCGGCCGCAGGCGGCGGCTCGACCACGGCGAGCGTGTCCACGACGACCAGCTCGTCCACGACATCGAGTTCGACGACGACCTCGAGTTCGACGACGACCGCGCCGACGCTGTCGGCGAAGGCGTTCGGGCCGAGGTATGCCATCAAGAACCACATCATCTCAACGGTGCCCAAGAATGCCAGCGTGCCGGCGCGGATGAAGGAGAACACGTGGACGGTCAAGACGAAGGCGTGCTCCGCGACATCGTGTTCCGGGACGGCGACGAGTTCGGGCGGCGCCACTTACAAGTGGACCTGGGACGGTGCTGTTCTCGGGTTGACCGGCGTGAACTCCACTCGCACCTTTCCCTGTCAGTCCGGCGGGACCATCACCGTCTCGCAGACCTTCGCGGTCGATTCCGTCCATTCGACCGTGGATTCCTCCGGACACGTCACGGACTTCTCCTTCTCGGTCATGTCGAAGCTGCACGTCGACAAGTTGGTCAATTGTTCCGCGGCGGCGGATCAGTGGTACCAGGCGCGCTGGGTCGCCGACGCCTCGGAGTGACGCAGCGGGCACCGGCCACAAGAAGCAGGAGCGCCCCGACGCCGCCGACCGCGCCCACACCGATGGTCTGCGAGCGGTCGTCGGCGGCCTGGGCGGCGGTCAGCGCGGCAGCCGCCGCGACCGCGTCGCCCCGCTCCAGGTCGGCGCGGGCGGCCCGCACGCCTCGCGGCGGCGACCACGGGCCGTCCGTGCGGTCCAAGTGCCGGCATCCGAGCTCCGTCCGGTCTCACGCTGCGTGAGCTCACCCAGATCGCCGCTGTCGATCACCCATTCGCGCATCAGCGCGTTGGTCTTTGGGTTGCCACCCAGGACCGAGAAGATCGTATGCCTGCCGCCATCCCGATTTCCCGCTCGTCAGGGCCACCTCGCCCGGCAGGGAGTAGATGCGCTCGCGCGAGACCAGGGCGTTGACCAGTTCACCGGTGGACGCCTTCGTCGACCAGCGCGAGCCACGCCGGCGCTGGTCTTCTGCTTCTCGTCGCGCGGAGCCACTCGTGCCCACAGGTCGTTGTCGCCCCCTCCGCTGAGGGTGGAGGTGCGCTCATCGCCCTTCTCGCAGGAGGTGTAGCCCGTGCTCAGGGTCAGGCCCATCCAATTTGGTGCGACGATGTCGACAGCCGCCCGGCCGGCGGAGGCGGGAGGGGGAGCGCCGTTCGAGGTGGCCCGCAGATCATCGACCGTGGGCAGCCAGAGTGGTGGTGACCTTCACGGGGTGAGCCGTCGTCGTGCACGTCGTAGCGCGCGTGCCCGCTGATCTGGAGGCCCGCCTGCGCCGGCGCCGTCGTCGGCGCGATGATCAAGGCTGCCTGCCAGCAGCGCGGTCACGAGGATGGCGCGCAGGGACGCGCGAGAAAGGGCGGGCGGCATACCTGTGAGCGTCTGTCGTGCGCGCTCGCGCCCGGCGGGAGTACCCCAACCAGGACGAGGAGGAGCGCCAACACAGCCGACAGTATGCCGCTGGCTCCCCTCCTCGTCCCGGTCCCCACGCGCTCGTGCCCCCGAGCACGAGCCCCCGAGTCATCTTTTCCGCGCATCGACGAATGGCCTGGTCACCACACCTGCCCGCCTGCCGCGGTGTCCTCGCCCGATCTGCACCATGCCGCCCAGCCAACCGGTCGGGCATTACACGGGGCTTACATCGGGCGCGTCGATCCGTGCTGTCGGGTGCGCCAGCCCACTAGGGTCGGAGCGTGGAACCCGACATCGTGGTCGTCATGGGGGTCGCAGGGACGGGAAAGTCGACTGTGGCCAAGGGGATTTCAACGCTGATGGGATGGACCTTCGCCGAGGGCGATGCCTTCCATCCGGAGGCCAACGTCGCGAAGATGCACAGCGGCATACCGCTGACCGACGAGGACCGCTGGCCGTGGCTGGAACTGATCGGCGACTGGATCACGCAAACCGTGGCCGCGGGTGACAGCGCCGTCGTCACCTGCTCGGCGCTGCGCCGTGCCTATCGTGACGTGCTGCGCCGGGGCCGGCCCGCGGTGCGCTTCCTCCACCTGCACGACTCGCAGGACCTGATCGCCGCGCGGATGGGGGCGCGTAAGGACCACTTCATGCCCCCGAGCCTGCTGCCCAGCCAGTTCGCGACGCTCGAGCCGCTTCAACCGGACGAGCCCGGCGTCGTCGTCAGCGTTCAGGGCGACGTGCCCGACGTCATCGAGCGGTCGATGGCCGCTCTTCACCTTGTCCCGCGTGAATCGGAAGGAGCCTTCGAATGAGCATTGCCCTCGGCCTGGCCATGGCCGACGCGACCGAACCCCTCACGACTGCCGGAAAGGGACAGCTGATCACGGCCGCCCTTCTCGGCATCGCGGTCGTCGTGGCGCTGATCAGTGGCGCGAAGTTCCACCCGTTCCTCGCCCTGATCCTCGGGGCGGCGACCATGGGTCTGGTCGCCGGGGTGAAGCCCGCTGACGTGGTCACCAGCTTCACCAATGGATTCGGCAAGACGACCGGAGCGGTGGGCCTGCTCGTCGCGCTGGGAGCGATGATCGGGAAACTCCTCCAGGACTCCGGCGGGTCGGACTCGATCGTCGACCGCCTCATCACCGGCGTCGGGCCTGGACGGCTGCCGTGGATGATGGCGCTGATCGCCTTCATCCTCGGCATCCCGTTGTTCTTCGAGGTGGGCGTCGTGCTGTTGGTCCCGGTGGTCATCCTCGTCGCCCGCAAGCTCGACCTGTCCCTGATGAAGGTCGGCATCCCGGCACTCGCCGGCCTGTCTGTGCTTCACGGCTTCGTGCCGCCGCACCCGGGCCCGCTGGTGGCCATCGACGCGGTCAAGGCCGACATCGGAACGACCCTGATCTTCGGCCTCATCGTCGCCGTCCCGACGCTCGTCATCTCCGGCCCCCTCCTGGCGCGCCTCGTCGACCGTATGGTGCCCAAGCACGCGCCCGCGCTGGCCGGTGGGGGCGGGGGACTCGTCGAGGCTCAGGGCATCGCCTCGGATGCGCCGCGCCTGCAGAAGCGGCCGAGCTTCGGCGCGGCGGTCATCTCGATCACGCTCCCGGTCATCCTCATGCTCGCCAGGGCGGTCGCCGAACTCTGGTTGGACGAAGGCAACTCGCTCCGGTCCTTCCTCGAGTTCCTCGGGAATCCGCCGGTCGCGCTGCTCCTGGCCGTCCTGGTCGCCATGGGCTTCCTCGGCTACGGCACCGGCATGAACAAGTCGCAGGTGGAGAAGTCGGTGGGCGGCGCCTTGCCCGGCATCGCCGGGATCCTGCTCATCGTCGCCGCCGGCGGCGGATTCAAGCAGATGCTCGTCGACGCCGGCGTCGGGAACGTCATCGGCGACATGGCCAAGGGCTCGGGGATGTCGCCGCTCATCCTCGGCTGGTTGGTTGCCGTCGGCATCCGCCTCGCGACCGGCTCCGCCACCGTGGCGACGATCACCGCGGCCGGCATCGTCTCCCCGCTCGCGGTCGGGATGGACAAGCCAGGGCTCGCCCTCCTCGTGCTCGCCATCGGCGCCGGCTCGCTGTTCTTCAGCCACGTCAACGACGCGGGCTTCTGGCTGGTCAAGGAATACTTCGGGATGACGGTCGGCGAGACGATCAAGTCGTGGTCGTTGATGGAGACGGTCATCTCCGTCACCGGCCTGATCATGGTGTTGATCTTCAACCTCTTCGTCTGACTGCGCACCGAAAGGTCCACCTCGCACCCTCCACCGTCCGATGCGAGGGGGACCGTCCGGCATTCGGCGCAGAAAGTCACGACTCAGCAGGCGGCGGCGAGGGTGGTCAGTTCGTCGCTCGTCGTCGGGGAGCCCGAGGGCTTCGTGGGGGTGCTCGGCGAGGTCGACGTGGACGGCGAGGTGCTCGCCGAGGTCGACGTGGACGTGGACGTCGGGTTGTCGCTGATCGCGTTGGCCACCAGCGCCCGGATCTTGGCGAAATCCGGATTGGTCACGTCGATGACCTTGTTGGTCAGCGGCAGACTGCTCACCGTTCCGGACTTCTGGATCCGCTCGATCAGCGGCACCCAGGCCGGCAACTGCGCCTGACCGATGTCGACGCTCACGTGCTCCTGGAGCACCTTCGCCAGCGCCGGATAGCGCAGCAACATGTTGGCGGGGGACACCTGGTCGAGCAGCGCGCCGACCACGCACCGCTGACGCCGCATACGGGAGAAGTCGTCGGACATCGCGCGCGAGCGGGCATACCAGAGCGCGTGATAGCCGTCGAGATGCTGCACCCCGGGGTCGATGTAGCCCGTCGTCCCGACGATCGTCCCGTCCGGCAGCGCCTTGCAGCCGATGCAGACGCGCTCCTTGACATTGATCGTCACGCCACCCATGGCGTTGACCAGGGCGGCGAATCCGGAGAGGTCGATGACGACGGTGTGGTCGATCCGCAGACCGAGGGTCTCTCCGACGACGTCGCGGGTCGCGGTCAGCCCGGGGTGCGGGTCGCCGGGGAACAGGTCCGCCCGGTCGGTCGCGGTGGTCCAGACGGCGTTGATGAGGCACTCGCTGCCGCAGTTGTAGCCGTCGGGATAGATCGCGTGCAGCGGATCGCTCGTCGGGAACGGGGCGCGTTCGAGATTGCGCGGTATGCCGATCAACACCGCGTTGCCGGTCTTGGTGTTGATCGAGGCGACCATCATCGAGTCCGGCCGGACACCGACCCGGTCGGGGCCGGCGTCGGAGCCGATGAGCAGGACGTTGACCCGGGGGATGTCCTTCCAGGGGTCGTCCTGGCCGACCTGCGGCACCACGCCGGTCGACGTCCCGCCCGGCCGAACCGGATCCTCCTGGAACACGGTGTTGACCAATGAGCGCTGCAGCGACAGGGTGCGCACGCCCCACGCGCTCGGGGCGATGATCGCCAGACAGCACAGCGTGGCTGTCAGGGTCGTCGCGAGCCGGTCGTCTCGGCTCGGGTGCGGCGGTCGAGCCAGGTGCGACGTGGCGAGGATCGCCAGGCACCAGAGGACCGCGCCGACGATGAGCGCGAAGATGAGCAGTCGCAGGGCGCTGGTCGAGACGCCGACGCTCAACGCGGTGCTGATGACGCCGTGTCGGATCAGGCGATAGACGACGAACCCGGTCAAGGCCGCCGTTGCGAGCACGAAGACGACGCCGACGGGACGACGTCGAGTCCACAACAGTCCGGCGCCGGGGATGACGGTGCTCAGCAGCGTCAGGCCGAGCGCCCGGCGCAGGGCCGAGGACTGGATCACGCGTCCGTCGGACGCGGACGCCCCGGCTTTGGCTCGTCTCGCCATCGGCGCGCTGCCGTCCTTCCGTTCCGGTGGGTGTGGACACCCGGGGCCATCTGTCGTCGTCATCGCCTTCGACGCGGCGTGACCCGATTCGGTTGGGTACGCGCGTCAGGCGTTGGAGCCGGCACCGTCACCGCGGCAGATCGTAGCCGCCCCGGCTGAGCACGAGTAGCCCGTCGTCCACGAGGGCCGCCAGGCAGCGCCGCAGGCGGGCGTCGTCGGACACTTCGGCCAGGTCCACCGCGCGGACCGGGTGAGCGGACTCGCGCACCCGGGCGAGGACGGCGCCGCGGATCTCGCGATCGGTTCCGGCATAGCCCTGGGTGCGTCGGCGCGGCCCGGTGTATGCCGGGTGGCCGGCCAGGCGCCATACGCACAGGTCGGCGACGGGACACTCCCCACACCGGGGGGCACGGGCGGTGCAGACGAGCGCGCCGAGTTCCATCGACGCGACATTCCAGAGGTTCGCCCGCTCGGTGCCGGCGGGCATCCACGCGGCGGCGAGGTCGCGTTCGGCGCGGGTCTGCGTCGCTCTCGCCTGCGCCTCGCCGAGGGCGATCCGGGCGAGGACGCGTCTGACGTTGGTGTCGATCACCGGCGCCGGTATGCCGTGCGCGAACGACGCGACGGCGGCGGCGGTGTAGGCGCCCACGCCCGGGAGGGTCCGCAGGACGTCGGGTTCGTGCGGCACCTCGCCCCCGTGGTCACGCACCATGGCGCTCGCCGCCGCGTGGAGGTTGACGGCCCGGCGGGGGTAGCCGAGGCGGCCCCAGGCGCGGATCGCCTCGGCCGGGGAGTCGGCGGCCAGCGCGGCCGGTGTCGGCCAGCGGGACATCCACGCCAGCCAGGGCTCGAGGATCCGGGCGATCGGGGTCTGCTGCGCCATGATCTCGCTGACGTAGACCCCCCACGGCGTGGCGTCGGGGCGGCGCCACGGCAGATCGCGGCCGTGATCGGCATACCACCGCAGGACCCGGTCGTGGACCGCGGGTCGCCGGTCGGCGGCGGCCGGGGCGGTGTCCGGTGCGCTCACACGTAGCGTTCGAGGATGCTCGACTCGGCGAGGCGGGTCAGGCCCTCACGGATGTTGCGGGCGCGGCCCTCGCCGACGCCGTCGACGGACTGGAGATCCTCGCCGGAGGCGTTGATGAGCCGCTGGAGGGTGCCGAAGTGCTCGACCAGCCGCTCGAAGACGGAGTTGGGCAGGCGGGGCACGCGGCTGAGGATGCGGTAGCCGCGCGGGGAGACGCCGGAGTCGAGACCGTCGCCGAGGCCGAGGACGCGCGCGGAGGACGTCGGGTCGACGAGTTCGTTCTGGTGGAGCTCGGTCAGGGCGGTGCGGACTCGGGCGATGACCTCCTCGTCGTGGTGATCCACGGGGAGGTAGTCCCGCACCACCCAATCGAGGTCGTCCATGAGGCCGGCGGTGAGCTCGTCGAGCTGGAGGGTGAGCAGGCGGCCGTCGACACCGAGTTCGACGACGTAGGAGCGGACCTCCTCGCCGATCCGGCGGACCATCTCCATGCGCTGGAGGACGGCGGCGACGTCGCGGACGGTGACGAGATCCTCGATCTCGAGTGCGGAGAGCGTGCCGGTGACCTCGTCCAGCCGGGCGCGGTAACGCTCGAGCGTCTGCAGGGCCTGGTTGGCGTGGCTGAGGATCGCGCTCGAGCCCTCCAGGACGTGACGGCGCCCGGCGACATACAGGGCGACGATGCGCATCGACTGACTCACCGAGACCACGGGCAGGCCGGTCTGCTTGGCGACTCGTTCGGCGGTGCGGTGCCGGGTGCCGGACTCGGTGGTCTCGATGTTGGGATCGGGGACGAGCTGGGTCGCGGCTCGGACGATGCGGGTGATGTCGTTGCTGACGACGATGGCGCCGTCCATCTTGGCGAGTTCGCGCAGGCGGGTGGCGGAGAACTCGACGTCGAGCGGGAAGCCGCCGGTGCAGAGGGCCTCCACGTTGCGGTCGTTGCCGAGGACGATCAGGGCGCCGGTGTTGCCCCGGAGGATGCGTTCGAGGCCGTCGCGCAACTCGGTTCCGGGGGCGACCGCCGCGAGGGTCGCGCGCAGCAGGTCGTCGTCCACGTGCGGCACTGAGGGTCCTTCGCTTGCGTTCCTGGCAGGTCGGCACAGTCTACGGGCGGATGCCGATCCGCGCCGGTCGGCGCCTGTGGGCGGGGCTGTGCGCGGGGGCGCTTGGTGGGGGCTGTCGGTGGGGGTCTCTACGGTCGGCCGTATGACGACGATCAAGACATCGCGGGCGGGTTTTCGCTGCTCCGAGTGCGGGTGGACCGGGGCCAAGTGGGTGGGCCGCTGCGGGGAATGCCAGGCGTGGGGGACGGTCGCCGAGGTCGGGTCGGTCGGGGCGCGAACCCGAGCCGCCTCGGCGCCGGCCCGGCCGGCGGTGCCCATCGGCAGCGTCGACGGGACCCGGGCGACGGCGCGGTCGACGGGGGTCGCGGAGTTCGACCGGGTGCTCGGCGGCGGGCTGGTGCCGGGGTCGGTCGTGCTCGTCGCGGGGGAGCCGGGGATCGGCAAGTCCACGCTCCTGCTCGACGTCGCCGCCCGGGCGGCGCGGGAGGGGGCTCGGGCGTTGTATGTCAGCGGCGAGGAGTCGGCGGCCCAGGTGCGGTCGCGGGCGGAGCGGATCGGGGCGCTCGCCGATTCGCTGTTCCTCGCGGCCGAGACCGATCTCGCCACCGTGCTCGGGCAGATCGAGCAGGTCGGGCCCGGACTCGTCGTCGTCGACTCGGTGCAGACCATCGCCAGTGCCGAGGTGGACGGGTCGGCGGGCAATGTCAGCCAGGTGCGTGAGGTGGCGGCGGCGGTGATCGCGGCCGCGAAGTCCCGCGACATCGCGGTGTTGCTGGTCGGGCATGTGACCAAGGAGGGGTCGATCGCCGGGCCGCGGCTGCTCGAGCACCTCGTCGACGTGGTCGTCACCTTCGAGGGCGAACGGCATTCCCGGCTGCGGCTGGTGCGGGCGGTCAAGAACCGGTTCGGGCCGACGGACGAGGTCGGCTGCTTCGACCTGAGCGATCTGGGGATCGTCGGGCTGCCGGACCCCAGCGGGCTCTTCCTCTCCACCCGGTCGGGTCAGGTCGCCGGCACCGCGATCACGGTCGCCCTCGAGGGCCGGCGCCCGCTCGTCGCCGAGGTCCAGGCGTTGGTCGCCCCGAGCGTGCTGCCGACGCCGAGGCGGGGGAGTCACGGGCTTGACTCCTCCCGCGTGGCCCTCCTGCTCGCGGTCCTCGAGCAGCGGGCGAAGGTCGGTGCGGGGAAGGCCGACGTCTATGTCTCGACGGTCGGCGGGGTGCGGCTGCGCGAGCCCGCGACCGATCTCGCGGTCGCGCTCGCGGTGGCCAGCGCGATCGCCGACGTCGCCCTCGATCCGCGGACGGTCGTCATCGGGGAGGTGGGTCTGGCCGGGGAGGTGCGTCCGGTGCCCGGTATGCCGCGACGGCTGTCCGAGGCCGCTCGGCTCGCCTTCACCCGGGCGCTGGTTCCGGCGGGGACCCTGGGCGCGGGGCCGATCCCCGCCGACCTCGAGGTGGTCGAGGTCAGCGACGTGCCCCAGGCCCTGCGCGCCCTCGGCCGGCCCCGGTTGCGCGGCCTGCCCGGGGGCGTGGGCGGCACCGAGGCGGTGTCCGGCGACTGATGTTCGGTCGATCGGGGGCGTCCGGGGCGGGCTCGCGTCAGCGCCGACGCCACCAGAGGTTCACCGCGTAGTCCACGTCCGAGTCGGCGTGTTCGGCGAGGATCGTGTCGGCCGCGGCGGGGGTGAACTCGATCCGCACCAGCGCCTCGAACTCCGCCCGCGACTCGCACTCCCAGGCCAGGTCGAGGCGCTGCCGCGAGAAGTCGGCGCGTCGCCAGAAGCGTTCCACCGCAAGGGGATCGTATGCCGAGTGGAACCGCGCGAACCACCCCCCGAAGGTCGACGTGGTCGCGTCGTTGTCCACGATCACGGCCACGCCTCCGGGCCGCAGCACCCGCTCGACCTCGCGCAGCCCCGGCTCGCAGCCCGGGCCGAAGAAGTACGCCCAGCGGGCGTGGACGATGTCGATCGACGCGTCGGGCAGGGGCAGCGCCTGGGCGGCCCCGATCAGCACCGCGGCCCCGGAACCGGCGAGCCCTGCCCGAGTGACGCGGGCGGCGGCGAGCCGCGCCAGCGGCGGGTGCGGCTCGACGCCGATCACCCGCGCCCCCCGGGCGGCGAACCCCGGCAGATGGAACCCCGCGCCGCACCCGATGTCGAGGAGGTCGGCATCGGCATACGGATGGAGGGTGGCGATGACCTCCTCGATCCGGCGATCCCGGTCGAAGGCGAGGTTCTCGCGTTCGTAGGTCTGCGGGTGCTCCCAGATGTTCGGACTCGCCCGGACGCCGCCGAGTTCCCCGGCGGCCCGGCTCATCGGCGGCGCCGGGTGCGCGTGCCCGCCGGGTCGGCGGCGAGGGTCGCGGGGTGGACCAGGAGGGGGAGCAGCGTGCGGGCGCCTCGGGCGCGCAGCGCCTTGACCGCGAGCAGGTGGGCCTCGCAGCGCAGGACGAGCTCGGCATACGCGAGCGGACCCATGATCTCGATGAGCTCGGAGTGGGCGCTGCGGAAGAGCGGTTCGCGGCCGACATGGGCGTCGGGACTGCCGGTGCAGTACCAGTCGAGGTCGTGGCCGCCCGGACCCCAGCCACGTCGGTCGTATTCCGTGAGCGTGATCTCGAGATAGGACGTGTCGTCGGGGAGGGTGACCGTCCGATAGCTGCGCCGGATGGGCAGCTGCCAGCACACGTCGGGTTTGGCCGTGTGTGGGTCCATCCCGTGATGGATCGCGTGGATGTGCAGGGCGCAGCCGGCGCCACCGGGGAAATCGGGCTCGTTGAGGAAGATGCAGGCCCCGTCGACCACCCGCGTCGTGGTCGTGCGGCCGTCCCGGTCCGTCCAGGCGCGCGTGGCAGTCGACCCCGGATGGTGCTGCCACTCCTGCGGTGACATCCGCGCGGCCACGTCGGCGACCCGGCGCAGGTCCTCCCGGTCGGTGAAGTGCGCGCCGAGCGTGCAACACCCGTCCTGGGGCCGGTCGACATAGATGCCGCGGCAGCCGGCGCCATAGATGCACGACCAGTTCGAGGTGAGCCAGGTCAGGTCGCAGCGGAACCGCTGGTTGGGTTCCGCGGGATCGTCGAACTCCACCCAGACGCGGGAGATCTCCAGCGGCGTCTCGGACATGGGGCAACCCTAAGTTGGCTGGGGCGTCGCCGCGCGCCACAGGGTGCGGGGATCCGGGGAGGCCCCGGCGACCCCCGCGCGTTAGCCTGCTGCCCATGCGGCTCGGCGTCATCGACATCGGCTCAAACACCATCCACTTCCTCATCGTCGACGCCCACCGCGGGGCCCGCCCGCTGCCGGCGGCCTCTCACAAGAGCGCGCTGCGGCTCTCGGAGCACCTGTCCGACGACGGGAGGATCGACGACGCGGGCGTGCGCGACCTGGTCGCCTTCACCCAGGAGGCCAAGGCCCTCGCCGAGGACGAGGGCGTCGAGGAACTCCTCGTCTTCGCGACCAGTGCCATCCGCGAGGCGGCCAACGGCGCGGATGTCGTCGACCGGCTGTCCGCGGCGGGCGGCATCGACGTCACCGTCCTGTCGGGCAGCGACGAGGCCCGGCTCACCTTTCTCGCCGCGCGCCGCTGGCTGGGCTGGTCGGCCGGCACGCTCCTCGTCCTCGACATCGGCGGCGGCTCCCTCGAGTTGGCCCTCGGCATGGACGAGGAGCCCGACGTCGCGATCTCGGTCCCGCTCGGCGCCGGCCGCGTGACTCGCGACCTGCTGCCCGGGGATCCGCCGGCGGCCGATGTCGTCCGAGAGGCCCGCCGGGCCGTCCGGGCCACGCTGGCGTCGGCGGTGCGTCCGGTGCTGCGGGCCGCCGCGCCCGACCGTGTGGTCGGCACGTCCAAGACCTTCCGCTCGCTCGCCCGCCTCACCGGCGCGGCGCCGAGCGCCGACGGACCGTTCGTCAGCCGGACCCTCGATCGATCCGACCTGAGCGATCTCCTCCCTCGGCTCGCCTCGATGACCGCGGCCGGGCGCTCCCAGCAGCCGGGCGTCTCGGCCGCCCGCGCCGCCCAGGTGCTCGCCGGAGCCCTGGTCGGGGAGGCGGCCCTCGATCTGCTGCGGGTCGACCGGCTCGAGATCTGCCCGTGGGCCCTGCGGGAGGGGTTGATCCTGCGCCGGCTCGAGGCGTTCACCTGACGTCGACGCTCCGCGAACCACCCCCGCCGACGCCCCACCCGACGCCCCACCCGTCGCCGCGCCCACGTCACGTCCGGCGCGGCCGGTCACGCTCGTTACGCTGGACGTATGTCGCGACGTCCGGATGACGCGGTGACGATCCCGAGCGGGCGGATCGCGCTGTCGAGTTCGTCCGTCTATCCGGAGCCGACGGCCACGGCGTTCGCCCTCGCCTCGCGGCTGGGCTACGACGGGGTCGAGGTCATGGTCTGGACCGACCCGGTCAGCCAGGAGCCGGGTGCCCTGGCCGCTCTCGCGCGGCTCCACGGCGTCCCCGTCGCCTCGATCCACGCCCCCACCCTGCTGCTCACCCAGCGCATCTGGGGCAGCGATCCCTGGGTCAAGGTCGACCGGTCGATCGGCATCGCCCAGGAGGTCGGGGCCGAGACCGTGGTCGTCCATCCGCCGTTCCGCTGGCAGAAGGACTACGCCCGGGACTTCGCCGCGGGCGTGGCGGAACGCGAGGCCGAGACCGGCATCCGGATCGCCGTCGAGAACATGTTCCCGTGGCGGGCCCGCGGCCGGGAGATCCTCGCCTACCTCCCGCACTGGGACCCCGTCGGGCAGGACTACCGGCACGTCACGCTCGACCTGTCGCACACGGCGACCTCTGGGTCGGACGCGATGGCGATGATGCGCGACCTCGGTCCGCGGCTCGCCCACATCCACCTCGCCGACGGCACCGGGGCGATCCGGGACGAGCATCTGGTCCCCGGCCGCGGGACGCAGCCGTGCGGAGAACTGCTCGAGGCCCTCGCCGTCGACGGCTACCGCGGCGACATCGTCCTCGAGGTCGCGACCCGCCGCCTCGAACCCGACGCGCGCGAGCGTGACCTCTCCGAGGCGCTCGCCTTCGCCCGCCTCCACTTCGCCGGGAGGCTCGTCTCGTGAGCCCGCGGGGTCGCCGGCCAGCCGGGGCGGACACGCGAGGACTCATCGTCGAGGCCGCGCGCACCGAGTTCGCCGCCCAGGGGTATGCCGCGACCTCCCTCCGCTCGATCGCTCGCCGAGCCGGGGTGGATCCCGCTCTCGTGCACCACTATTTCGATGGGAAGCCGGGGTTGTTCGGCGAGGTCATGACGCTGCCGGTGAGCCCGACCGTGCTCCTCGACCGGCTCCGGTCGGCGCCACGGGACCAGGTCGGGCTCACCCTGGCCCGCACCTTCTTCACCCTGTGGGACGGCCCGGTCGGCCGCGAGCGGTTGCGCGCGATCCTCTCCTCCGTGGTCACCCACGAGGACGCGGCCCGGCCGATCCGGGAGTTCCTGGCTGACGAGGTCTTCACCCGCGTCGCGTCGTATGCCGATGGCTCGCCCCTCCCGGCCCGCGAGGCCAGGTTGCGCGGCGGACTCGCCGCCGGGCAACTCGTCGGGGTCGCGCTGCTGCGCTACGTCGCCGGGTACGAACCGGTCGCCGGCGCCGACGTGGAGGAATTGATCGCGGCGCTCGCGCCCACCCTTCAGGCGCACCTCGTCGTGGGCGCCCCCGCGGACCCCGAGGTGGCCTTCGGCGCGCCCGGCGTGGTCTCCGGGACATCCCCCGCGGACCTCACTCGGTCCGGCGTCGCAGGGTCAACGATCCGAGCAGCAGGCTCACCGCGATCCACAAGCCGATGATCAGCAGGTCCGGGCCGACATCGCCCATCGGCTTGGCCACCGTCGCGACCGAGCCCATGGCGTCCACGGCATACGACAGCGGCAGGAAGTCCGACAGATGCGACAGGACCGACGGCAGCTGATCGCGCGGCAGCAGCAGCCCGCACACGAGGAACTGCGGGAGGACGAACGCCGGCATGAACTGGACCGCCTGGAACTCCGTGTGCGCGAAGGCGCTCGCGAGCAGCCCCAGCGCCGTCCCGAGGACGGCGTCCAGGACCGCGACCAGCACCAGCACCCAGACCGGGCCGGCGATGTCGAGCCCGCACACCCAGATGGCGAAGGCCGACGCGACCAGGGCCTGCAGGATGGCCATGATGCCGAAGGCCACGGCATACCCGACCATGAAGTCGGCCTTCCCGAGGGGCGTGGCGAGCAGCCGCTCGAGGGTGCCACCCGTGCGCTCGCGCAGGGTGGCGATGCTCGTGACGATGAACATGACGACGAACGGGAAGACGCCGAGCAGCGCCGGCCCGATCCGATCGAAGACCATCGGCTTGTCGTGGAAGACCCAGGCGAGCAGGCCGATGAGGACGCACGGGACGACGAGCATGAGCGCGACGGTCCGGTGATCCGCCCGGATCTGGCGCAGCACTCGGCCGGCGGTGAGAAGAGTCAGTCGTGGGTTCATGCGCGGGCCTCCTGGGCCTCGATGAGGGTGAGGAAGGCGGTCTCCGCGTCGGGGGCGCCGGTGCTCGCGAGCAGGTCCGCGGGGGTGGTGTCGGCGATGATCCGGCCGTCCCGGATCAGCAGGAGCCGGTTGCAGCGCGTGGCCTCGTCCATGACGTGACTCGACACGAGCATGGAGGTCCCGCCCGCGGCGAGCCGGTGGAACAGGTCCCACAGGTCGCGGCGCAGGACCGGGTCGAGGCCGACCGTGGGCTCGTCGAGGACGAGCAGGTCCGGGGAGGCGACCAGGGCGGCGGCGAGGCTGACCCGCGAGAGCTGCCCGCCGGACAGCGTGCCCACCCGCTGATCGATCTGGTCGGTCAGGTCGACCGAGGCGATCGCTTCCGCGGTGGCGCTCGGGGGTGCGCCGCAGACGGCGCCGAAATAGGCGACGTTCTCGCGGACGGTCAGATCGGCATACACGCTGGGGGTCTGGGTGACATAGCCGACCCGATGGCGCAGCGCCGGTGAGCCGGCCTCCTCGCCGAACACGCGGACCTGGCCCCCGGCGATCCGCTGCACGCCGACCACGGAACGGATGAAGGTGGACTTCCCCCCGCCGCTCGGGCCGAGCAGGCCGACGACCGTCGCGGCCGGGATGCGCACCGACAGATCGTGGAGGACCTCCTTGCCGCCCCGCACCACGCGCAGGTCGACGGCCTCGATGGCCAACTCGTTATTCACCATATGATGAATTGTAGCAGCGGCCCCCGCCCGACACCAGTGTGACCCGGCCGACTCGCCTGCGTCGGTTAGCCTTCTGGACCCATGGGACCGTCACGTGCCTGGCAGGTGGCCGTCGGTCGGCTCGCGAGCGGCGAGGCGGTGACCGACCACCTCGCCTCGACCGAGGCCGGCCGCGCCCTCGTGCGGCGTTCGGTGCCCGGCCCGGAGATCGCCGACGCCGTCGCCGCGGCGGCCGAGGTCCGGCTCACCAATCGCTGGGCGAGTCTGCTCCATCTCGGCGGTCCGCCCTTCGGTTCGGCCGACGTCGCCACGACCATCGAGACGTATGCCGCCGCCCTCGCCGCGCTCTCCACCGCCGGCCTCGCCGAAGGGCGCCGCGCCGACGTCACCGTCGCGCCGCTCGACCTCGGGATCGCCCTTCCCGGCGGGCCGGCCCTCGCCACCGAGGCCACCCGCCGGATCGCCGAGGCCGCCGCCGACGCGGGCACCGGCCTCACCCTGGGCCCACCCCCGCGGCCCGACACCGCCGCCTCCCTCGCCCTCGCCGCCGAGGTCGCGCGGGTCCATCCGCAGGTGCGGGTCGGCCTCCGGACCGATCTGGCGCGGTCGGAAGGCGACTGTGCCGCACTGTGTTCCGCCGGCATCGGGGTGGCGGTCGCGGCCGGGGACGCCGACACCCACCGGCGCTTCATCCGCTGCGTGCGCATCCTCGCCGACGCCCCGACGACATCGGTGTTCGCCGTCCACGACCCGCGCCTCGTCGCCATGGTGACCAGCATCGTGCGCCGGCGCGGCCTCGACCCGGCCCGGTTCGAGTTCGCGATGCCGTATGGCGCCCGCGCCGAACTCCAGCGGCGCATCGCCGACCGCGGGCATCAGGTGCGCGTCGTCATCCCGTGGGGGGCGCACTGGCGCGAACTCGTCGCGACCCGCCTGGCCGAACGCCATCGCGGGCTGCTTCACCTCGCCCGTTCCCTGACCGACCGCGGCCTCGGGCCGAACCCCTGAGAGGATCACGCACATGACCATCGCCATCGTCGGCGGCGGCGCCATGGGCGAAGCCGTGCTCGCCGGACTCGCCCGCGCCCCCGAACACCCCGACGTGCTCGTCGTCGAGACCCGCGCCGACCGGGCCGCACACCTGCGCGAGACGTATGCCGTGTCCACCTCCCCCGAACTGTCCGCCGTGGCCGGCCGCGACACGGTCCTCCTCGTCGTCAAGCCGCAGGACGTCGACGCGGTGGCCCGGCGGATCGGGCCACACCTCGCCGAGGGCGCCGTCGTCGTCTCCCTCGCCGCCGGGGTCTCGACCTCCTATCTCGCCGAACGGCTCCCGGCGGGATCCGCGATCGTCCGGGTGATGCCCAACACGCCGGCGCTGGTCGGCGAGGGCATGGCCGCCCTCAGCCGCGGCGCCGGGGTCGGTGACGCGCAGGTCGAGCGGGCCGCCGCGGTGCTCGCCGCGTGCGGCCGGGTCGTCGAGGTGCCGGAGTATCAGCAGGACGCCGTGACCGCGGTGTCCGGATCGGGCCCGGCCTACGTCTTCTATGTCGCGGACGCGCTCATCGAGGCCGGGGTCGTGCTGGGACTGCCGCGCCCGATCGCGCGGGAACTCGCCGTGCAGACGCTGGTCGGCGCCGCGGTCATGCTGCGCGACACCGGTGAGCATCCGGCGATCCTGCGCGAGCAGGTGACCAGCCCGGGGGGCACCACGGCCGCCGCCCTCCGGGAACTCGACGCCCGCGCGGTTCGGGCGGCGTTCGTCAGTGCCGTCGCCGCGGCGGGGGCGCGCTCGGCCGAACTCGCCGGCGGATAGTTCGCCCACGGCATACGGCTCGGCGATGGCGGGCACGACGGCCGGACGGCACCATAGAGTGACCCCCATGACGGACATTCAGGTGCGGGCCCTGACCGAGGACGAGTGGGACCTCTTCCGGACGATCCGCCTCGCCGCGCTCAACGAGTCGCCCGAGGCCTTCGTCGCCGACGCGGCCACGGAGGAGGACTACGACGAGGCTTTCTGGCGCCTGCGCCTGCGCCGGGCACAGCGGCTGTATGCCGTCGCCGACGGTCAGCCGGCCGGCGTCGCCAGCCTCGGGCAGTTGGACGGCGCCGAGAACACCGCCGAGATCTTCGGGCTCTGGGTCGACCCGCACTGGCGGGGTCGCAGCGTGGCCGCCGCCCTCGTGCGTCGGGCCGGCGAGGAGGCCCACGACCAGGGCTTCGATCGGATCGCCTACTGGGTGAGCACCGACAACGGGCGCGCGGTGGCCTTCGCCTCCGGCTTCGGGTTCCGGCCAACCGGACGGCGCCGGCCGATGAGTGTCAAGGGCGAGACCGGCGACGACGAGGAGGAGATCGCCATGGTCCTCCCGCTCGCGGGGGATCGCGGCGCCAGCTGGTGACCCCTCGGCGCGGGCCGTCAGGGCCGCGCCGCGAACCGCTCGATCAGCGCGGTCGGACCGGTGACGATGAGGATGTCATGGGCGGTGACCTTCGTCTCCGGCTG
>JBDIAJ010000081.1:0-18018 GCA_039812345.1 Nostocoides sp. | reverse complement strand
TCTTCGCCCTCCTCCCGCGCTTCCTCCTCGCCCTCACCATCGGCGTCCTCGTCGCCGAGCCCCTGCTCCTGCTCGCCCCCTCGGCGACGGCCCGGTCCGGCTGGACTCCGGGCAGCCGGCGCTTGAGGTCCCCACGGGTGACGGCGGCGCGGCCACGATCTGGGTCCGGTCGGCGGGCGGCCGCTTCGGGGTGACCCGGCAGGCCGGCTACGGCGTTCTCGACGCGGTCCTCGGGTCGGCCCGGCCCCATCTCGACGGTGCCGGCCCGCGACCACTGAAGGACCCGATCGGCGGACAGCCCCTCAGCCGCGCCCAACGGGCCGGGCTGCCTCGTCGTTTCCCCCCGATCCAGGAGGTCCCCCTCCAGGCCCGGCGGGTGACGGTCCGGATGGACGGGCGTCTGCTGCTCGAGGACATCTCGTTCGACGTCGCCCCCGGCGAGGTGCTCGCCCTCGTCGGGCCCTCCGGAGCCGGCAAGTCCACCCTCGTCAAGGCGCTGACCGGCCAGGTGGACTTCGACGGCCGGATCTCGTATGGCGCCCTCACCCTGACCCCGGAGACGGCAGGCCTGGTCCGGTCGGTGATCGGGTTCGTCCCTCAGCACGACGTCATCGCCAGCCCACTGCCGCTGCACCGGGCCCTGGCGCACGTGGCGGCCCTGCGGATGCCGAACGCGGGAGCCGGTGAGCGGCGTGCGGCGATCGCCGAGGTCGTTCGGCCGCTGCGTCTGACGGACCGGCTGGACACACCGGTCAACCGGTTGTCCGGCGGGGAACGCAAGCGAGCCGCGGTCGCCATGGAACTGCTCTCCCGGGCCAGTGTCATCGTCCTCGACGAACCGACGACCGGCCTCGACCCCGACGCCGAGGCGACGCTGGTCCGGATGCTCCAGGAGCTGGCGGCATACGGTCGACGCACCATCGTCATGATCACTCACTCGCCGGCCGCGCTGTCGATGGCCGACAACGTGGTCGTCCTCGGCAAGACCCCCGCGGGGGTCGGGCGGCTGGCCTTCCATGGGCCGCCGGACGAGGCCGCGGCCCACTTCGGGGCCAGCACGACCTGGGACTACGCGCACGTCTACGCCCAACTCGCCGACCCGGCCAAGGGGTGGGCGGGTGCGTTCACGCCGCGCCTGGCGGTCTTCGACCCGGACAGTTCGGCCTACATCCCGCCGTCGACGCGGTCCTGGCCCGGGCTGGGGACGGCGATCGGCAGGTTGGCGGCGCGGCGGCTCGAGGCCCTGTGGTGGGACCGGCGAGCGGCGGCCGGAGTCGTCGCCCAGACCCTTCTCCTCGTCGTCCTGGTCGTCCTCATGCTCCGGTGGGGCAACCTCGATCCCCTCTCGCGGTCCGCCGACCCGCGGCTGCTGCTCGCCTTCACGGCGCTCGCGGCGATCACGCCCGGGCTGCTCGGAGGCGCCCGCGAGGTCGTCGGGGAGCGCGACCTGGTGGCCCGAGATCTGGCTGTCGGGATGAGCCCGATCGCCTATGTGCTCGGGCGCTTCCTCGCGCTCGCCGCCATCGGCCTGGTCCAGACGGTCCTCCTGCTGCTGGTCTTCGCCGGGCAGGGCGGCCGTCATGGCGTCTTCGGCAGCGCTGGGTTGCTGCTCCTGGGCGCCTGGTCCGCGGCGGCGGCGGGTCTGGCGATCAGTGCCTGCGGTGGCCGGGAGGCCGGGGTCCTGGCCCTGATGCCCGGGGTGCTGGTCGCCCAGATCCTCCTCGTCGGCGCCTTCCTCGACGTCGAGCACTCGGTGCTCCTCGCCGGCGTGGCCAAGCTCAGCCCGGCTTATTGGACCTTCCGGGGCGTCGCCTCCAGCCAGGACCTCGCCGCCCTCGACGTCGCCTGTCGCACCGGCAGCGACTTCTGCTCTCGGAACTGGCACGCCGGCGTCGGCGCCGGTATGCCGGTCCTCTTCCTCACCGGTCTCACCCTGGGCGGGCTCGTGGTCGCCGTCCTCGCGCTGCGGACGCGAGGCCGGCTGCCGGGCTGAGCGGCGCGAGTCAGCTCCAGCTGTGGGCGATGTCGATCACCAGGCGGGAGGAGGACCCGTCGGTCATCGTGAACACTCGGAACGGCAGCCGCGCACGGACGCCGACACCGAACTCGCTGTAGCCCTCGAAGGTCCCGAGCCAGCGGACCTGCCGCAGGGTCCGGTAGCCTCCGACGTTCACCGCCTCGGCGGGATTCGCCGGGGTGTAGACGAGGGTGCCGCTCTCGTCATACGCGGGGGCGAAGACGTCGATCTTGATCTTCGCGCCACCGCGGACGGGGATCACGGTGCCCGAGCCCATCTGGATGATCCGGTCGACGTACTGCACGCGATAGCCGGGTGCCGTCCCGCGCAGGTCGACGACGAGACGGTCGTAGCACGCGTGCTGGCCGGAGCGGAGGCCGGTCAGCGGCCCGACGACCATCGTCGGGCTGTTCTTGGGCAGCGACCCCCAGGTCTTGACGCAGGTCGCGGCGGCCTGGGCCACGGCGCCCGGCGCGGCGGCGCTCGTCGGCGCGGCGGAGAACCCCGCGAGGGTGAGGGCGCTCGCGGCGCCCAGGGCGGCGAGGCGGTGGGTGATGGTGCGGCTGGTGGACATGATGGGCTCCTCCCCGATGGTGCGCGGGATCGCGCACGTGGTGCACGCGCCAGCTCGCTTCCCGGTTGACCGCGCGGTCGGCCGGCCCCAGAAGCCGACCGGAAGCACCGCCGTTGGGCGTGCCAGAGCGACCGCTCGGCGGGAGCCGTCGACCGTCCGCCATGATCATCGATGCTTTGACAGCTTCGTCGGCGTGGGTGCCTTACCGTCGCGGGTCCCGCGGTGCCATTGTCGCAATCGACCGCCAGGGGCGATGGTCGAACCGGTAACCGCCGGTCCGGGGCCACCCCCCACCGACGAAAGGACATCGGCCGTGGCCGACCATGCCAGCACCCCACCCCCCGCGGCACCGGCGACCTTCGGTGCCGCACTCGCCGACCCCGGCCCGCTCGGGCTCGGCGCTTTCGCCCTGACGACCTTCTTCCTCTCCAGCGTCAACGCCGGCCTCATCCCCAAGACCGTCGAGGTCGTGGTGCTCAGCCTGGCCCTCTTCTACGGCGGCATCGTCCAGGTGTTCGCGGGGATGTGGGAGTTCGCCAAGGGCAACACTTTCGGGGCCGTGGCCTTCTCGTCCTACGGCGCCTTCTGGCTCGCGTTCTGGTATCTCGTCGCCCACACCGACCTGTCCAAGGCCGGCGATGACGCCAAGAAGGGCGTCGGGTGGTTCCTCCTGTCCTGGACGATCTTCACGGCGATCATGCTCGTCGCCTCGCTGCGGACCAACGGGCTGCTTGTCGGCGTGTTCGTGCTCCTGACGCTCACCTTCCTCGCCCTGACCCTCGGCGAACTCGGGGGCTCCTCCGGGATGACGAAGCTGGGTGGCTGGCTCGGGCTGCTCACCGCCGCCGGCGCGTGGTACGGCTGCCTGGCCGGGGTCGGCAATGCGACCGCGAAACGGGCGATGTTCCCGACCTGGCCGCGCTGACGCCCGACTCGTCGACGGCCCCGGCCCCCGTGGGGGGACGGGGCCGTCGCCGTTTCCGGGCTCACCCGAGGAGGGACTCCGGCGTATGCAGCCGCGTCAGGGTCCGGCGAACGTGCGCCGGGGTGGCCGACGGCGTCGCGAGCGAGACGAGGACGGCGGTGAGGAAGGCCAACGGTGACGACCAGGCCGCCGGCTGGCCGAGCAAGGCACCGAGCCACCCCGAGGGGACCCCGCCGACGATCGTCACCAGCGCCCCGGCCCCGGCCGCGATCGTGCCGACCAGCATCCCCGCCCCCGCCCCGATCGTCGTCAGGCGGGGCCACCACACCCCGAGCGCCAGCAGCGGCGTGAAGGTCGAGGCGGCCACGGCGAAGGCGAGCCCGACGAGGGTCGCCAGCCCGACCGGCGCGAGGAGGAGGCTCGTGACACAGGGCACGACGATGGCGGCCAGGGCGGACAGGCGCAGCCCGAGGCGGGGTGGCAGGTCGCCACCGGCGAACCTCGGGAGCACGGGCCGGATGAGGTCCTGGTCGATGACACCCGCGATGGACATGAGCAGGCCGGACGCGGTCGACAGGAAGGCGGCGAAGGCGCCACCGGCGAGCAGGGCCGCCGCCAGGGTGCGCAAGGGCTCGTGAAGGACGAGGTTCGGCGTCGCGAGGACGACGGTGTCCGCCAGGCCGCCGGCCAGGGCTGGATGATAGGCGCGGGCGACCACGGCATACGCCGGGGGGAAGACATAGAACGCGCCGAGCAGGGCGACGACGATCACCGTCGTCCGCCGGGCGTCCCGGCCGTCGGGATTGGTGTAGAAGCGCACGAGCACGTGCGGCAACCCCATCGTCCCGAGGCTGAGGGCCAGCAGCGTCGAGTACGTCACATAGAGGCCCTGCCCGCGGCTGGTCGCCGCACTCGCCCACATTGTGGCGTCGGCGTGCGGGGCACCGGGCGTGGAGCGCCACACGGCCAGGAGGATGAATGCGGGGATGCTGATGGCGGTCAGCTTGATCCAGTACTGCATCGCCTGGACCAGGGTGATCGACCGCATCCCGCCGGCGCTGACGGCGATCGTCGTCACGACGGCCACGACGATCGCCCCGACCCAGCGGGGCCAGCCGGTCACGGTGTGCAGGGCGAGCCCGGCCCCCTGGAACTGGGGGATCAGATAGAGCCAGCCGATCCCGACGACGAGGAGGGAACAGCCGGTCCGGATCCGGCGCGATTCCAGCCGCACTTCCGCGAAATCGGCGAGCGTGTAGGCGCCGGAACGGCGCAGGGGCGCGGCGACGACGACCATGAGGACGACGTAGCCGATGGTGTAGCCGATCGGCAGCCACAGCATGTCGGCACCGCGCTCGTACATCGCGCCCGCGACACCGAGGAAGGAGGCGGCCGACAGGTACTCGCCCCCGATCGCGCTCGCATTGCGCCAGGGGTTGACCGTCCGGCCGGCGACGTAGAAGTCGGACGTGGCGCGCGAGATCCGCAGGCCGTAGGCACCCGCGGCCAGGGTGAGCGCGCACACCAGGAGGATCGCGCCGAGCCCGGCCGGCTCGGTCACGACTTGTTCACCACGTCGATGAACGCCGCCTCGAGGCTCTCACTGGCCCGGACGTAGTAGCGCGCGAGCACGAAGACCGCCGGATAGACGAGGACCCCCAGGACGGCCCACGGCAGCGGAACCGGGCCGATGTGCAGGTGCCGCGTCGCCGGCCAGAGGTCGAAGCCGAGCGGCACGGCGACGAGGACGAGCGCGGTGACGAGAAGGATGCTCAGGGAGAGCCGCAACTGGGCCCGCATCAGCCCGGTGACATAGACCTCACCGAGGTCGGTCTGCTCGCTCAGGTCCGCCGCCATGGTCCGACGCGTATGCCGCGCGGCCCGTCGGCGCGCACTCGTCACCCGGACGCGCTGCGTCGACGGACTCCCGCCGGGGACCGGGTCGGGACTCATGTCGCCTCGCGCGGTCGCAGCAGGCTGGAGCGCAGGTCACGCAGATGCCGCCGGCTGACGATCAACTCGACGTCGCCGATGACGACGGTGCACTTGCCGTGGTCCATCCGGACCTCGGTGACGTGCGGGATTGCCACCAGGGTGCTGCGGTGGATGCGGACGAACCCGGCCGGCGCCCATCGGTCCGCGAGCGAGGCGAGAGACGCCCGGACCAGGTGCGATCCGGTGCGGGTGTGCAGCCGGGCGTAGTCGCCGTGGGCGATGACATAGCGGATGTCGGCCCGGTTGACGAAGCGGGTCACGCCCCCGAGATCGACCGGGATCGTCTCGTCCGGCACCGTCTCGGTCTCGCCGGCCCGGTGACCGGCGACGATGGCCGCGGCGCGACGGACCGCCTCGCCGAGTCGCTCCGGCCGGACCGGTTTCATCACATAGTCGACGGCGTCGACGGCGAAGGCGTCGACCGCGTGGTGGTCGTATGCCGTGACGAACACGACCGCGGGTCGCTGCGCGAACCGCCCGAGGATCCGCGCCAACTCCATCCCGTCCAGGCCGGGCATCGAGATGTCCGTGAAGATGACGTCGATCGCCTCGGCGTCGAGGAGTCGCAGGGCGTCCGTCCCGGACGCGGCCACGTGGACGGTCCCGATCCGCTCGTCCCGAGCGAGGAGATAGCGCAACTCGGAACGCGCTGGTGCCTCGTCGTCCACGACCAGCGCGGTGAGCCCGGATCCGGAATCGCCACTCATCGCTCGGCAGCTTAGGGCCGGTTCACGACAACGTGTGCGGGGCGAACTTGGGGATTCGGAAGGAACACCGGGTTCCGGCCCCCGGGGCGGTCTCGACGACCAGTCCGTGATCGTCCCCATAGACGGCGCGCAGACGAGAGTCCACGTTGGCGATGCCGTGCGACTCGCCCTCGGCGACCCCGTCGAGGATGGCCCGGATCCGGGCCGGGTCGGCACCCACCCCGTCGTCCTCGACGACGATCTCCGCCTCCGCGCCGCGGTCGGCGGCGGTGAGCGTGACGGTGCCGGGTCCCTCCTTGACGGCGAGCCCGTGACGGACGGCGTTCTCGACGAGCGGTTGGATGGCGAGGTAGGGGAGGGAGATCGCCAGCACCTCGGGCGCGACGAGGAGGCGGATCTGCAGGCGCTCGCCGAAGCGGGCCTGCTCGAGGACGAGATAGCGCTCGACATTGCGCAACTCGTCCGCGAGCGTGGTGTAGGCGCCGCCGCGGCGCAACGCATACCGGGTGAAGTCGGCGAACTCCAGCAGCAGTTCGCGGGCCCGGTCGGGGTCGGTGCGCACGAAGCTGGCGATGGCACCGAGGGAGTTGTAGATGAAGTGCGGGCTGATCTGGGCGCGGAGGGCGGCGAGCTCGGCCTCCGAGGCCCGGGCGCGTTCGCGGGCCAGCTCGGCGAGTTCGACCTGGGTCGAGACCCAGCCGGCCACCTCCGCGGTCGCCCGGGCGAGGCCGGCGGTGGCGCCGGGCGCGTATGCCGCCAGCGCGCCGACGACCCGCCCGTCGCTGACGATCGGGGCGACGACGGCGGCCCGGATCCCGCAGTGGGCGTCGGTGCAGCTCACCGCGTCGTGGTCGAGAACGCGGGTCTCGCCGGTCTGGAGGGTCCTCGCGGTGTCGCGGGCGACGTCGACGGCATGGTGTCGGCTGGTGCCGTCCCAGGTGACGTCGCCACCCAGCGTCGTCAGCGCCAGCGCGGGGGTGCCGAGCATCTGGCGCAGGTGCCGGGCGGCCTTGCCCACCCCCTCGCCGGACAGGCCGGGACCGAGGTGGCGGGCCGCCAGTGCGGCGGTGTGGAGCGTTTCATACGTCGTGCGGTGGGTATCGCTGAGGAATCCCCGGGAGCGGCCGCGGACCCTCAGGGCGAGCCAGCCGCCGGTGACCAGGAGCACGGCCAGCATGACGGCGACCGCGACGGTGCCGGTGTGGCTCTGACCGTTCATGCGGGCCAAGCCTAGAGGTGGCGACGCCCGGAACGGGATGGGGACGGCCCCGGTTGGGGGGGAGGCAACCGGGGCCGTGCTCGCGCCGTCTCGGGGGGGTGGAACGGCACGAGCGGGCGGCTCGACCCGAGGGGAGCCACCTGAGTGCCATGTTCGGGCATAACGGGGGGTAGCGCAACTCGTGACACGCAGTTTCACGCGCGAATCGCGTCACGGGTGGCGCCCGACCCACGGCTGTCGGTGCCCAGGAGGCCAGCGGGATCGTGGGAGTCGACGGGCTACCAGGCGTGCATCCGTCGTCATCGGCAGGGGAACCAGCCCCGGCGCGATCGGTCCATCAGTGGACTGCCCGCGCGTGGGTACTCGTCGCCTCCCACGATGCCTCGCGGCGCACCGCAGTGCGGTGCTCACCTCCTGTTCTACTCCCTTGACAGGTGGCCGGGCAAGGTTCGCGGCGAGGCCTACGTCACGCTCCCTGCGGCGCCGCGGGGATGCGGCGGAGGTCAGGACAGGCGGCCGGCGAGGACGGCATCGGCGATCTCGCCGCCCTCCCGGGCGCCGGCCTCGATGCTGTCGGCGCAGTGCTCCAGCCACACGACAAGTCCCGCCCGCGTCCCCTGGGCGTATGCCGCCAGCGCCCCCTGGTAGGCCGCCGCCCCCTCCCGAAGGTGGCCGGCCTCCGGGACCACGACACCGGTCGGGTCCAGGCCGCTGGCCTGGACGAGGGTGCGTTCGAGGGCGCGCGCGACCAACCCGTTCCCGCGGACGAAGGGGCGCGCGTGGGCGATCTCGGCGTGGGCGATCGCCGCGACCACGAACGCGGGAAGATCGGGGGCGGTCAGGAGGCCATCGAGGGTGTCGAGCCGGGCGGCGGCCTCCTCGGCCGCCGGCGCCGGGCCGAGGATGGCGAACTCGAGACAGGGCTGACCGGGCGTGCGGGGGCGGCCGAGCCGGTCCTCGGGAAGGAGCTCCGCGGCCGCGGCGAGATGCAGGCGGGCGATGGCCTGGCGCGGCGCGCGCCGCAGCAGCGGCCCCAGGGTCTCGGTGGCGGCGGTGGCGGCCATCGCGCCGTGGACGATGACCTCGGCGGGGTCGGGACGCTCCGAGCGAACCCGGGCGCCGCGCATGAGATCGCGGACGGCGTCGAGGCTGGATCGGGCGCCGTCGAGCTCCGCGCTGGCCCAGGCCCCGCGGATCCGCGCCTCGGCAGCGGCCTCCGGGATGCGCCGGCGCAGCGCCTGGTGCCAGCGCAACCGGGTGCAGGCCTCGCGGGCGCGGTCCGTCGCGGCGATCGCCTCGGGAAGGGCGGCGATCGTGGCCAGGGCGCTCGTGGGGTCGGACACGAAGGGCACTGTATGCCGCGGGCGACAGGTGTTGTCCACAGGCTCCCGCGAGCCAGGATTCGCCGTCGTCCACAGGCTGGCCCGGTGGTGGTGGCGCGCGCGCGTCCGGTCGCGGCAGGCTCGCCGTATGACGATTCTCGGCATCGCGGGAGCCTCCGGTGGCCTGGGGGTCTCCACGCTGGTCTGTGCGGTCGGAGCGGCGGGGGCCCGGGGCGGGCTGCGGGTGTGTGTCGTCGACGGAGAGACGTTCACCGGGGGACTGCAGGTGACCGCCGGGGTCGAGCACGAGCCCGGATATCGGTGGCGGGATCTGACGGAGGTCGACGGAGCGGTCGACGGCGAGCGGGTGCTCGCGCGACTGCCGGCGGTGGCGGGGTGTGCCGTGTTGTCGGCCGGTCGGCATACGGCCGCGCCGGAGGGGTCGGTCGAGGAGGCGGTGCCGCCGGGAGCCTTCGCCAGCGTGCTGGCGGGGCTCGGCCGGGTGTGCGATCTCGTCGTCGTCGACTGGGCGCGCCGTGTCCCGGAGCGCGGGCTGGCGGACGCCGATGTGCTGCTCGCCGGCCTGACGCCGCGCGGCCTCGCCGACGTCGTCGCGCTGTCCGGGCGCCTCGAGCCGGGGGTGTTCGGGGGCGTCCTCACGCGGGCACCGCGGCCCGATGGGCGACTGGCCGCCGCCCTGGCGGCCCGGGTCCGGCTCCCGCTGCTCGGGCAGGTGCGCGACGACCGTTCGGTCGCCTGGGCCACCGGTCGAGGCGAGCTTCCGGGGCAGCGGGCTCGGGGGCCGCTGCCCCGGTTGGCCACCGCGCTGGCCGCGGCCCTGGTGGCTCCGGCCACGGCGACCTGAGGGGGCCGTCGTGCGATACGACTCGGAGGTCGAGGCCCGGATCCGCGCCGGCGAAGGCCCGGCCCCGCAGGTGATCCGCGGGGTCGTCGAGGACGTCGCCGACCGGCTCGGTGATCTGGGCGTGGTCCGCGAGCAGGAGCGACTCCTGGCCGATCTCGCCGGTCTCGGCCCGCTGGCCGGTCTCGCGGGTGAGCCGACGGTCACCGACATCCTCGTCAACGGCGACGGGTGGACCTGGATCGACCGCGGGCGGGGTCTCGAACGGATGCCGGAGCACGATTTCCCCGGGACCGAGCAGGTGCGCCGCTTCGCCGTGCGGCTCGCCGGGATCGCCGGGCGGCGACTCGACGACAGCCAGCCCTGGGTGGACGGCCTCCTGCCGGGCGGGGTCCGGCTGCATGCGATCCTCCCGCCGCTCGCCGCCGAAGGGACCTCGATCAGCCTGCGCCTGCTGCGGCGTGGGAGCCTCCGGCTCGCCGACCTCGAAGCCGTCGGCATGTGCACGCGGGAGCAGGGCGAGCGGCTGCGTGATCTGGTCGCGACGAAGCAGGCCTTCGTCGTCACCGGCGGCACCGGGGCGGGCAAGACGACCCTGCTGGCCGCCCTCCTGGCCGAGGTCGACGCGCGCGAGCGCATCCTCGTGGTCGAGGACGTCCTCGAGATCCCGCTGCATCGCGGGCACGTCGTGCGCCTCCAGGCGCGCCCGGCCAATGTCGAGGGCCATGGCCTGGTGACCCTGGTCGATCTGGTCCGTCAGGCGCTGCGGATGCGGCCGGACCGGCTGGTGGTCGGGGAGGTCCGTGGCGCGGAGGTCCGCGAACTCCTGCTCGCGCTCAACACCGGGCACGAGGGCGGCTGCTGCACGCTGCACGCCAACAAGCCCGCGGACGTGCCCGCTCGACTCGAGGCGCTGGGCGCCCTCGCCGGAATGTCCCGCGACGCGGTGCGGGCGCAGGTCGCGACCGCGATCCACACCGTCGTCCACGTCGTCCGACGCCCGGGCGGGCGGGTGGTGGAGTCCATCGAACGGCTTCCGGTGTGAGCGGCCCGGGAGCCGTCCTCGCGGCCGCCCTGCTCGTCGCGATCGCCGGTCTGGTCGCGCCGCGCCGACGGCGGCGGGTGGCGGCCCGGGGCACGGACGCCGGTGGCGGTGGCGGTGGCCGCGCCGCGTGCGTGGCCGACGCCCTCGAGTCGGTCGCCATGTGCCTCCAGGCGGGCCTGACGCCGGCCCGGTCCCTGGAGATCGCCGGGGCCCGGGTGCCGGAGGAGTCGGTGGTCCGCGCCGTCCTCGACGACGTGCGCCGGGCCCTCACGAGAGGTGACCCGGGCGGCCCGGTGTGGAATCGGCATACGGGAGAGCTGCCGGAGCTGCGGCTGCTGGCGGGCGCCTGGAGCCTCACCGAGGCCAGCGGAACGTCCCTGCAGCCGGCCGTGGCGTGGTCGGCGGCCCAGCTGCGCGAGCAGCGGGCCGCGAGCGAACGTCTCGACGCGGTCACCTCCGGCGCCCGGTCGTCGATGCTGCTGATGCTGTTGCTCCCGTTCGCCGGGATCCCGATCGGCGCCATGATGGGGATCGCCCCCTGGCGGCTGTATGGCAACGTCCCGGCCGCGGTCGGCTGCGTCGTCGGGTTCGGGTTCGCCGTGGCCGGGCTGGCGGCGGCGAGGCGGATCCTCGCCCGGGCGCTGGCCCCGCGGATGCTCGATCCGGATCCACCGCACGAGGCCAGCAGCGCGCGGGAGGTCACCGATGCGGCCCTCCTGCTCCACCTCGCGCTGGCGGGGGGCTCCGGCGTCCTCGAGTGCCTGGAGGCGGTGGCGCCGTCATGTCGTGGCCGCGTCCGCGCCGATCTGTCCCGGGTCGCCGCCGCCTATCGCTGGGGACTCGCGCACGACGCCGCCTGGTCGTATGCCGCACCCGACTGGTCCCCGGTGGCCATGGCGGTCGGGCTCGCGCTCGACCACGGAGCGGCGCCCGCGGAGGCGGTCCGCGCGGCCGCCGAGCGCCTCCAGGCCAGCGAACGCTCCCGACTGGAGGCAGCCGCCGGGAAGGCCGGGACGATGCTGCTGGTGCCGCTGGCGGCGATGTTCCTGCCCGCCTTCGCGCTGACGACGATGCTTCCGCTGGTCATCGCACTCGCGCCCACGCGCCTGGGGCGCTGATCCCGCCGGGCCTTGTCCACAGGGTCCAGAATCCACGATTCGTCTTGATCCACAGGCGTTTTCGAGAAAGTGGCGGGGGTGGGCGAGTGGGGACGAGAGTGGGTTTCAGGCCGGCAGGGGGTCGGCCACAACCGAAAGGGGTTACCCGTCATGACCACGAAACTCGCGGCGAGGTACGACTTCGCGATGCTCCGGCTGCGGGATGCCGCGTCCCGCCGGATGGAGGAGGGCATGGCCACCGCCGAGTGGGCTCTGGTCACGCTCTGCGTCTGCGCGTTCGTCATCCTCGCGCTCGGCGTGCTCGGCACGGTCGGCAAGGACGCGATCGGCAAGATCATCACGGAAGCCTTCGGGAAGCGGCCCTGACCGATGGCCGGCTCGCAGACCGGGGGGCGGGCCACGCGCCGGCCCGCTCCCCGGGCGCGGGGTCGGTGGACCGGCACCGTTGCCCGGCCCGGACTGATCGACCCCGCGCCTCGCGCCTCGGGTGCCGACCTCCGCAGGGGGGCGGTCGGCACTCGCCCCCGTCGTGGCGCTCGCGCCTCGCGGGCACCCGGCCTCGTCGCCGGTGGGCAACGGCAGTCGGGGATCGTCACCCTCGAGGTCGCGCTGATGATGTTCGCGCTCGCCTTCTTCCTGACCGCGAGCGTGACCGCACTGGCCACCGGGATCGACCACGTCCGCTGTGCCGAGGCGGCCCGGGTGGGGGCCCGCCTCGCCGCCCGGGACGAGGCGACGTCGCAGGTGGTCGCCGGTGCCCTGGACACCGCGCCCGCGGGGTCTCGGGTCGAGGTCAGCCGCGGTGGCGGTTCGGTCACCGTGACGGTCCGCGCACCGGAACGGCCCTTCTTCGCCCACCTCGGCATCCACGTCGCCGGGGTCGCGACGTCGGTCGCCCCGATCGAGTGGACCAACGGTGGATAGCCGGCGGGGCCGGCGCCGCGGCGATCCTCGTCACGAGGGCTCCGGAACGATGCTCATGATGATCGTCATCGCCGGCCTGCTCCTGCTGCTCCCGGCCGCGCTGGGCGTGGTGCAGGCGGTCCAGGCGAACGCACGGGCTCGCGCCGCCGCGGATCTCGGGGCGATCGCCGCGTCGTCGGCGTATGTCGCGGGCACCACCCCCGAGGCCGCGTGTGCGGCCGGAGGGCGGATCGTGCGGGGAAACGACGCCGACGTCGTAGGGTGCGTCATCACGGCATCCGGCGTCGCGACGATCCTCACATCGGTCGAGGTCCGGCTGCCCGTCATCGGGTGGCGACGCGCAACCGGCCGCGCCCTCGCCGGTCCGGTGCTCGCTCGTGCGTCGCCCTCGTGAGGGCGGGGACGCTCAGCCGCGTGGCGGCGGGGGCGGGGGCGGAGTCGCGCTCTCCGACGTCCCGTCGGTGGGGCCGGTGAAACCGCGGGCCGATCCGCGCCCGTCGGTGGTCCGGAAGGGCTCCGGATCGAGGCCACCTCGCGCCGAGCGCTCCTCCTGCAGGCGTCGGGAGGCCGCCTCCTCGGCGGCCTTGCGGTTCGCCTCCGCGGTCCGGGCGAGTTCCTTGCGCTCACGCCGCTGCCGCGTGCCCCGGGCGAGCCCGGCACGGATGAGATAGAGACCGATGAGCAGGCCGAGCGCCAGCCCAGCCCCGGCGATCAAGAGCACGAGCGGCCGGAATCCGATCGTCACGCCCCACGCGGTGAGGTCCGTCGTCGTCGTGGCGGAGTTCATCGACCCCAGATAGAGCCAGGTCCCGGCCACACCGACGGCGGCCAGCAGAAGCAGTCCGATGACGATCATGGTTCTCCTCCGTGCGCAGTGGGTCACGGCCGGCGATGGGCCACGTCCTCCCCACTCAACTTACCCGGGAGCGCGCCGTTCCCGAGGTTGCCGCGTCGGTCCGGCGCTCGGGGAGGGCCCCCAGACCGGCGAGCGTCACCCCGAGGAGGGTGATCGCGCCCGCCTTGTCGAGCGCCTGATTGCCGTTGCCGCACTTCGGTGACACCACGCAGCGCGGGCAGCCGGCCGCACACGGACATCCGATGAGGGTGGCGTGCGTCGCCCGCAGCCAGTCGCCGACGATGCCGTGTCCGTGCTCGGCATAGCCGGCGCCACCGGGGAAGCCGTCGTAGACGACGATCGTCGGCAGGCCGGTCCGCGGATCCTCCGCGGTCGAGATCCCGCCGATGTCCCAGCGGTCGCAGGTCGCGAACAGGGGCAGCATCCCGATCGCCGCGTGTTCTGCGGCGTGCGCGGCGCCCGGGACCGCGTCCGCGGTGACACCGGCCTCGTCCAGGGCGGCGGGATCGACGCTCCACCACACCCCCTCGGTGACGAGGACCTGCTCGGGCAGGTCCAGGGCGTGGATGCCGAGGACCTCGCCCGACGGCAGGCGCCGCTGGAAGGCGGTCACCCGCGTCCGGATGGTCAGTTCGCCCAACCCCAGGGTCACCCCGCCGGCCGAGGACACGCTCCGTGCGGACCCCAATTCGAACTGCGACCGGCTCTGCGCGAGGGTGCTCCACCCGGGGTCGCCCCGGACGACCCGGGCGACCCCCGCGTCGAGGTCGAGGTCGAGGACGACGTGGGCCACCCCCTGGTGCACGTGCACCGCTCCCGGGTGCACGTGGACCAGGGCCCCGGGCCGGTCGACCGTCCCGACCACCCGCCCGGTGCCGTCTTCGACGATCGTCACCACCGCGCCCTCGCCGCGCAGCGATACCGGGACCGGTGGGGTCTCGGTCGGCCAGAACCACCCCGCGGGGCGGCGACGCAGCACACCGGCGCCCACCAGGTCCGCCAGCACCTCGCGCATACCGGACCCGAACAGGGCCGCGTCGTCGACGGTCAGCGGGCATTCGTAGGCCGCGGCCGGCAACTGGGCCGCGAGGAGTCTCCGGTTGCCGGGGTTGACCACGGTCCGTTCGATCGGCGCCCCGAACACCATCTCGGGATGGGTCAGGACATAGGCGTCCAGCGGATCGTCCGCCGCCACCAGCACGGCCAGGGCCTCGGTGCCGCGCCGACCCGCCCGGCCGGCCTGCTGCCACAGGGAGGCCAACCGCCCGGGCCACCCGGCCATGACGACCGCGTCCAGCCCGTGGATGTCGATGCCGAGTTCCAGGGCATTGGTGGCGGCCAGCCCACGCAGCCGCCCCGATCGCAGATCCCCCTCCAGCGCCCGCCGCTCCTCGGGCAGATACCCGCCCCGGTAGGCGGCGACCGGTGCCGCGTGCCCCGCCTCGTCGAGGCGGCGGGTGGCCGCGCTCGCCACCGTCTCCGCCCCGACGCGCGACCGGGCGAACGCGAGGGTCTGGACACCGGATCCGACCAAGCCGGCCAGCAGGTCGGCCGTCTCGACGATCGTCGATCGTCGCCTCGGCGCGCCGTCGGCCCGCTCGACGACCGGCGGCTCCCAGAAGGCGAAGTCGAGGCCGGCGCGAGGGGAGGCGTCGTCGGTGACGGGATGGACCGGCATACCGATCAACGTGCTCGCGTGGGCGGCCGGGTCCGCGACCGTCGCCGACGCGAGGACGAACGTCGGAGCGCAGCGATAGCGCGACAGGACGCGCCGCAGCCGACGCAGGACCAGCGCGACGGTCGATCCGAAGATCCCGCGGTAGCTGTGGCATTCGTCGATCACGACATAGCGCAGGGCCCGCAGGAAGGGCGCCCACAGCTCGTGTCGCGGCAGGAGCGAGTGATTGAGCAGGTCGGGATTGGTCAGGACGACGTTGGCGTGCGCGCGGATCCACCGCCGCTCCTCGGCCGCGGTGTCCCCGTCATAGGTGGCGGCCCGGACGCCCGGCACCGCCAGGGCGGCGATGCGGGCCGCCTGGTCCGCGGCCAGCGCCTTGGTCGGCGCGAGATAGAGCACGGTGGCGGCGCGCCCCCCGGGTGCGCGCGCCCCCTCTGCCGCGGCGGTGAGGCCGGGAAGGAGATAGGCCAGGCTCTTGCCGGAAGCCGTCCCGGTGGCGAGCACGACATGCCGGCCCTCGTATGCCGCCTGGGCCGCCTCCGCCTGATGGCACCAGAGCCGCTCGACCCCGTCCCCGGCCAACGCCATGGCGAGTCCGGGATCGATCCAGGCGGGGAGCGGAGCGCACCGCGCGGGTCGCGCGGCCAGCCGGTGGAGATGCCGCAGGCGGGGATCGTCCGCTCCCGAGGCAGCGAGCAGTGCCGCGAGTGCGGTGCTCGGGCCCGGTGAATCGTCCATATGGCTGTGACCTGCAGGTTGTCTGGTGTCCTGTGCAACTGTGGTCTACGGTATGCGCGGGCCCCGACACCGCCGCGTCACCGCCCCTCAGCTTCGAACCTCCGCACCCGAGGAGTCCCCGTCCCATGCTCTCTGCGCAGGTCCGTTGGCAGGACGGGATCGCCATCGTCCAGGTGTCCGGAGAGGTCGATGCGCACACTGCCCGGCTGTTGCGGGAGGCGCTCGGCGAGGGTCTCTCCGACGGCGCGAACCGCCTGATCGCCGACCTCACCGAGGTGACCTTCCTCGACTCGAGCGGCCTGGGGGTGCTCGTCGGCAAACTCAAGGATGTCCGCATGCGCGGGGGGGTCATGCACGTCGTCGCGAGCAATCCCCGGGTCCTGCGGGTCTTCGAGATCACCGGGCTCGACGCAGTCTTCCACGTCCACACCGTGCTCGACCCCGCGCTCGTCGCCCTCGGAGGTTCCCCCAGCGGCGTGTGAACCGCCGCACACCCGCCCCCGTGCACGGTCCAACGAATTCGGCTAACCGGTCGCGCCCGGTAGCCTGAACGTGATCCAGGCCTGACGGTCCACGAAGACCCCGGCCAGCGCTGACCTCGAGGAGGATGGCCGATGACCGGCCTCGCATCACAACTGCCCCTGGCGGAGTCCACTCTCACCCTGACGGGCAGGAACCTGACGCTGACCTATGCCGTCGCCGGTATCGCCGTCATCTCGCTCGTCATGGGAATGGTCTTCCGGCGACAGGTGCTGGCGCACAGCGCCGGCACCGAGAACATGCAGACCATCGGTGCCGCCGTCGAGGAGGGCGCGCAGGCCTATCTGCGACGCCAGTTCCGCACCCTCGGCATCTTCGTGGTCCTCGTCTTCTTCCTCCTCATGGCCCTCCCGGCCCCGGACAACAAGGTCATGATCGGCCGGTCCGTGTTCTTCGTCATCGGCGCGCTCTTCTCCGCGACGATCGGCTATCTCGGCATGAGCCTGGCCGTCAAGGCCAACGTCCGGGTCGCCGAGGCCGCTCGCGAGGGCAAGCGCGACGAGGGCATGAAGGTCGCCTTCCGCACCGGCGGCGTCGTCGGTATGGCGACCGTCGGGCTCGGCCTGCTCGGCGCCTCCGTCGTCGTCCTCCTTTACAAGGGCAACGCCCCCAAGGTGCTCGAGGGCTTCGGTTTCGGCGCCGCGCTGCTCGCGATGTTCATGCGGGTCGGCGGCGGGATCTTCACCAAGGCCGCCGACGTCGGCGCCGACCTGGTCGGCAAGGTCGAGGCGGGCATCCCCGAGGACGACCCCCGCAACGCCGCGACCATCGCCGACAACGTCGGTGACAACGTCGGCGACTGCGCCGGCATGGCCGCCGACCTCTTCGAGTCGTATGCCGTGACCCTGGTCGCCGCGCTCATCCTCGGCTCGGTCGCCTTCGGGTCCTACGGTCTCGTCTTCCCGCTCATCATCCCGGCCATCGGCGCCCTGACCGCGCTGCTCGGCGTCTACATCACCAAGGCCCGCCCGGGCGAGAACGCGCTGCGGGCGATCAACCGCGGGTTCTACATCGCCGCCGGCATCTCGACCGTGCTCTCGGCGGTCGCGGCCTACACCTACCTCCCCAAGACCTTCGCCGCCCTCGGCTCGACCGACCAGGACGTCGCCGCCCTCGCCGGCGACCCGCGCCGGGTCGCGATCATGGCCGTCGTCGTCGGCATCGTCCTCGCCGGGGTCATCCTGTGGCTGACGGGGTACTACACCGGCACCGAACACCGCCCGACCAATGATGTCGCCCGGACCTCGCTGACCGGCCCCGCGACCGTCGTCCTCTCCGGCATCGGCGTCGGCCTCGAATCCGCGGTCTTCACCGCCGCGATCATCGGCGGCGCCGTCTATCTCGCCTTCCTCCTCGGCGGCGGCGCCACGGCCCTCGCGCTCTTCCTCATCGCGCTCGCCGGCTGCGGCCTGCTGACCACCGTCGGCGTCATCGTCGCCATGGACACCTTCGGCCCCGTCTCCGACAACGCCCAGGGCATCGCCGAGATGTCCGGCGA